>DASYFE010000157.1:0-10201 GCA_036498585.1 Pyrinomonadaceae bacterium | reverse complement strand
CTCGAACCCTGGGCTGAAATTAGCGAACGCCTCCGGCGTTATTACAGCTCGGCCGCTTCGCGGACTGAATTCCACCTTGACACCCGGCCGCAGATAAATAAAATACGGACGTTCGTTTTTATAGGCGGAATGCCAAAACTCAGTCCCAGCGCGATCGAAAAGAACAAAAGCCGGATCGAGGAAGCGGCCAAGAAACTCTTCATCAAGCAAGGTTTTCACGCCACCTCGATGCGCAATATTGCCGCTCGGGCGGGGACCTCGCTCGGCAACGTCTATAACTATTACCGAACCAAAGAGGAGATCCTCGGGTCGATTATCAATAAGTATCAGACGATCATCGACGGTCGCCTGCGTTCGATCTTCGACGAGATCGACGAGCCGCTCAAGCCCGAGTCGCTCAGGCGCTTCGGCCAGCAGATCAAGAAGATGGTTAACGATCACCACGACTTCTGGCTGCTGATGTACATCGACGTACTCGAGTTCGAGAACCGCCACTTCCGGAAGATGTTCGAGGGGCTGGTTCACAACCTGCGAAGACGGTTCGCCACGCAGTTTGACGAGCTGAAGAGTCGTGGTGCAGTACACGGCGATATCGATCCGGCAGTCGGATTCACGGCCCTCTACATGCAGTTTTTTAATTACTTTCTGGTTGAAAAGTTGTTTGGCGGCAATCGCCATTTTGGTTTGACGGACGAACAGGTCATCACGCAGTTGACGGACATGTACTGTCGCGGTTTGTTGCAGAACCACGACGGCAAGTCTTCACGTTCCACTAAGAAGCGCAAAGCCTAAACGGACCCGGCGCTACCGCGCTCGGTTCTGTGCTTTTCCGATTAGAAAGAAAAACGAACGTTCGTTGTTTTTGCAGGAGGAAGGTCATGCATAAGTCGATTCTCAGTTTTCTCTTTATTATTTTGTGCGCGGTGTCGACGGCCTTTGCGCAGGGCGGCACTGGACAGCTAAGCGGCAGTGTTGTTGACGCGAACGGCGCGGTGGTAGCTGGAGCAAGCGTCAAGCTCACGAGCCTCGTCACCGCTCAGGACCGCGAGGCCACGACCAATGACTCCGGCGATTTCGTTTTCACGCTCGTGCCTGCCGGCCCTTACAAGCTCGAGGTCACTGCCGCTGGCTTCCGAACCGTCCTCGTTGACGAAATCAAGATCAACGTCACGCAAACGACGACCTTGCCGGTTCGTCTCGACGCAGCGACAGTCTCAGGCATGGTCACGATCGAAGCTGAACCGCCGCTCGTGCAGCAGGAGAGTTCGCAAGTCGGCCGCACGATCGAAGAGCAAACGATTCGACAACTGCCGCTGCCCACCAGAAACTTTCAACAGCTTCTGACGCTTTCGCCGGGCACGTCTTCGTCAGTCGCCAACAACACTGAGCTCGGTCGCGGCGACGCGATCATCTCCGTGAACGGCCAGCGCACGACCAGCAACAACGTGCGCATAAACGGCATCGACGGCAACTCCATCGGCACAAACTCGACGCCAAACATCGCCGTTCCCGCCACCGACACGCTCCAGGAGTTCATCGTGCAAACAAGCCTGTACGATGCTTCACAGGGACGCAACGCGGGTGGCAACGTCGAAGCGATCACGAAGTCAGGCGCAAATCCTTTCCACGGAAACGCTTACTACTTCCTGCGCAACGACGCGCTGAACGCGAACGATTTCTTTCTCAACGCCGCGGGCCGTGAGAGACCTGTTTTGAAGCGCAACCAGTTTGGCGGCACGCTCGGTGGCCCAATCGTTAAAGACCACCTCTTCTTCTTCGGCTCGTACCAGGGCACGCGCGAGCGCAACGGTGCGTCGCTGAATAACAGTCTGATGTCACCGAGTATTCCGCCGGGGTTGCGCGACAACAATCGCACTGCTGCTGGTTTGTCTGCGGCTTTTGGCGTTCCCGCCGCAGCAATCAATCCTGTGATCCTCTCTGTGCTCAACGCGAGATTGCCGAACGGTCAGTTTTTGATTCCATCATCTTCCGGAACACCTAACGGTTTGACTCCGATCTCAGGTCTCTCGCGTTTCACTGAGAACCAGTTCAACGCAAACTTCGATTGGCGTCTCAACGACAAGCACACGATCAGCTCGAAGAACTTCTTCGCGAGTAACCCGACTTTCCAGGCAAACTACAACTTCGCGGGTCTCGGCAACGGCGTCACACAACTGCCCGGCACCGGTGGCTCGCTCGACATCATTCAGGATCTCAACGCGATCACCGACACTTACGTCTTCTCGCAGAACGTAGTTAACCAGGCACGTTTCGGTTTCAGTCGTTTGCGCGTGACGTCTGTGCCGGAAGAGCCTTTTGCCGCGGCAGACTTCGGTATCAACAGCCCGCTGCGAAATCTTTTCCCCGGCATGCCGACGTTGACCGTGACTGGATTGTTCACGACCGGCTCGTCGCCATTCGCCGACCAATCGTCGCGTATCAACGCGTTCACATACGGCGACACGCTCTCGATCGTCGCGGGCGATCATCGTTTACGCCTCGGTGGTGAGTATCGACGCTCGCAGGTCAACTTCTACTTCAACGCGTTCTCGCGCGGGCAAGTGATCTTCTCCAGCTTCCCCGCATTCCTGACGGGCAGTGGCGTTTCGATCATCGGCTCGGGGGTGTTTGATCGTGCGTTGCGCGTCAACGACTGGAGCGGCTTCGTGCAGGACGACTGGAAGGTCAACTCGCGTCTGACTTTGAACCTCGGAGTGCGCTACGACTATTACGGTTATCCGGTCGACACGCGCGGGCGGCTCGTAAACTTCCTGCCGGATCAGTTTCGACAGGGAACGACCGCCGCGCCTGCTGGTCCACCGAACGGATTTGTGCAGGCGGGCAACGGCACACTCTCGAATGTGCCCACGGTTGAAGACACGCTCGTGCCGAATGACAAAAACAATTTTGCGCCGCGCGTCGGTTTTGCTTATCGCTTGAACGATTCGGGAACGCTCGTCGCGCGTGGTGGTTACGGTATCTATTACGATCGGTTCTCGACTCGTTACGCGAACACGCAGTTGCTCAATTATCCGTATCTCGCGCTGGCAGTCGGACTGCCGGGTGTTCTGCGCACGATGTCGGATCCGTTTATACCGGTGCCGCAGCCGGGCCAGTTTCCGGTGAACCCGACGATCCCGTCGCCGCTCGCGCCTTTGGCTCCAATCGTCGGCGTGCCGATCAGCGGCATCTTTATCGATCCGGAATTGCGAACGCCGTACATCCAGCAATACAACGCAAACGTGCAGTGGGAGTTTGCGAAAGACTTCCTGCTCGAAGCCGGTTATGTCGGCTCGAAGGGAACGAAGCTGCTGCAGGTGATCACTCTGAACCAGCCGGTTTACAACCGCGCGGCGAACGTGTTTACTGCGCCGCTCGGCACTGCGCTCTCGATACAGAAGAACGTCGCCGGTGGCATTCAACAGGTGCAGTCAACCTCGAATTCGGATTACAACTCGTTTCAGCTCAGCGTCACGAAGCGCTTCAGTCGCGGTTTGCAATTCCTGAGCGCTTACACGTACGGCAAGTCGAATGACTACTATTCGGGCGGCACGGTGAACGAGTTGTTTGCGGTCGCGGGCGATCAGTTCAACTGGAGAACGAACTATGGACCATCGGATTTCGACCGGCGCCATCGCTTCGTCACGAGCTTTGTTTACGATGTGCCGAAGCTCGTTTCCGAGTCCAGCTCGGCGCGCGTGTTTCTGAACAACTGGCAGTTGAATGGCATCCTGACGCTGCAGACAGGAACTCCGTATTCGATCATCGACGTCGTCGGCAACAACATCATTCAACGCGCAAACTCCAACCCCGGCTTTACCGGCAGCATCGAGACGTCGGGCAGCACGCAGGAGCGGCTCAATGGATTCTTCAACGTTAACGCGTTTGTTGCTTCGAGACCGTTTGTCGCGTCGGGAACGAGCCTGGGAATTCCGACTAATCCGAATTTCGATCCGAACAATCCGTTTGGAAACACGCCGCGCAACTTTCTTTACGGTCCGGGACAGAAGAATATGGACTTCTCAATCGTGAAGTTCATTCCGATCACGGAAAGAGTGCGTGGCGAGTTTCGCACGGAGTTTTTCAACCTTTTCAACTGGGCCAACTTCGCGAATCCGAACAACAACGTCGCCGTGCCGCTGACGTTTGGACAGATTACGGCGACGAGCTCCGGACCGCGCGTGATCCAGTTTGCTTTTAAGTTGAATTTCTAAGTCGTTAGACAGGATTTACAAGATTTTTCAGAATTAACATGTAAATCCTGTCCGAATCTTGTAAATCTTGTGCCCAAAGTATCTGTCAACGGACTGAAGCTCTACTACGAGATCGAAGGTGATGGCCCGCCGGTGGTGCTGGTTCCCGGGTTTGCAGCAGGTAGGTGGATTTGGTTCAAGCAGACTGCCGAGCTTTCGCGCAACTTCCGCGTCATCATCTTCGATCCGAGGGGTGTTTCAGCTTCCGACAAGCCGGAAGGTGCGCAAACGATCGGGTTGCTCGCTGACGATATCGCGCATCTGTTGAAAACGATCGGTATCGAGAGCGCGCATATCGTGGGCGCTTCGTTTGGTGGGTTCGTCGCGCAGGAGTTTGCGCTGAAGTATCCGGCGATGACCCGAAAGCTGGTGCTTTGTTGCACGAGTTTTGGTGGTCCAAATCACGTTGTGCCCGCGCCTGAGACTTTGCAGGCGCTCGCGTCAACGAAGGGGCTCAATAGTGAAGACCGGATGCGAGAGAACCTGCTGCTCGCGTTCACGCCGGAGTATGTGCGGACGCAGGTCGATGAAGTTGATCGCATCGTGCATTTGCGTGCGACGAATGAAGTGCCTGAGCACATTTATCTGAGTCAGTTGCAAGCGGCGATGAGTTTCAATGCGGAGTCGAGACTTGCGGAGATCAAGAATTCGACGCTGGTGTTGAGTGGTGATGCGGATGTGATCGTGCCGGTGCAAAACTCACGCAATCTTGCGCACAAGATTCCCGGGGCGGAACTTCAGATTATTGAGGGTGGGAGTCATACGTTTTTCATCGAACAGGCCGGGGAGTTTAATCGAATCGTTACGCAATTTTTAGCCACGGATTTTCACGGATGAACACGGCGAATATCATTAGCACAGGTATCTATGTTCCGGAAAAGATCGTCACGAACGATGATCTGAGTCGCATTCTTGGTGAGGACATCAACGAGTTTGTCACCAACGTTCTCGGTATTCATGAGCGACACGTCTCTGCCGACGATGAGAGCACTGCGGACCTTGCTACACACGCGAGTAGCCAGGCGCTCGAAGCGGCGCGACTCGATCCTGCTATGTTGGATTTGATCATTCTCGCGACTGACACGCCCGAGCAGCTTTCGCCGGCTACGTCCGTTGTCGTGCAGCATCGTCTCGGCGCTGTGAATGCGGGAACGTTTGACGTGAACTGCGCCTGCGCCGGGTTTGTGACCGCGCTTGATACTGCGTCGAAGTTCATCATCGCTGATCCTGCTTATCGGAATGTGCTGGTTGTGGGGGCGTACGCGATCAGCAAGTATCTCGACTGGCACGACAAGAAGACGGCCACGATCTTTGCTGACGGCGCGGGCGCGATTTTGTTGCAAGCGAGCGAGGAGCGACCGGGCTTTCTCGCCGGGAAGCTTCGCGCGGACGGCAGCTTTCACGATCACATGGGGATCTACGCTGGCGGAACTCGCCTGCCGATCACTGCTCAAGTTATCGACGAGGGCAGGTGGACCAAGGTGCGGTTCGCGAAGAAGTATCCGGCGGAAGTGAATACTGAAGGGTGGCCGGCGATTGTTAAAGAGGTGCTGGCGAAGTCGAAGCTGACAGTTGATGACATCAAGCTGTTTCTGTTCACGCAGGTGAATCTGAGCACGATCAAGGAAGTGATGGCGAAGCTCGATCTGCCGATGGAGCGCACGCACACGATCATGCAGAAGTGGGGCTACACGGGTTCCGCGTGCATCCCGATGGTGCTTCATGACGCGATCAATACCGGCAAACTGAATCGTGGCGACAATGTAATCATGTGCGCTTCCGGTGGCGGCCTCAACATGGCCTGCGTCGCGTTTAAGTATTAGGCATGGAATATCCGACAGTCACTTCTTTGTTCGTCGATCGTGTTAGCCGGTACGTGAATGCTGAGCAGAAGGACGTCTTCTACTTTCGTTCGAATGATATCTGGCAAGGAATTTCGTGGGGGCGGTTCGAGGAGGACACTTATGACTTTGCCACGGCGCTGTTGTCGTTTAATTTACAGCCCCGTGGAACGATCTGCATTCTGATGGGCAACGTGCCTGAGTGGCCCATCAGCGATATCGGCACGATCATGGCCGGAGGCGTTGGTGTCGGTCTTTATCCGACGAGCTCTGCGGAACAGATCGCTTACATCATCAATCATTCGGATGCCGAGTTTGTGCTGGTCGACACGCATGAGCAACTCCAGAAGGTACTCAGCGTTCGCGATCAGCTTCCGAAAGTGCGTTACATCATCGCGCTCGATACGGATGGCGCGACGGATGTTGTTTCTTATGGGGATTTCATCGCGCGCGGTCGCGAAAAACGCACGCGGCTCGCGCCGTTGTTGAAAGGACGTGCGGAAGGCGCAAAGCCTGACGATGTCGCGATAATGGTCTACACGTCAGGCACGACAGGCGCGCCGAAGGGTGCATGTTTGAGTCATCGTTACATCATCAACAGCGTCGAATCGTTGCGACAGACGATTCCGATCTACGACACGGATGTTTCGTTTTCATATCTACCGTTTTGTCATGTGGCGGAGAGAATTTCCGGTTTGTACAACCGTCTGTATGCGGGTGCGTCTGCTTATTTTGTAGACGATCTCGCGCGTCTCGGTGAGTATATGCTCGACGTGAAGCCTACTGTGTTTGCGAGTCTCCCGCGTTTCTTCGAAAAGATTTACGCGCGCATCATTGCGGACGGATCGACGAACGTTAAAGACTATTTTGGCGGGCGCATTCGACTCCTCACTTCAGGCGGCGCGCCGTTGCTGTTGGAAGTGGCTGAGTTCTTTGCCGCCGCTGGTTTGCCGATCTTGCAGGCGTACGGTCTGACGGAGAATGTCTGCGTCGCTTTCAATCGACCTGACAATTACAAGTTCGGCACTGTTGGGCCACCGATGCCCGGCTGTGAAGTCCGCCTCGCTGACGACAAAGAGATCCTCGTTCGCAGCGAGATGATGTTCAGCGGTTACTACAAAGCGCCGGAAGAGACGGCGAAGATGTTTGCTGACGGCTGGCTGCTGACCGGCGATCTGGGTGAGATTGATGCAGACGGTTTTCTGAAGATTATCGGGCGTAAGAAGGAGCTGATAGTTACTTCAACCGGGAAGAAAGTCGCCCCCGCGTTGCTGGAGAACATGTTGAAGGAGAATCACGTGGTCAGCCAGGCGATGGTTTACGGTGAAGGTCGTTCGTTTCTCGTCGCGCTGATCACTTTGAATTCTGTTGTGCCGCGGGAGACTGTCCAGGGAATCGTCTATGGAGTGAACCGGCGCGTGTCGTCAACTGAGTCGATCAAGCGCTTTGCAGTTTTAGATCGTGACTTCGAGATCGCGCGCGACGAGATCACGCCGACAGGGAAACTCAAGCGGGACGTTATTACAAATCGTTTTCGGGACGTGATTGATGGACTCTATTTAGCCACGGATGGAAAAAGATGAAAACACGGATCGTATTTTTGATAGCTATCACGCTCTTTGTTGCGGCGGCAGGGAAGGCGCAGACGCCGAAAGAGGTTCTCGTCTTTGGTCAGAAGATCCAGTACGTCGAGGCCGGATCGGGACCGACGGTGATTCTCTTACACGGGCTCGGCGGCTCGTGGCAGTCATGGCATTTTAGTATTGGCGCACTCGCCGAGAAGTATCACGTCGTCGTTCCCGATCAGATCGGTTTCGGCAAGTCTGATAAACCTTTCGTCAACTATCGCATCCGCACTTACGTCGACTTCCTCGATCAGTTTTGCAAACAGCTCAAGATCGAGCGCGCGACCCTTGTCGGGAATTCGATGGGTGGTTGGATCGCGACGATGTTCACAGCGACCTTTCCGGATCGCGTCGACAAACTCGTGCTCGAGGATGCGGCCGGCTATGCGCCGCCGAAGGATTTCGATACGCGTGTTTACTGGGGTCTGAACCCAACGACGCGTGAAGGAACGAGAGTCCTCCTCGCCAAAGTTTTCTACAGCAAAGCATTTCAGACTGACGCCTTCATCGAGCAGTCAATCGCCGCGCGGCTCGCGGCCGGCGATGGCTACACGATCAACAGCATCACCGAGTCGATCATACGCGGTGAAGATTTCCTCGACGACATTGCCAAAACGATCAAGCGACCGACGCTAATCATCTGGGGACGCCAGGATGGACTCGTGGCGCTGGCTGAAGGCGAGCGTTTCAATAAAGACATCGCGGGATCGAAGATGTTCGTGATCGATCAGTGCGGTCACGTGCCGAACATTGAGAAACCGGCAGAGTTCAATGCGGCGGTGCTGAAGTTCTTAGCTGGTGAATGACGATGAAAGTTGGCGATAGCGCTGAGATAACAAAGACGATCGAGCAGTCAGACATTGATGCGTTCGCGAATGTGACAGGCGATCACAATCCGGTTCACGTCGACGAGGAGTTTGCGAAGACGACGCGCTTTGGGCGACGGATCGCGCACGGGATGTTGACTGCGTCGCTCATCTCCGCCGTGCTCGCGAACAAGTTGCCGGGTAAGGGGAGTGTGTATCTCGGTCAGACGTTACAGTTCGTCGCGCCGGTGTTTCCCGGTGACCAGATCACCGCGCGCGTTACTGTGCGAGAGGTTCGCGAGGATAAGCCGATCTTGAAACTCGAGACGGTTTGCGTGAACCAGCGCGAGGAAACAGTCATTCGTGGTGAAGCGACTGTTCTCGTCCACAGATTACGCAGAAAGGAATCTGTGTAACCTGTGGGTAACTCAGTTCGTGGGTATTCGTGGTATGCGCTCTCGTTGCTCACGCTTGTCTACGTCTTCAATTATCTCGACCGCACGATCATTTACATTCTGCTGCCGTTGATCAAGAAGGAGATGGCGTTCACTGACTTGCAGCTTGCCCTGCTCGGCAGCATGTCGTTTGTCATCTTCTTCACTGTGCTCGGCATTCCGTTCGGGCGCCTTGCGGATCGCGCTGTTCGGAAGAACATGATCGCCGTCGGGCTGGCGGTCTGGAGTATCTTTTCCGGTCTGACTGGATTTGCAAATGGTTTCTGGTCTTTGCTGTTGTGTCGCGTGATGGTCGGTGTTGGCGAAGCGACACTTGGACCGGCAGCGCTCTCGTTGTTGAGTGATTACTTTCCGCCACGTGTGCGCGCCACTGTGCAGGCAATCTACTCAAGTGGGATTGCGATCGGCGCTGGTCTCGCGTTCTTTCTCGGCGGTTGGCTGGGACAGTACTACGGTTGGCGCGTTGCGTTTTATGCGTTGGGGTTTCCCGGACTCGTGATCGCGGTGCTGGTTTATCTGTTACGCGAACAGCCGCGTGGAGAAACAGAAACCGCAACAACAACGTACACGGCGCGTGATTGGAAGATTCTCTTCAATTCAGTGCCGCTGCGATATCACTATCTCGGCTACGGCTGTTTTGGTCTCGCCGCAAACAATCTCTCGTTTTGGGGCGCAACGTTCGTCACGCGCGTCTACAAGCTCGACCTCCTGACGATCGGTTTCTATGGCGGTGTGTTGACGCTGATTGCAGGCGTGCCGGGGACGATTCTCGGTGGTTATTTCGCAGACAGGTTTCGACGCTTCGGACGCGGCGGTCGCATGTTGTTTGGCGCTCTTGCGGCGCTGATCGCAGTGCCGTTCTGGTTGTTGTTTATCTTTTCGGGGAATCTTCTGTTGCTGTTGGTTGCGAATCTGGTGTTGCTCGCGCTGTCGCTCGTGTGGCTAGGGCCCGCCGCGGCGGACGTTCACGACATGGCAGGTCCTGAGCTGCGTGGACTCGGCATCGGCGTTTACTTCTTTGCCGTGATCATCGCCTACGGCATCGGCTCGCTCATCATCGGCCAGCTCAACGACTGGCTCGGCGCCACCACCACGCCACTCAACATGCGCTACTCGATGCTGCTCTGCCCGCTCGCGTGTTTAGTCGCGGCCCTCAGTTTATTTCAGGGTTATCGTGCGGCAACGAAGCAACTGTAGGGGTGGCCCTCTGTGGCCACCCGT
>DASYFE010000156.1:0-52159 GCA_036498585.1 Pyrinomonadaceae bacterium | reverse complement strand
ACGCCCTGAATCAAGCAAGTTTGCTTTTGAACTGGGAGATCTAACAGAAATCGACAGCGCATTTATCATGGCGCTCAGAGAAACGCATCGGCTCCTAAAGTAAAGCGAGTTTTGCAAGAGGCTCAGGATTTACAAGATTTTCAGGATTTACATGTTAATCCTGAAAATCTTGTAAATCCTGTCTACGATTTGGGTCGGGATCTGGCGCGCTTCAGTTATTCCGAGCGTCGCGCCGAACGCAAAGTAGAGAACTCCGTAAAGTCCCAGCACCAGGATCGCGAGTGGGATGGCATGCATCGGTGGGAGGATCATCTTGAGGCCGAAGCCGATCACTGCTGCAACAGCCGCCGCGCCCCAGAGCTTGAACAAGTAGACAGCGCGGACGCCTGTTCGCCCAATCCTCGAATTCATCGAGCGTCGCAGTAACAAATACTCAATCCACCCCGCAATACCCGCAGAAGCAGTCAGCCCGGCCACACCCCACTTCGCCTCAAGTCCCAACACAGGCGGCAACATGATCGCGCAGATGTAACCAAGAACAGTCGTGAGAAACACGCGTATCGTCGCGAACCAGAGCGGCGTGCGTGTGTCGTGCAGCGCGTAGTACGTCGACGAGTAAAGCCGGCCATGTGTCGACGCCAGCAGGCCGATCGTCGAGCCCGCGAGGATGCCCCAAACGTAAACCGAATCCGCGCGCCTGAACTCACCCGTCTGATACAACGCTCCCGTCATCACGTCGCCAAACACAAACATCGCTGTGGCAGAAGGCACGATGAAAAACGAGATTCGCTGTAGACCAGCATTGAGTCGAGAACGCAGCTTAACCGCAACCTCATCCTTTGTTCCCAACGTGCCTGACATCGCCGGCAGCTCAGCCGCGGAGACTGACATGCCGAACAGACTCACCGGCAACGTGTAAAGACTCTGCGCGTACGTCAAAGCCGCGACTGCCTGTTCGCTGATCAGCCCCGCGAGCATCGCATCGACAAAGGCCGAGATCTGTACCACGCCACGACTCACAAATACCGGAAGAAAATTCGTCAACACTTTGCGTACGTTGATGTCGACGGTGTCAAGCACCGGTCCGAACGATTTCAAAACTTTCAAGACAGTCGGAAGCTGAACCGCGATCTGCAACATACTACCGACGACCGATCCCCACGCCACCATTACCACGAGACGCGCGTGATCTTCACCGCCGCCAAAAACGATCAGAGTAGTGATGATCGCGAGGTTCCACGCGACCGGTGCGGTGTATGACAGAAAGAACCGGCGATGGCTGTTCAGCACTCCCAAACACCACGCCGACAACACGAGCAGACCCGCGCCCGGAAACAGGATCTGGACCAGTCGACTGGTTAGCTCACGTGTGGCAGGGTTGAAATTGTATGCAAACAGACCGACGAAGTAAGGCGTCGTCAAAACACCGATGAGGACGATCACTGACGTGACCAGCACCAGCAACGTGAGCACTGCGTTCGCAACACGACTCGCTTCTTTCTCGTCGTGACCGGCGAGCAGCTTTGCATAGACCGGAATGAACGACGCGGAAAGCGCGCCCTCGCCGAATACGTTCTGAAGGAAGTTAGGAATTCTGAAAGCGGCGCTGAACGCACCCGCGGCGTCGGAAGTGCCGAGGTAGTGCGCGAAGACCCGCTGCCGGATCACGCCGATGATGCGGCTGACCAGGATTCCGGCCCCGACCATCAACGCGGAACGGCCGGTACCTTCCTCTACTTTTTTCCCCGGAAAATCTCCAGTTGCTTCGCCAACCACGGGAGTCGACTCACCCGCTACCGCCTGAGTGTCAACCTGCGCGCTGAGGCCGATTTGTTTATTGGAGTCTTTTAGATTTGCCACAGAGAAGCACAAAACGCCGAACCGCGCACCAGTTTACAGCCTTTGTCCGCAGATTACGCAGATTTTTTATTTGTGCATTTTTGTGCAGGTGGCGGTGTCTGTTCTTTGAGAAGCACGAGATCGGAGTCCCAAAATTCATGAGGATCTGGCCGCGCCTCAATATGCCGACGCGCAAGGCCGCCCGACGCCTGTGGCGGAAATCGAAGGCACGATTGAATCTCAGACGGATCTATTACTCCGTCGAGCTGCTTCTTTTTCTCGCGATCTACTTCCTTGTTTTCTCCGGTAGCCGGCTCAGAACGCTCGACACTTTCGGGCGTCGCACCGACGCGATCGTCTCCCTCGTTCTCGTCGGGACGTTCATTCTGATTCACATCATCGCGCGCCGCCGCTTGTTGCCGAAGATCGAGCGCTACTACGCTCCCGCGCCTTACGACGAGCGCAAGATCTTCTTCGATCTCGGACAAGGCTCACAAAACGTCACCAGCATCGATCAACTTTACCAACGTGTCGCCGAGCGCGTCAGAAACGCACTCGACGCAAGCAACGCTGCGATCTTCGTCCGCGACGACGCGAGTGGAAATTTCAACCTGCGCGTGCTTTCGGCCCAGGGAGCAGGGTCGCAAACAGACGTCGACGGCAAACGCTGTCAGCTTGGTAAGCGCGCGTTTGTTGTGCGACGGTTGATGAATCTTTCAACGCCACTCCTCATCGAGCCGCGCGAAATCGAAACGTGGTCGCAAGCGCTCAGCTCAGTGTTGCCGGAAACACGTGCGGAGCGTGCGGGCGAGCACGAAGTCTTGCTCGCCATCAAGTCGACACTGCTCGTGCAGATCAGACAGAAGAACGAGCTCGTAGGAATACTCTCGTTTGGACCAAGAAGCCGTGGCTTTCAATACTCCGTCGCCGATCGCGAGCTGCTGATGTCGATCGCTGCGCAGCTCGCGCTCATCATCGACAACGCGCGACTCACGGAACGCATGGTCGCGCAGGAACGTATGCGACGTGAGCTCGCGCTCGCAGCCGAAGTGCAACAGCGACTGCTTCCATCAGGCGCTCCGAAAGGCGCCGCGATGGAAGTGGCGGGGTTTTGCGAGCCGGCGCGCGGAGTCGGCGGTGATTATTACGATTTCATCAATTTCGATAACAGCCAGCTCGGCCTCGCGATCGCAGATGTGGCGGGCAAGGGAATGCCGGCGGCGCTGTTGATGTCGACAGTGCAGGCGACGTTGCGAAGTTTGACTGCCCGCAATGGGACGAGTAGCTCTGCGAGCGAGTTGTCGTCGATCGTTAGTAAGCTCAATCGACTGCTCTTCAACACGACGAACGGCGAACACTACGTCACGTTCTTCTATGCAACATTCGATCAGACGACGCAGTGTCTGACGTACGTGAATGCGGGGCACAACCCGCCGCTATACCTTCAGGCTGATGAGGATTTCGAAGTTCGTCAGCTCACGTCAGGCGGACTGGTCGCGGGCGCGTTTGAGCATGCTGTTTACGAACAAGAGACCGTGCAGATGAAGTCGAACGATCTGCTGTTTCTTTACACGGACGGTCTCAGCGAAGCATTGAACACGGAAGGCGAAGAGTTTGGAGCGAGCAGGATCATGGACACGTTGAAGTCGATCGCCTCGCTCTCCGCGGATCAGATTCGCGACGTCGTGGCGCGGCGCGTCAAGGAATGGTGCTCGGGCATGTCGCTCTACGACGATCTCACTTTCGTTGTGATGAAGGTGAAATGACCTATTTCATCTCTGCGAATCCTCTGCGTTCTCTGCGTCTCTGCGGTGAATAGCCAAGAAACACCACTAACCGCAAAGGCGCAGAGGACGCAGAGGATTCGCAGAGAAGGGAGAATATTGCATGAGGGAATTCATCCAGGATCTGCGTTACGCGATTCGAATGATGGCGAAGCGGCCGGGCTTTACGATCATCGCCGCACTCACGCTCGCGCTCGGCATCGGCGCCAACACCGCGATCTTCTCCGCCGTCAATGCAGTTCTTCTTAAGCCCATGCCGTTTCCCGAGTCCGAACAACTCGTCGATCTTTCTGAGACGTTCAAACCCGACGGCTACGGATCCGTATCAGTGCCTTATTACGAAGACTGGAAAAATCAGAGTAACGTCTTCGCCGGCATGTCCGCCTACTCGTTCACGAGTTTCAATCTCGAAGGCGGCGACACTCCGCAGCGCATTCCCGGCATACGCGTCAGCGCTAACTACTTCGACGTGCTCGGAGTGAAACCAACTCTTGGCCGCGCGTTTCTTCCCGGTGAAGACGTGGCCGGTCATCAGCAAGTGGTCGTTATCGGCGACGATCTCTGGCGTCGTAACTTCGCCGCAGATCCGAATATCGTCAATCAGACGATTGCTGTGAACGGACAGAAGTACACGGTCATCGGCGTGATGCCGCGCGAGCTTTCGTCGCTGTATCGCACCGTGCAGATGTGGTCGCCGCTCGTCTTTCCCGAGCAGGACCGCGCGAATCGAGGCGATCACAAGTATCTCGTGATCGGACGTCTCAAGTCGGGCGCGACGCTCGCGCAGGCACGCGAGCAGATGAACGGCATCGCGCAGCGACTGGAAGAGCAGTACAAAAACGGCCGCGGCGTCAGGCTCATGCAAATCGAAGAGCTGTGGACCGCGAATGTCCGATCGCCACTCTGGATGATGATGGTCGCCGTCGGATTTGTCCTCCTGATCGCGTGTACGAACGTCGCGAATTTGTTATTGGCGCGCGCGACGGTTCGTCGACGCGAGATCGGAATACGCATTGCGCTCGGAGCTGGGCGCGGCCGGTTGATTCAGCAGTTCCTTACGGAAGGATTGTTGTTGTCGGTGATTGGTGGCGCGCTGGGAATCGGACTCGCCTGGTGGATCATGAGCGTCCTCGGCAAACTCGCTTTTCCGTTTCTGCCGCGCTCGCAGGAGATCGGGATCGATGCGCCTGTGTTGCTCTTCACGTTGGGCGTATCGATGTTGACGAGCATCGTGTTTGGTTTAATCCCGTCGCTGCAAGCCGGCAAAACCGACGTGCAGGAGACGCTCAAAGAAGGCGGCAACACGATGTCGATCGGTGCGGTCGGGGCGTGGCTGCGACCCGTGCTCGTGGTGGTTGAAGTCGCGGCGGCGGTCGTCTTACTGATCGGCGCCGGTCTGATGATTCGCAGCGTGATGCGCATCCGCGAAGTCCAACCCGGGCTACAGCCGCAAAACCTGCTCACGGCGAAAGTCGCTTTGCCACGCGATAAATACAAAGACATTGATTCGACGAATAATTTTTACACCACAGTGCTGGAACGGCTGAATACCTTGCCGGGCGTGGAATCAGCGGCAGTGATCTCGCATCTGCCGATCGAAGAAATGGGAACGAACGCGAACGTTACGGTGGAAGGCAAAACTTATCCGCCGAACGAGTCTCCGCTCGTCGAGTTTCGCGTAGTCAGTGACAACTACTTCAATACAGCAAACATTCCTTTGCTTCGTGGGCGGCTGTTTAGCAAAGCGGCAGGCGATGATAAGCAGTCAGTCGTGGTGATTAACGAAGCGATGGCGAAGCACATTTGGCCCAACGAAGATCCGATCGGAAAGCGCGTCGGTGACGGCACGCAAGTGACTGTTATCGGAGTCGTCGGCAACGTGAAGAACTATGGCTTGCTGCAGCCCGCCGCGCCGGAGATGTATGCGCTCTACACGCTGAAGACTTTCTGGGCCGAGATGCGTTGGAACATGCGGCTGATGGTTCGATCGAGTCTCGATGACAGCAATATCGCCGCGGCTGTGCGTCGCGAGGTGCAGGCAGTCGATCCGGGACAGCCGCTTTATGCAGTGAACACGATGAATCTCGTGATCGAGAATACGGTGAAGGACAAGAGTGTGAACACGACGCTGTTGAGTGTCTTCGCCGGCGTATCGTTGTTACTGGCGGTGATCGGTGTTTATGGCGTGATGAGCTATACGGTCGCGCAGCACACGCGCGAGATTGGGATTCGGATGGCGCTCGGTGCGCAGCCGCGATCGATTCTGAAGCTCATCGTGGGTCGCGGGCTCGTGCTGGTCGGCGTTGGGGCGATGGTTGGAGTGTTTGCGTCGTTCGGTCTGACACGCTTCATTGAAAATATGCTCTTCGGAGTCACACCGACCGATCCGCTCACGTTCGTGACGATCGTGACGCTGCTCGGGCTCGTTGCGTTGTTGGCGTGCCTGATCCCCGCGGGCCGCGCCATGCGCGTCGATCCGATCGTCGTGCTACGCCACCAGTAAGCGCAACGCACAGAACCGAGCGCGGTAGCGCCGGGTCAACGTCCCGGATCACGCCCCGTCGATGAGGGTTGACCCGGCGCTACCGCGCTCGGTTCTGTGAAACCTTCGGCGCTTGAGATCGTAAAGGCTTCCTATGAGCACAGATTACTCATCCACCACCACGATCAGCGATCACGACTTAACCCTGGCTATTCCCGGCGACGTGGGGAGCGTACGAGCACGCCTTGTTACCGCCATTCAGACGCTCGGCTACAAGATCCTCGGCGACCAACCTCTCTACGCGAAACGCGGGAAGCAGTGCAGCGCTAAGTGGGACTGTTCGCTCAACGTCCTCGACTACCCCACCACGCTCACGATCTCTTTGAAACAGACAAATGACGCAGCCGTGCTCGCGACCTTCAACTACGAAGTCAAGAGCTACATGCGAATGACCAGGGGCGATCGCCAAACGCTCGCGCGCGAAGCCGAGGCGATAGCCGCGTTGGCGATGGAACGCGCGGTAGCGTCGGCGTGTCGCACCTGCGGGACTCAAGTAACGGACGAGTCAAACTTTTGTCGCCGCTGCGGAGCGCCGCTAGTGCTCGAAGTGCCGGAGCTCGAAGTGCTGCGTCTCACAAGGAACGCGCGCGGTAGTTATCACAGCATGTTCGTCGGCATCTGCGCGCTGCTGCTGGCTCTGCTTATCGTATTGCCGTGGTACATCGTCATCGGCGGAAGGATTGTCACGCCAATGTTATTGGTTGGTATTCCGCTGTTCAGTTACGGATTATTATATTTACTCAATGGCTCGCGGCAATTGCACCGTACACTCAATCCAGCCACACCAAAGACTATCGCAACCGCAGCGCATCCTGCATTCAAATCATCAGTCACGACAACTGCGCTGGCTCCTGCGCCTGTGAACTCGGTGACTGAAGTGACCACAAACCTCTTATCATACAAAGAGCCGGCGCCTCGCAAGAATCGCAACACCTCGGGATTAGATAGCGACCAATTGATGTAACACCGCGCGCTATGCGTTATCATGGCGC
This sequence comes from Pyrinomonadaceae bacterium, assembly GCA_036498585.1. GTDB lineage: Bacteria > Acidobacteriota > Blastocatellia > Pyrinomonadales > Pyrinomonadaceae > PSRF01. Next base: position 45,002 of record DASYFE010000156.1, on the reverse strand, counting down.
GCGATGGCGTTCATGCGGAAGACAGCGGCGTTCCTCGGTGTCGGGGCTTTGCAAAACCTCGTGTCCGATTCGATTGCGATCGACATGGGATCAGCGTCGACCATCATCGTGGTGCGCGGGCGCGGCGTTGTGGTTGATGAGCCTTCGCTCGTCGCCATCGATAGTGTGACCGGCGAAGTGATCGCGATCGGACGCGAAGCGCAGCAGAAGTATGGTCGCGAAGAACGCGGCGTTACTGTAATCGCGCCGATGCTCAACGGCGTCGTGGCGGACTTTGAAAGAACGAGGGAGATGCTGGCGCATTTCGTCGGCGAGGCGCGCGGTGGTCTCTCGCATTTTAGCCGTCGCGCGTTGATGAGCGTCTTTTCTGATGTCACGCCGGTCGAGCGACGCGCGTTACTGGGTGCGGCGCAACACGCGCGCGTCGGTCGTGTCGGAATGATCGAAGAAGGTCTTGCCGCAGCGTTTGGAGCAGGCCTTAGTGTAGACGACGTGCACGCTTCGGCGGTTGTGGACATCGGCGGCGGCACCACCAACGTTGCAATTGTCGCGAACGGTAAGACGATTCGCGCACGCGCCGAGCGGATCGGAAGCTCAAACATCGACGCTGCGATCATCAATCACGTTCGACGTCATCGCGGCTTGCTGATCGGTGCGAGGACGGCGGAGCGACTCAAGCTCGAGCTCGCTTCAGCAACTGTTCCCACGAATCTTGCGCAGGAAATTCCGATCAACGGTCGTGACGTGCTTACGAGGATGCCACGCTCGATTGAGATCAGTGCGGGTGAGATTTATCCGATCGCACAGGAAGTTGTGCGCCAGATAGTGGCGGGTGTCAGTGCAACGCTGGGAGAGCTTCCGCCTGAAGTGGCGGGAGATATTTACGATCGAGGGATCATTCTCACCGGTGGCGGCGCGCTGTTTGGTGGTTTAGATGAGTATTTACACGAGCAGACGAAGCTGCCGGTGCGCGTCGCCGACGATCCGCGTTACGCGATCGTGCGCGGCCTCGAACAGATGTTCGACACGCCACTTCTCCTCCGACGCCTCATGCGCCAGGACCCTTCGCTCGAACTCGATCTGCAAAGCGAAATGATTTAAAGCAGCTCAGCTAGAACACGGGCGGCCACGGAGGGCCGCCCCTACAGTTGTATTCCACAATGCGCAATGCAACTTGAAATCAACTGTAGGGGCAGCCCTCCGTGGCCGCCCGCTCGCTCCTCTAGCCGGTCTGCATCACTCGCTGCACTTCCCTGGGCTCTTCGCCGAGCCACTCCGGATGCACCGCGGTGCCGTCGTAAATCGACGTCGTTTTGAAGAGCTCGTATTTCCCGCGTGATGCAGCTTCGGCGGTTTTATCGAGAATGCTCTTCACCTGATCGTCACTCATCGGCTGGAACGTGCGTGCGGCCGTTAGCGCCTGCTCGAGATTCTCCATGCTCTGGCAACCCGTGATCACCACCGACGTCGGTAAGTTCATCGCATATTGAAGACACTCGATCGCTGAAACAGTCTTCGACTCGAGAATCGTTCCATTCGCCAGCGTCTTCATCGCCAGCACGCCGATGTTCTGCTTGACCAGCTCAGGCAGAACGATCTTCTCGAAGCTTCGATAATGCGCGTCCATCACGTTGAGTGGCATCTGGACTGTGTCAAACTGAAAGCCGTTTTCCGCGGCGACATCGAGCATGTACTTATGAATGCGTGGATCTTTATGACCGGTGAACCCGATAAAACTGATCTTCCCTGCATCACGCGCTTCGAGCAGCGCCTCATTAGCTCCCTCGGCGGCGAAGATGCGATGCGGATCTTCGAAACGAAGGATCTCGTGATGTTGGACCAGATCGATATGATCCGTTTGCATGCGTTTGAGAGACTCGTCCAACTGTTTTGCAGCGTCCTTTTTCGTGCGGCCGTCGATCTTCGTCATCAGGAAGACGCGCTCGCGATAACCGTCCTTCAGCGCTTTTCCCATGCGCTCCTCGCTCGCGCCTTCGTTGTAGTCCCAGCAGTTGTCCATGAAGTTGATGCCGTTATCGATCGCAGTGCGAATGATGCGCACACTCAATTCCTCGTCGATAAAATTGAAACCGAGGTGCCATCCGCCAAGACCGACGAGCGACACTTTCACGCCAGTCCGGCCGAGCGTCCGCATCGGCATTTCAGTATTCGTTTGTGACATACGTCTCCTCCGCTAAGGAGCGAACACTAGCACCATTTTTTGTGTTTTTTGTGCTAACGGATACCGAGTTGGTCGAGTTTCGCAATGACGGCATTCACGTATTTGCTAATTCCTTCGCCATATTGCTTCTGACGGAAGGCGTCGGTCATCGGTATGCTCATGCTTCTGAGGATCTCGTTTGTCAGGTGTGACTCGAGGTCGCGAGTGATTTGAACGTGCCACTTACGATCGTCGACTGAAACGAGCAATAGCAGCATGGCGACATTCTGTTCGACGCTATCCCGTTTCTTCTTGCGGTCTTGCGCTAGGCCCAGCGAATAGTCGTAGATGGGATTATCGTCAATGCTCGTAATCGTCACCACCGAGAAATCTATCTTCTTGTGTTCCTTCAACGCTGCGAGCGTAGTTTCCAACTGCTTTCGTGTGGCTTCATCGATTACGTGTGCGTTGTCAGTAACGTATACCGCGGCCTTGACTGGGCTCGGACTCGGAACGGCTGCTACGACTGAGCTGACCCGTTGAGTCGGCCCACTCTTACAGGCAATGATCGCCGCAGTAATGATGATAACGATGACGGCTTTTTTCATTGCATCGAACTCTTATCCACAGATTACGCAGATTGTTTATAACATCTGTGTAATCTGTGGATGAACAAGTTTTTCTACTTCTCGACGATGTCGTTCTTCAGCGTCGTGACGAAGGCGAGGATCTCCCCTTTCTCTTTCTCCGGCACTTTGAACTTATCGAGCGATGCGGCGAGATGTTTGGCGGCGGCGTCCCAGTCGGCGTTTGTGATGCCGAGCCCTGCATGAGTGGACTTCATATCACGTCCCATGTAAACACATGGTCCACCCGTCGCGGCGCAAAACTGATCGAGAATGTGCTGGCGAATCCGCTTCTTGGAATCATTGCTGTGGCCGACGAAGAATTTTTCAAACTGCTTGTCGGAAACAAGCCGTCCGATGAAGTCGTCAACGACGAGCGCGAGTGCGTTGTAGCCGCCCACGCGTTCGTAGAGCGATTTCTCCTGGGCGCGGCTGGGCGCCGTGCCGGCAAGCGTCAACAGCAGGGAAAAGACCAGTCCTGCAAACATGGTCCACTGAAAACGTGGGTTACTTTGCATGTCTACTGAAATCTCCTTTGATGAAATTATTCGTAACACGGGTAATGTACGTTGCGAACTGAGAGATCGGATTTCGCCACAAAAGGCACAAAAAGCACAAAAGTTGTGACTGATCTCTTTTGTGCCTTTTGTGGCTATTTTCAGAAGATCAACTTCACCGCGAACTGGATATTTCGTGGCCCGCCTCCGCCGAGAAACGGATTGCCGATGCCGACGTCCGGCGTGACCGTGATCGGTAGAAAACCCGTGCCGCGACCTGTTACAGGATCTATCGACGACGTAATGTCAGCGGCGAAGCTCGGTAATAGCGGGTTCGAGAAGTTTGGATGATTGAAGATGTTGAAGACTTCAGCTCGAAACTGAAGACGCAGCTTCTCTGTAATGTCCGTGTCTTTGAAGATCGAGAAATCAACGTTGCTGTAACCTGGCCCACGCAGTGCGTTTCGACCGAGGGAACCGAAGTGCCACGTGCCGGGAATACACGACCCCGCGCTTCCGTCGCCGGCCGGATCGAGCGTACACGGCACTTTGAACGCCGACAAATTGATGAAGTTGTCAGGCGCGCGCGTGCCCGCGTAAGGATCGCCGATGACATCGGGCCGCGGGAAAAACTCGCCCGTGTTGTTGTAATCATCAAACAGCGTCAGGTGAAACGGATTGCCAGTGCGGATCGTCACGATCGTGTTTAGCTGCCAGCCTTTGCCGAGACGCGGATGCGACTCGAACAGATTTGGCAGCACATAATTCGCACTGACGACGAACCGGTGGCGACTATCGAAATTCGAGTTGGCCTTCTCGCATCTCGTGCAGTGACTGTTGTCCGGCTGCGTCGCGTTCGCCACGTAGTCCTGGCCGTCAGAAGCGTTGTCGATCGAATGCGACCACGTGTAATTGACCTGCGTTGAGAAGCCTCTGCGATCGCGGACGGAGAACGTCGCTTGCAGTGCGTTGTAATTCGAGAACGCAGTCGTCTCGAGTTGGTTAACGTAGAAGAAGGTTCCGCCCGACGGCGCGAATGGCCCATTGTCAAACGGCCGCTCGGAAGAAACGCTCGGGTTCAAAGGCTGGTTGATGTCGCGATAGCGAAACAGCTTCTTCCCGGTCGAGCCGACGTAGCCGACCTCGAGCACGCCATTCTTGAACAACTCACGCTGAATATTGAGATTGTAGTTTTGTATGTACGGCGTGCGCAGGTTTGGATCAACCGCGAACACGTCCGAGTCGAGAAAGTCTGTAAAGACGGGCGTGTTGTTCTCGATCACCGGCTCGGTCGAAAACGAAAAAAGCACCGGCGCGGGTCCAACCGGATTGAAAGCCGGTCCGGGGTTGAAAGTATTGAACGGGAGCTGGCCCGCGAAAAAGTCCTGCGAGAAGGCGTCGTAGAACAAACCCCAACCCGCGCGCACGACAGTCTTGGCATCGCCGTTGACGTTCCAAGCCAGTCCGAGACGCGGCGAGAAGTTGTTCCAGTCGCGATCGTAGAGTCGCGGCAGACCCGGCGAGCCCACTTGCACAAGGCCCACTGCCGGATCGAAGTTACTCAGCAGATTGTCCTTCTCATCGATGACACCGAAATAATCCCAGCGCAGTCCGAGATTGAACGTTAGCTGTGGGCTCCAGCGAAACGTGTCCTGCAAATAAGTTGCGTGTGAGTTCTGGAAGGTATTGCGGTTCGAGTCGCCGCGCGCGGCACGGCCACCACTCAACGTGCCGGAGAGAAAGTCTTCGAGCGACGCGAAATCCAAACGGCCGCGATATCCTGCATCAAAGAACTGGTCCACCGTCGTGCGCCGAAATTCGTAACCAAGCTTCAGGTCGTGTTTGTTGAGCTTCCAGGAGAAGTTATCGATGATGTGGAAGTTGCTGTCGACACGCGCGCGTGGAACAGACAGTGTGGCGCCGATGTTGGCGATGCCGAGATTGTCCTGAATGCGAATCTGTGGCAGACCAAAGTCGCGCTCATTCGTGATGCCGGTATTGAGCCCGATCGAGCGCGGATCGAAATCGTTGTCTTCCGGAAAGAAGCCCTCGTCGAAGCGGTTGTAACCAAACCGAAACTCGTTGACTTTAGTTGCTGAAAGGATCTTCAAATAAGAGATCGAGACGAGGTGAACCGTGGTCGGCGTCGTCGTGTTGTAGCCGGGAAGAATGTTGCCCGCGAGAATGGCGAGCGGAAACGACTGATCGCTCGTGCCGAAAAAATAGCGTCCGGTAAGCTGGTTGTCTTTGTTGAATGAGTGATCGATCTTCGCGATCAGACTGTCGACGTCGTTGGACGCGGGTGTGGTGACGAAGAGATTCGGCTCACCACTGTCGTCGAAGAGCGGTAACGGGCGATTCGGGACCGGCCACGGATTGCGAGCCAGCAGGCGAGCGATGACGGGATTCGTGGGACCACCAAGCGCTGCGATCTCGCGTGGATCGGGAACACGCGCAGTTGAATTCAGTCCGACTCGTTCGCGCTGGCCTTCGTAAGCGAAGTAAAAGAAAGTCTGGTTGCGTTTGATTGGGCCGCCGATCGAGCCGCCGAATTGATTGTTTCGAAACTGCGTTTGCGGATCGGGCTTCGGATTGAAGAAGTTGCGCGCGTCGAGCTTGTTGTTTCGGAAAAACTCGAATAGCGAACCGTGAAAATCGTTTGTGCCTGACTTGGTGACGATGTTCACGATCGCGCCCGAGTTGCGGCCATACTCGGCCTCGAAGTTTGAGAGTATTGCTGCTTCAGAAATCGCTTCGATGGGCAGGATGGTCGCTGGTGTTCCGAAAACGCCAGCTTCGTTGATGGCAGGCAAATTTCGATAGCCGTCGTTCATGTCGGTGCCGTCGAGCAGGTAGTTGTTCGCGCGCCCGCGATTTCCGTTGGCGCTAAACAGACCGAACGAGCCGGGCGAGTCAGTTGCGCCTGACGGATCGCCGGTCGCGCCGGGCACGGTGGTGAGAAACTTCGTGAAGTCGCGGCCGTTGATCGGCAAGTCTTCGGCGGCTTTGGTCGTGATCGTGCCGCCAAGCGTGTTGGTGGTGGTTTCGACTTGCACGTTCGTCGCCACCAGCACGGTCGTTTGCGGAGCTGCAACTTGCAATTTCACGTCGACACGTCGCTCACTCGCTACTTCGACAGTCACTTTGGAAACCAGCACGGTAGTGAAGCCCGGCTGCTCGACACGCACTTCGTATGGACCAACCGGCAGCTCCGGAACGGTATAGTTGCCTTCGGAGTCGGTTGTCGTCGTACGCTCGATACCGGTGCTCGTATTCTTGACCGTGATCGTTGCCCCGGCGACGACCGCGCCGTTCGGATCGGAGATCGTGCCGAGAATCGTGCCGCGAAACGTTTGCGCGGAAGCGATTACCACCATCAGCGTAATCAACGCGAGCGCATGGACCATTTGTTTTGGTTGCATAGTGACTCCTATGGCTGGGCTATCCGTGAGAGGTGATCGGATTATAGCCTTGAAAGTTTGTGCCGACGATAGTTATTTTTAGCCGCGGATTTCAGAACATGACCACAAAAGTAATACTGCTGAGCCTCTTGCTGGTCGCGCCTTTATTTAAAGAAGTGGCGGAGCAGGTTGGGCTCAAGTTTCAGCATTACAACGGCATGACCGGGAAGTTTTACCTGCCCGAGATCACGGGCAGTGGGGCGGCGCTCTTCGATTTTGATAACGATGGCGATTTGGATGTGTTCATTGTTCAGGGCAATGTGCTTGACCCGAATACAAAGCCGAACAGCTCGTTGTTTGGCAAACTCTTCCGTAACGATCTAATCCTGAGCAAATCACTTTCATTCACCGACGTGACTCAGAAAAGCGGCATCGTCGCCACCGGCTACGGCATGGGCGCGGCGGTTGGCGACATAAACAATGACGGCTTGCCTGACCTGTATCTTTCGAATCTCGGGTCGAACCAGATGTATCTCAATAAGGGCGACGGTAAGTTTGTCGACGTCACGAAAGAGAGCGGGACAGACGATCCGCGTTGGAGCACGAGCGCGTCGTTCTTCGATTACGATCGTGACGGCTGGCTCGATTTGATGATCGTCAACTACGCGGATTTTTCTGTTAGTAACAATCCGGCCTGCTATGCCGCCACCACCGCGAAAGACTATTGCACGCCGCGTGTCTTTCGGGCGCCGGGCAATCGTCTGTTTCATAACAAGGGCAACGGAATTTTCGAAGACGTTACCACGACGGCGGGAGTGGACAAGGAGTTTGGACATGGATTGGGCATCGTAACGGCGGACTTCAACAACGATGGTTGGATTGACATCTACGTTGCGAACGATGGAGATCAGAACCAGCTCTGGATCAATCAGAAGAACGGGAGGTTTGTGAACGATGCGCTGTTGGCGGGCTGCGCGGTCAATCGAAACGGACAAGCTGAGGCGGGAATGGGTGTCGATGCCGGAGACTTCGATGGCAACGGCACTGACGACATCTTTATCACTCACCTGATGGACGAGACGAACACGCTTTACCTGAACCTGGGTGACGGGCTTTTCGAAGATCGCACACGCGAGGCGGGACTCGGTATGCCGGGTCGTCGCTTCACGGGTTTCGGCACGTTCTTCTTTGATTACGACAATGATGGGTGGCTCGATTTGTTCGTCGCGAATGGAGCGGTGCAATTGCTGCCTGAGCTTGTGCGGCAGAAGGATCCGTTTCCGTTGGGCCAGCCGGATCAATTGTTTCGAAATACGGGGAAAGGGAGTTTTGTCGAGATCGTGGATGAGCCGGAGTTTTCATTGCTGGAAGTCGGTCGCGGCGCTGCGTTCGGTGATGTTGATAATGATGGTGACACGGATTTCCTTATCACGAATAACAATGGGCCGGCGAGGTTGTTTCTCAATCAAGTCGGAAACCGAAATCACTGGTTAGGATTGCGACTCGTTGGGAAAGCTGGTCGAGACATGTTGGGCGCGCAGGTGGAGATCGTTGTCGACGATACGAGGAAACTGCGGCGGCGCGTGAGGACTGATGGCAGTTATCTTTCCGGAAACGATCCGCGCGTGCTGGTTGGATTGGGCGCGGCGACGCGCGTGAAAGCAGTGCGTGTGCGTTGGCCGGGTGGTGCGATTGAAGAGTGGAAAGACCTTATAGTTGATCGATACACGACACTGAAAGAAGGTATGGCACGTTGAAGCGCAAGAGGTTTTTGAAAATCCTTCTTTTGATCCTGGCCATCACGCCGCCTGTTCATTCCCAGGATCTATCAAACCTCGAAGAAAGCGTTCGCGACCAGATCACAACCGCCCAAGCGGCTCTGGCCGCCCTCGCAAAACATCCTTCGACAACCCAAGCAGCTTTGAGCGAAGAATATGGAAAGCTCGGCCAGCTCTACCACGCTTATTCACTCTTCTCCGCAGCGCGCGATGCTTATCTGAACGCTAACTGGCTCGCCCCGAAAGACTTTCGCTGGATCTATCTCCTCGGAAAGTTAGACCACCAGGAAGGACGTTTCGACGACGCCATTCGCCGCTACCAACTCGCGCGCACGCTGCGGCCTGACTACATTGCCACGCTCGTAAACCTTGGAAACATCTTCCTCGAGTTGAACCGTCTGGAAGATGCACGCGCGAGTTTCAGCGCCGCACTGGCGATCGATAAGAACAACCCTGCAGCTAATTACGGTCTCGGGCAAGTAGCTGTCTCAAAGCGCAACTACGCTGAAGCCGTGGATCATTTCGAGAAGACACTGGCGCAGGCGCCCGACGCCAATCGTGTCCATTATTCACTCGCGATGGCTTATCGCGGTCTCGGCGACGCTGAAAAAGCGAAAGCGCACCTCGCGCAACAGGGAACCGTAGGCGTCCGTGTGGCAGATCCGCTGGTTGATGGACTAAGGGATTTGATAACAGGCGAGCGCGTGTATATTGCGCGCGGAAAAGTAGCCTTCGAGGCAAAGCGATATGCAGACGCCGTGACTGAATTTCGCAAAGCCGTTGCGTCAAAGCCCGACAGTATTACCGCGCGCATCAACCTGGGCGCCGCACTCTCGCAGGTCGGTGATCTGAACGGCGCAGTCGAGCAGTTTGAGGAAGCACTTCGTCTCGAACCCGGAAGAGTAAACGCGCACTACAATCTCGCCGTACTCCTCGCGCGTCAAAACAAACACGAGCAGGCGATTACACATCTGCGCTCTGCTTTGCGTGTTGAAGAAAACGATCTCAACGCCAGAGTCCTTCTGGCCCAGGAATTGAAAAACGCAGAACACTCGGATGAATCGCTGCTGGAATACTCACGTGTGGCCTACTTACTCGCCGCCTCACCACAAGCTGAGCTGCGCAATGGCGCTCGAGCCCTCGATCTTGCCCAACGTGTCTTCAGCGCAACAGGGGCTACACAACACGGCGCCCTCGTTGCACTCGCACTCGCGGAACTTGGTCGATGCAGCGAAGCCGCCGACTGGCAACGACGGATGATCGCGGCAGCAGAGCGTGCAGGCAACACTGATTTACTCGCCGACCTCCGCGCCGGTCTCAAGCTCTACGACAACATCCAATCCTGCCGTCCTGCAAATGAAACCCTCCTCCGCGACCTGTTCTTCCAAAAACAGAATTAGCCAACAAGATTTCTCTGCGTAGCCTCTGCGTCCTCTGCGCCTCTGCGGTGAGTGAGCAATAAGAAACTGGTAAACCGCAGAGGGCAGAGGACGCAGAGGTTACGCAGAGAGTAATTCATTGACTTGTGGCGGCTTCGGCCTTAGATTATGCGCCACGAAAAACTTACCGCGGTCTGCTGACGCGAATCTTCACGTGACCAGCATTCCTTGTTGGCCGCGAAACGCTCTATCAAATCAGTTGGCGCCCAACCAATCGCGCCCTTACCCAAGGAGACCTCCTGATGCTTACCCACTCTCGTCGATCAACTATTGCCTCGATTGTCATGTTCGCGCTGCTGTCGCCAATGGCGACTGTGCACGCTCAACAGGAAAACAAGGACCAGAACAAAAAACCAAAAGACGAAAAGGCCAACCTCTCCAAACAAGAACGCAAGTGGCTCGAAGTATATCGATTCAGCAAACAACGTTATGAGACAAATCCCGACTTTCGCCTGGAGGTCGACGAAGCCTACCGCCGTATGCAACGCGAGCATAGTGAATATGCTTTCTCAATCAACCGGCAAGACGCCAAAGGCAAGCTCGTGAAAGAGGATAAATATAAGGTAGACGGCACGACCTTATATGAGAATCCGCTTGCTCAGGATTACGTAAATCGCGTCGGGCAATCCATGGTGCCTGTCGGATCTGACAAGCTCTACGCATTCAAGATCATGCTCAACCCGGTGCCCGAAGCACGATCGCTTTCTACGGGGACGATTTATGTCTCAACCGGCTTACTCGCTTCAATCGACAACGAAGCTCAACTGGCCTACGTGCTCGGACATGAGATTGCGCACGTCGAGAAGGAACATTGGAGGGATGATGTACTCGTAGCTGAAGGAGTTGAAGATTGGAACGAGAAGAATCGGCAGCAGAAAGAGAGACTTGGTTTGATAACCAAGGTCGGATTAAACATTGCCACGATGGGTATGGCAAACGCCGGAAACTTTACCGGATTCGCCAGCACCATGTTCGTCGATGCAGCAATGCCGACAATCTTCAAGCTCGCGATGCCCGATACAGTAGTCGGGTGGGATCGCCAGCAGGAGGACCAGGCAGACGAAGCGGCACTGCGTTACATGTTGGATCGCAAATACGATCCGCGCGAGGTGCCGAAGTTCTACGCTAAGCTGAAAGCACTCAGTCAGCGCGATAAGCGGGCCGGGTTAGGATTCATTGCCAGCGCCGCTCGCCTGTCAGAACGCGAACCGTTGCTAACCAGCATGATTCCGCTCATGGCCGGCTCAGCTTCAACTATGCTCTTTTACGGCGCGATGAACCTCAATATGAAGAATATGCAGGACCAGGTTCAAGAAACTGTGAAGGCCATGCTGCCAAAGGAGAAGGAGACCGACACCGGTAAGAAGCTTGACCCAACTGCAAATGCCGCAGGCCGCGAGCAAGCGAGTGAGGCGGCTGTTACTGGCGAGTATGCCGCCCGAGTCAAAGAGTTGTTAGACGCGGGTGAGTTGATTGGCAGTAGCGCTGAGTTCCAATCAGTGATGGCTGCGATTCGACGCGACAACGGTATCCGCGCTTTCTACTACGACATGTTCACTATGGCTCGTGAAAACCTCGAAGAGTCGATCAGAATTCGGTCAAACGATCCGGTTGCACACTATTACTACGGCGTAGTGCTCAAACTAACAGCGCGCACGTTGGGGGAAAAACAGCGAGCGCTAAATGAATTCGCACTCGCGGTCCAGTACGATCCGCGCAAGGTCCTCGCAGAGCCATATCTCCATCGCGCTCTCGCGATGATTGATAGTCGAGAATCGCACACGCGCGAGATCGTCGAGAACCTCAAAGAATACGTTCAGTTGTACCAGCGACAGAATGCCGGCGCACTGCCTGCGAGTATGGATATGATTTACGACTACATGCAGGACGCGGGGGAGACGTCGTGGACCGCGATTCCGGCGATGAATGTCTCTACGAAGAATATTGATCCGGTTGTGGTTACGTCACCGGTTCAACGAACAGTCGCAGCGGCGGCGAGTGAGCCATTGCCGGCACCTTCGCCCGTCACGCAACCGCAGGGGAGGAAAACAACTACGCGACGGCCATAGCAGTCTGAGATTCCAATGAACAGACAAAGAATTCTCTTAGTCGCTACTCTGGCGATTCTCGGTTTGCTGCTGTTCCGGATTGGCGGGGCTCAGGACTTGAAGGCAATACCGTCCCGAGCCCCGTTCTCTCTCGAGATACCGCAACTCGATCGATCGGGAATCACGTCGTTGGAAGTTCGTATTGCCACGACTCAGATAAACACCGTCAAGATCCACATCGCAGAGCCTGCCGCAGATCAGATCGCATACGAAAGGATCTACACAGTCGTTAATGCTGAGTCGGCCAATACGATTCAAACTGTAAGAGCAACTTCTACGGGCAAAGTGGTAACGCTGGATTTGGAGAGGCACGAGCGGTTTCGTCTGCAGCCGGGCAAGAACGTGGTCGAGATCAGCGCCATCGACCGCGCGAAACAGGAGTATTACGCTTCGTTTGTGATCAATGCGGGAGCTACCCCGGTAGTGAAATCGACGCGTCCGGTCATATCAGCGGGTTCTTCGCAATTCGGTGGTCGTCGCTATGCGCTCGTTGTTGGAGTCTCAAGTTATAAGTTCCACGAGGGTGGTCTGAACGACCTCGAGTATGCGGATGCCGACTCGCGGAGCATTGCAGAGTTTCTTAAAACTCGCGCGGGCTTTAAAGACGCAGACATCAGTTATCTGGAAAACGAGAACGCGACAGTCGAGAACGTGCGTGCGGCGGTTGATCTCTTTCTCGACCAGGCGCGTGAAAACGATCTGGTGTTTTTATTCGTTGCGAGTCATGGAACGCAGGATCCGTTCGACCCGAAGAACCTGTATCTTGTACTGCACGACAGCAAAGTGACCAACATGTCGCGCACGGCGCTCAACATGTCTGAGCTGCAGACTCTGTTTACGACTCGTTTGCGGGCGAAGCGAATGGTGATTTTGATCGATGCTTGTCATAGTGGCGGTGTCGATACCGCGCCGGTGAGCGGGGCGCGGCAGCTCGAGCGTAACGAAAACAACACCTTCAACGTTTACGCCGAGAAGCTCTTCAGCGGCGAGGGGCGAGCGCTTCTGACTTCGTCCGACGTCAACGAGATTTCGCAGGAAGGGAAGAAATGGGGCGGCGGGCACGGAGTCTTTACGTGGGCGGTGCTTGAAGGACTGGGCGGCGCGGCGGATATAAATCGCGATCGCGTTGTTACGACCGGCGAGCTTTTTGATTTCGTCAGTGATAAGGTGCGCCAGCAGACGAACGGACGCCAGAGCCCGCGCGCGCTGGCGGGGACGAACAGAGATTTTCCATTAACCGCAGTGAGACGATAACTCTTATGTACAAAATATTCTTCGCTTGCCTGCTTCTAATCGCAGCCACGTTTGTAAGCGGCCGCGCAAATATCGAAACCTCTGAAATGCGTTGCGGCTGGTTCAGCAATCCCACGCCCGGTAACGCCTCGTTACACGATCGCGACGCTGAGTGGATCATCGGCGTCCAGGGCGGCCATCAAGCCGAGGGCGACTGGCCCGAGTTTGGCCCCAAGCAATGGATCGAAACCAACGTCCATTACGGCTACGGCTGCGCCTGCCTGAAGGTCCAAGTAGACCCAGATACGCACAGAGTAATCGAGATCGAGAGCGCCAAAGCCCGCCCTCTGTCGGCCTGCCGAAGCGATCGAAAGTTAAAACGCTGGGGCTTTAAGTGATGGTCTCAACTTTTGAACTCTCAAGCGCTGCCAAAAGAACTCGACCATTCCAATCAACAACGCAGGCAAGTAGATCAGAGAGTTGATGACGAACATCTCATCGGGTGAGTCGCCTAGCCACGTTGTGTAAAGAAGCAAGCTGGCGATTGTTAAGTAAAAGATTGACAGCCGTGGTATGAAGCAGAGGAAGAGAACCAGCCAGCAGAAATACCAGGAGAAATGCGGCGCGAACAGCACCGTCGTTGCTGTAGCTAACACCATTGCGTGTTTCAGATAATCCTCGCTGCGTCCTTTTAAAAGCACCCACAGCCCAATCGCGCTCATCACCAGCAGCACCGCAACAATGTAAGCGAGCCCTGGCAAATCGAATCCAAATACTTTGTGCGCTAAGCTCAACGCATAGAATTGTTGACCACGAAGTAATCCTCGTTCCTGCGTGTATCCGGGCAAAGACCCGAAAACGGCTGCTGGACCAACGCTGAGATAGGCGAGATAACCGGCAATGATTGTCGTCGCCAAGACTGGTGCGATTCGCCAGCGTTTGAGCATCGCAGGAGCTAAAACGACAGGGAAGAGTTTGACGAGCGTTGCGCAAGCGAGCGCGAAGCCGACGCCGAGATCGGATTTTCTTTGCCACGCAAGAAACGCCAGAGCGATGAAAGCGATGGAAATGGCGTCGACATGTCCGCTACCGGCAAACTCCCAAACGACAAGCGGGTGCCATGCGTACATCAGGAGGAATTGTCGCGGCCTGCCGAGTAAAGCGAGCAACTGGGCCACCGCCCAGAATGTCACCAGCTCAAACAAGAGCATCGTCGCTTTCATCCATGTAACACTCTCGCTGATTCTGGTCGTAAGGAAGAAAACGACTTGAGCCACCGGCGGATAAATCGTGTGGGCCCAGTCCTTCCGATTTATCTTCGGGTAGATAGTTTCATCACGCAGGTGGGCCAGCTCGGGCGCGGCGGGTATGTAACGATAGGGATTAATGCCCGCGGCTTGTACGCGACCGTCCCAAACGTATCGATAGATGTCGTCAGACAAGTATGGCGGAGCGAAGAGTATGCTTAGCCGAAATACGATTGCGAATGCGATCGCGATCAGAAGAGTTGAGTTTGAAGAGCGAGCGCGAACAACGATCCATGCAGCGAGCAGGTAGATCGCCGATTGAGCGAACGCGATCTTCATGAAGAAGCGTATGCCGCTAACGCCACTTGCATTCAGACCCACTCGGTAAAGCACAATCGAAACACAGCCGAGCAGCACAAGGATAATGCTAGTTTTAATGTCGAGGTCTCGGTTGAGTCGCATCACTGGAATGAGTTACGCAGGCAGGCTTTGTTCGATTCTTTCAGCAGGTCGCACTTTAATCCTCACTTCCACGCGTGACCCTAGCCGATTGATGATTAACACCAGACGATCGACAGTGAATCGCCTAAGGTCTGCATTACGGATCCGAGAGAAGTCTGCAGCCGCAATGCCGGTACGGCCCTGTGCTGCCCGAACACTCAACTTCTCTCGATCGAGGGTCTTGATGATTTCGGCGGCCAGAATTGCCTTGAGTTGATCGAGATCCGGATGCTTTTGTCCCAGGTCGCGAAAAGCATTTCCGCTTCCCTTTACTACCTGCAGCTTTTTACCGATCATGGCAACTTCTCCTTCAATCTCTTCGCGACGCATGTTGTCATAATTGCCAACACTAGGTCAATCGAGTTGTAACTCTTTACGTAAGTCCGAAGCGGCAGTTATAAGCAAAGCTCGCGAAGCGAGCGACAGCGTAAAGCCTGGGGCGCAAGCCCCAGGATCATCGATATAATAAAACGTTTGAGCCCGTGAAACGGGCGACAGCCTGGTCTTGTGAAGCTGTCGCCCGCTCCGCGGGCTCAACGACTATTGGGATTGCGATCCTGGGGCTGGCGCCCCAGGCTTTATGCTGGCGTCCGCTTCGCGGACTGTTTTCTAATGGCTGAACTCGATCTCGAAGCGGGCGGCCATGCGGTAGAGGGTTTTGCGGTTGATGCCGAGGATTTCGGCGGCGCGCTTGCGATTGTTGCCGGTGGCGTCCAGGACGAAGAGGATGTAGCGGCGCTCGATCTCGTCGAGATTTGGTAGACCCGAAAAGAGCTCGTCGAGATCGTCTGACGTGAGCGGCGGTGTGTCGTGTGATGGTTGGCAACGAATGCGCGCCGGCAGATCGTCCACGGTCAGAACGCCACCCTGATTCAGCGTTACCGCACGCTCGATCACGTTTTCCAGCTCACGCACGTTGCCGGGCCACGAGTAAGCGGTCAGGCAATGCATGGTCTTCTGATCCAATGCAATTGAAGGCATTGGTCCGGGCGCGTGTTTCCGCAGGAAGTGTGCGACCAGGAGAGGAATGTCGTCGCGTCGCTGTCGCAACGGTGGCAGGTGCAACTGAATAACATTGAGACGATAAAGTAAGTCGCCTCGGAAAGCGCCGGAAGAGGAAAGCTTCTCCAGATCGGAATTACTCGCTGCAATCACGCGCGCCCCAACCTTGATCGGCTCCGTGCCACCAACCGGAACCACCTCGCGCTCCTGCAACACGCGCAGTAACTTAACCTGCAACGCGGCGCTGGTCTCGCTAATCTCGTCGAGAAACACTGTGCCTTCACCAGCCTGCTCGAAGATCCCGCGCTTGTTTGCAATCGCGCCGGTGAATGAACCCTTCACGTGTCCAAACAACTCCGACTCGAGCAACGTTTCCGTCAACGCGCCGCAATTCACAGCTACGAAACGTTCAGTCGATCGTGTGCCGTGGTTGTGAATCGCACGCGCCACGAGCTCTTTGCCCGTGCCGGACTCGCCACTGATCAGCACCGCGGCGCGGGAGTCGGAAACACGAGCGATCATCTTGTAGATCTCGAGCATCGGAGGCGTGCGTCCGATCAGTCCCGAACTACCCGCCTCGTCGTCGAGCTCAGATCGCACTTGCTTGCCCGTTCCGTTTGCGAGCGCACGTCGCACGATCGCCACCAGCTCATCGATGTTGAACGGCTTGCTGATGTAATCGAACGCACCTTCTTTAACTGCCCTGATCGCAGTCTCGATCGAGCCAAACGCCGTCATCAGCACGACGGGAATCGACGGATACTCGCGACGAACCATCTCCAGCAACGACAGTCCATCGAGCGGAGTCTTCATGCGAATATCACTGAGCAGAAGATCCGGTGGTTGTTGGGCCACGGCTGCGAGCGCCGCCTCGCCGCTATTCGCGAAAACAGCGCCGAAACCCTCGCGAGCAAATACTTCGCACAGCAGCTCGCACGTGACCGCATCGTCGTCGACGGTCAAAATCTGCGGGATCTTACGCGGCATCTAAACTCACCTCAGCAAACTCCGGCGCAACCGACTTAACCTCCACCGCCGGCAGGACCACTCGAAACTCGGCGCCCTTCTCAACTTCCAACGTGCACTCGATCCGGCCGCCATGTTCGAGAACGATCTCGCGGGCAATTGCGAGACCGAGGCCGCTGCCGGATTGTTTAGTGGTCCACATCGGCTCGAACAAATGATTCTTCGCGTCGTCGCAGATGCCTGTGCCAGTGTCGATCAACCGCACCTCGATTACCTTCGCTGCGGCGAGGTAATTCGTAACAAACTTCATCTCACCACCTCCGGGCATCGCTTCGAGACTGTTGTTCACGAGATTGAGAAACACCTGATGCAGACTCTCGCCGTCGGCAAGAACCGGCGGCAAGTCTTCGTCGAGCTGCTGCGACACGCGAATGTTGTGTGACTCAAATATCGGCGCAACCAGCAACAACAGCTCTTCAACGATCAGATTGATGTCGGTAGGCTGCGGCTCGATCGGTCGCCGGTGCGTGCGCTCGAGCAAACTCTTCACCGTGTGCACGATCGAGGCGAGCTGTGCGTCGATGATCGTCAGCCGTCGTTGCGTGTCGCCACAGCTCGGATGATTTCGCGCCAGCAATTGCAGATGTCCGTTGATGGCGTTCAGCGGTGTGCCGATCTCATGTGCGAGCGAAGCAGTAACCTGGCCGATTGCCGCCATCCGTTCCGCGTGCGAGAGACGCTGTTGCGTGCGGATCAGATTTCCATTGGCGGCGCGCAACTCAGTAGTGGCGAGGTGAACCTTCTTCACCAGCTCGTTATTCAAACTGCCAATCTGGCTCAACAACTCTTCGCGCTCTCGCGATCTGGACGCAATGTCGTCCATCATCTGATTGAAGTTACCGGCAATTTCTCCCAGCTCATCATCGCGATGCACAAACGCGCGCGCCGAAAGATCGCCGTTACGAGCGTGAGTCATTGTTACGACGATGTCTTTCACAGGTTTGCGAAAAAAGTAGACAAAGAGGAGATACAGCAGCAGCACCGACGCGATCACTGCGCCAAACAACACGAGGTTGTACTCACGATGAAGACTATTGACCAGATTGCGATGATAACTCTTGACGACGAGCGCCTTGATGAAACCGGTGTGTTGACCGTTGCCGATCGGGGTCGTGATCAGCCAGTACACGCCGTCGTTGCGATTGATCTGAGATGACGTCGCGCCGGTTGTGGCAGGACCGCTATCGTCCCATGCGGAGAGAAGATTCGCGGTGCCTGAAGCGGTGGTAGCGATTAACCGCGGGACAGTTTGCTGGTTCTCGTAAACGTCGATCTGTCTGAAGTCGGGCCGCGAGCTGACGACCAGTTGCATCTCCTGTTCGAGATCTTCGAGGTTTGAAAAGTAGTCGTACTCGGCGATCCGGTTACCGAGCGCGGTCGTCTGGCTGACGGCGTTGTCGTAATGGTCCTTCTCGATGAGCGATCGGATTCTGCCGCTGTGGAGGTACGACGAAGCTAGCAGGATCAACGACATCGAACCCGCCACAAGCAGCAGAATCTTTTGCTGTAGGTTTACGCGCAAACGCATTGCGATTCACGCACGGCAATTCGTGTGCACTTGAATTACGCCGAAGGCGTTCGCTAGTTTCAGCCCAGGGTTGGAAGCGAAGCGACAACCCTGGGTACAGATCCCAAATCGCAAAGAAACCCTGAAAGGGTTCGCCAATCGCCGAACCCTTTCAGGGTTGTTTCGTGTTTTATTGCCGGATCCCCAGGGTTCTCGCAAGCTCGAACCCTGGGCTGAAATTAGCGAACGCCTTCGGCGTTAATCTTGTAGCTATTTTAGCGAACGCCTTCGGCGTTACTTTGTGGCTATTTAGGACCAGGAAGCAAAAAAGCCTCATTCGTAGCGCTCGATCATGCGATAGAGCGTGCGTCGATCGATGCCGAGGATTTCGGCGGCGCGCGTGCGATTGCCGCCAGCAATCTCGAGGATGTAAAGAAGGTAGCGACGTTCGAGCTCGTCGAGCGCGGGCAGATCTTCGAAGAGTGCTGATAACGGCGCACGCGCGGCGGTGCGCACCTGCGCTGACTGGAGTTTCTCCGGCAGGTCTTCCGGCGCGATAGCGTGACCGCGCGCGTGCAGCACTGCGTATTCGATCGCCGACTCGAGCTCGCGCACATTCCCGGGCCAGTTGTAAGCCACCAAAGTTCTGATGGTTTCTTCCGAAAGAGTTAACGGCCCGTGTCCTTCTCGATCGATTACCCCCGCGAGAAAACGCTCAGCTAACAGCGGAATGTCTGTCCGACGTTCCTTCAGCGCGGGCACTCGCAAGGTCACAACACTGAGCCGGTAATAGAGATCCTCGCGAAACTTTCCTGCCTTCACTTCCTGTTCGAGGTTTCGATTTGTAGCGGCCAGAATACGTGCATCTACTTGCGTCGCACGCGATGCGCCAACACGTCTGATCTCCCCTTCCTGCAACGCGCGCAAAAGTTTTACCTGAAACGCCGGACTCGTCTCGCCAACTTCATCGAGAAAAAGCGTTCCACCCGCGGCTTCTTCCCAAAGCCCTTTGCGATCGGCGATAGCGCCCGTGAACGATCCGCGAACGTGACCAAACAACTCTGCTTCCAAAAGCGTCTCCGTGAGCGCGCCGCAATTGATGGCGACGAACGATCCGCCGGAACGTGTGCTGTGTTGATGAATCGATCGCGCGACGAGCTCCTTTCCTGCTCCCGACTCCCCCGCGATCAAAATCGTCGAGCGAGTTGGCGCCACGCGCGCGATCTCTTTGTAGAGCCCGATCATCACGGGCGAGCGCCCGAGCAATCCGCCCTGTTCGTAAGGCCCGGATAGCTGCTCGGCGCGCCGCTCAGCACTGTTGCTGTTTTGGTCCTGCTCGAGGGCCCTGCGTGCAATCGCCACAACTTCCTGGACCTTGAACGGCTTGGAGATGAAATCCCAGGCGCCCTCACGCGCCGCCTCGACGGCGGAGTCGAGCGTGCCGAACCCCGTCACCAAAATCACGGGACACTGCGCGCGCAAATCTCGCAACAGATCCAACCCCGATTGATGCGCTTCGAGATTGATGTCGCTGACCACCAGATCGATCTTTTCTTTCTCCGCAACACTGAAAGCCTGCGTCGGACTGAGCGCGGTGTCGACGTGCCAACCTTCCGCGCAGAAGATCTCGCGCAGCAGCTCGCATGAATCACGATCGTCATCGACAACAAGAATATGTTTCATCGACTCACACCTAACTCGAGCTCGGGCTCTTCGGCAATCGCCGGCACGTCGTTCGGTATTGCCGCGAAGGTCAGACGAAAACGAGTGCCTTTACCGAGCTCACTTTCAACTTCGACTCTTCCGCCATGCTCAGAAACGATTTGACTGACGATCACGAGGCCGAGCCCTGTGCCATGACCGCGATCTTTCGTCGTGTAAAGCGGATCAAAAATGTGACTCATCACCTCCGGCGTCATTCCGAATCCGGTATCGATGAAATCAACTGTGACTCGTTGCACTTTGCCTGGCTTGCCTTCGGTCCCGGTGTGAACCTGGATCTCGCCACCGTCAGGCATCGCATCGAGACTGTTGTTGATAAGGTTCAGAAACAGTTGCTGCAAACGATCGGACGAACCCGCCATCAGTGGAAGATTGTCAGCAAACGTTTCGACAAGACGGATGTTGCGTTTGTCCAACGCGGGCTCCATCGCGTCGCACAGTTTGCGTAACATTGAATTCAGATCGAGTGGCGCGAGCTCAGTTTCGAATCTTGTCTTGTCGAGCATGCGACGTACGATGCGCTCGATGCGCTCGATCTGTGCGCTGATCGTTCGGATGCGCGCGGCAGCATCATGCGGATCGCGATCGAGATCCGATTTGAGCAACTGAACGTGCCCGCTGATCAAGTTGAGCGGTGTGCCGACTTCGTGCGCAAAGTGAGCGGCGGTCTGGCCGGCCGCAGCGAGTCGGCCGAGCTCATTCATGCGACGGTTGGTGTGCCAGAGCTCGAGATTGGTTTCCTGAAGTTGTTGATTTCGTTTTTCGAGCTCCACCGTGGCGTCGCGAACGCGATCGCGCAGTATGCCGCGCTCGGTTTCGAGTTTTGTCGTCAACTGCAATTGCCGGAAGAGGTAGTAAGTGCCCAGCATGATCAATGCGATGACGATCAACGACATCCAGATGACGCTCTTCAAATAACGAAAAGCTACCGCCCAGATACTGTCGAAGCGTTGCACGATCTCGACCGCGCCGTTCACTCGACCCTTCTCAAAAGTAATTGCAAAAGCGCGATACAACGACTGATTCGAAACGTGAGTTGGATCGGGTCCACCACCGCGCAGCACGCTTTTCGTGTCTTCAGGTATCGGCGACGCCGGCGTGCTCCCGTTCGCGGCGGCCTCTTCGACGAAGTCCCCGGTGGAAAGCTTCCAAACACGCACGCTCATGATGTTGGGGCGTGTGCCTTTGATCAGGTTTGCGGCGCGTGTGAGCGTTTCCGAATCGCGCGAACCCATGTCGCTGATGTGTTGCGCCAGATCGCGCGCCTGAATGTCGGCGAGCGTTTGGTCGTCGGTGCGCTCGATGTTGGCGATTGCCGCGCTTGTAACGACGAGCGCTGCTATCAGCATCGCCACCATAAGCACCGAGGTCAGTAAAGTGGTTCGCATCGCGCCAACAACAATGCACAAGTGGCGCCGCTGAATCTTTCACCTTTTTGCGATGTCCGGAGCAACTGTAGGGGTGGCCCTCCGTGGCCACCCGGCGCGCGAACATCAACGAACGGGTGGCCACGGAGGGCCACCCCTACAGTTGCTGCCGTGTTTCAAAATCCAATGTGGTGGTTTTGCTGGTCGTGGCAAAGTTGTCACAGTCCCACCGGCCCTTTTTGGCCTCAAACGAACGATTTGTCGTTGGCATGGTCGTTGCGAAATGCGGTGGCGAACTTTGGGAAAGGAAAATTGATCATGAAAACAGTCGTTTCATTTTTGCTGGGGGCCGTGATGTTGTTTGGTGCGGCGACTCTCGGTCTGCAGTCGGCCACGGCGAACGCCAAAGACAAGCACGATAAGGATTACTGGAAGCACCATCATCATCGTCACCACAAACACCACAAACATCATTACAAAAGCCACTTGAGTTACTGACGACGCATATGCAAGTACCGCAAGCGAAACTTGATTCGTGGGTCCGTCGGTACGGGACAAACTCCAACTCGTACGTGTTGCTCGAGGGACCAAAATCCTACTTCACGTCGCCCAGGGTGGATGGATTTCTCGCTTATCAGGTTAGCGGCGGTATAGCGCTAATCGCCGGCGATCCGGTCTGCGCACCGCATCAGGCGCGCGGTCTCATCAGGGAGTTCAGGAGTGCAATGATGAGACCGGTTGGTGCGTATCAGGTTTCGCCGGCGATGCTGGAGGTGTTCCGCGCCGAGGGTTTTGCCGATGTTCAGATTGGGAAAGAAGCAATCTTTGATCTGCGACGCTTTACCCTCGCGGGCGGAAAGATGGAGCTGGTGCGCGCCGCCACGAACAAAGCGCGCCGCGAAGGAGTCGTCGTCAGCGAGCATCATCCGTTCGCCAAAAACGCCGCCGCAATTAACAACGAGCTAAGCGAGATTTCCGACGCATGGCTAACGTGCAAAGGCAATCACGAACTGGGATTTGTACTCGGCTCACTCGGTCTCGAGCGGCCATCCGCCAAACGTTATTTCATCGCAAGATCTAACAACGGTGCTGGACGAGTCGAAGGCTTTGTCGTTTGTGAGCCGATTTATCGACGTAGTGGATACTACCTCGATGTGACGCGGCGCAGGTCTGACGCCATTCGTGGAACGATGGAACTCCTTTCCACGGAAATCCTCCATCTGCTGGGAGAAGAGGGTTTCGAGATGGCGTCAATGGGCCTTGCGCCGCTCGCACTTCTTGACGATCCGGACCTGTTGGACCATCCGGTGCTCGCGCGGCTCATGCGCTTCGTCTTTGACAAAGTCAACATCGGTTACGACTTCAAGCTTCTGTATCGCTACAAGGCCAAGTATCACCCGCACACATGGGAGCCGCGCTACTTCTGTTTCAATCAACGACGGCTGTCGCTCAGCATGTTGTACGCGGTCATCCAGGTTCGCAACGCGATCACTCTCGAGCTGCTGCTCGGGCGCAGAGGTTTTCAGGAAAAGATCAAGACATGGAAACACGCGGCCTCATTCATCGTTGGGTTCTGTTGGGCATGGCTCTCTTCGTCGTCGTGATCCGTGTCGCCGCCCAGGAGCCTCGGCCGACAGATCATTACGATCCTGACGACACGAAGACGTGGTCTGATGTCGTGACTGAAGATCGTGACGTCACTGTCAGAGGGCAACAGTTCAACGTTCACTTTTATAAGCCGGTCGGGAATAAAGGCGCGATACCGGCGATTTATGCGTGTGGAGACGGCGGTTGGCGCGGGCTCGCGCCACGTACGGCTCAGCAGCTCGCGCACATGGGCTTCGCAGTCGCTGGGATTGACTCGAAAGTTTATCTGCGCGAGTTTTCTTCCGTTACAAACCCGCTAACGATGAGCCAACTGGCGCGCGACTACGCTGACGTTGCTGCGGCTCTGCGTAGTTATGCGAAGGTTGACGCCGCGGCGCCGGTTTATGTTTACGGCTGGTCACTCGGCGCCGGTTTTGCGATTGCAGTTGGTGCGGATCCGCAAACACGTTCGAACTGGGCCGGGATCATTTCGATTGGACTGCCGAAACAGAACCAACTCGTAAGTGGCGTCGGCGCCAATCATACGAACTTGAAAAATGAGGCGAATGCGCTTCTCGGCTTTCGAAGTGCAGAAGTGTTGCCGCGGATCGCGCCGGTGCCGCTCGTGATGATTCAGAGCACATCTGATACAGCGAGTCCGCAGAAGGTTGGTAACTCGTTGTTTGCGAGTGCGGTGAGTCCGAAAAAGTATGTGCTGATCAATGCGAGCAATCACCGGTTCAGCGGCGCGCGCGATGAGTTTTATGCGGCGCTGGTCGATGCGGTGACTTGGATGCGAGGGCCACAGATTGCGCGGAAAAATACGGATTAAGATCCTGATTGGCGCGGTACTTCTCGTACTCTGCGCAGCGGCTGTGTACGCAGTGAAGTGGTATCACGGTTTTTACCACCACGTCACTCATGAAGAACTGTCGCACGAAGTCAAACATTCTACTTTTCAGGCGACGATCCGGAATGGTCCACCTCTCGACCTGCAACTGTATCAACAGGAGCACGCGGGGAATCAGCCGCTCATGCTTTTTACGAGTGGTGATGGTGGGTGGAGTCCGTTCTGCGCTGACATTGCTGCGCACATTGCCGCGAGCGGCATCACTGTCGTCGGTATCGACGTCAAGAGTTATCTCGTGAATTTTGCGAGCCCGCAGAAGCCGATCTCTGCGGAAGATCTCTCGCGTGACTACGACGCAATCGCACGACTATCTATTGCACGACAGGGGATTAACGACAAAACGCCCCTCGTCCTGGCAGGCTGGTCACTCGGCGCGGGCTACAGCGTGATCGTAGCGACGCAACCCGAGTTCAGCCTGCCAGTAAGCCGGGTGGTGGCGATTAGTCTTCCGATCTATGGCGAGCTAGCGTGGAGACCGGCTGATTCAGTTATCTACTTCACTCATGGTACGCCGCACGAAAAAGTTTTCGATGCGCATCAGTATCTGAAGAAGCTCAAGCAGACGCCGATCGTTTTTCTTAACGCGACAAACGATAAGAATGCGCCCCTCCACGAAGCACAGTCGCTGTACGAAGCAACGCCAGCCGTGAAGCGTTTATTTGCCGTGAAGGCGAGTGGGCATCATTTCGAAGGCGGTGAAAAGGAGTTTTACCAGGATCTGGACCAGGGGCTAACGCAAATAGCTGATAAAACCGACAACAAAGTGAAAGAGATATAGGCTGCAGCGGGATAGGATGCCAGCGTTGTGGTTTTAAGCATTCTTCGATAGACACAGGGGCAACGAGCGAGTTGGGGGACACCCCTGTGTTTTGAGTGTGAGTGGACCAAAAATACGGGCTCCGAGGTGGCTCCACTCACACTCGCTTTTTTCAGCCACAAAAAGGCACAGGAACACAAAACTATTTTTGTGATTTTGTGCCTTTTTGTGGGCTCACCTTTCTTCGCAACTACCTGTCAAGCTGAGCAAACATCTACAAGAGGCGCATTCGTGTCTTTCGTAACATACGGGTATGGACGAGCCCGTTGTCGAAGATATAGAAACACCCGCGCCTGATGAGCCGCCGCCACCGCCGGTGGTCCAGCCACGCCGCCGTCGACCCAGCCCGCGATTGATGCTGGTCCTGCTGTTCGTCGTCGCGCTCACCGGTTTTCTCATTATCGAACATCGACAAAAAACAACTGTCGCCGCAGCCAAATCAGCGCCGCCAGCGCCGCCGGGTGTGTCGATCTCGACCGCCGTGGCCCAGGAGGGAAGCATCGGCGTTTACATCAACGCGCTCGGGTCAGTTGCGCCTGTGTACACGGTCACGGTTAAGAGTCGCGTCGATGGCCAGTTGATGAGCGTCAATTACCGCGAGGGCCAGATGGTCAAACAGGGCGACCTGCTCGCGGAGATCGACCCACGCCCGTTTCAGGCGCAACTCGAACAAGCACAAGGGCAGTATCAACGCGACAAGGCCCTCCTTGAAAATGCGAACGTCGATCTCAGTCGCTATCAGATTGCTTACAGCAAGAACGCGATTCCTAAACAACAACTCGACACGCAGGTCGCCACAGTCCATCAGTTCGAGGGCGTTGTGAAGCTCGATCAGGGACAGATAGATAATGCGAACGTTCAGCTTGCGTACTGCCGGATCACGTCGCCGATCACAGGGCGTGTTGGTTTGCGACTCGTCGATCCGGGCAACATCGTTCACGCTGCTGATACGAACGGCATGCTCGTCATCACGCAACTGCAACCGATCAACGTGCTCTTCAGTGTCGCTGAAGATTATCTGCCGCAGATTCGGCAGCAGTTGCGTCGTGGTAACCGGCTCAGTGTCGACGCATTCGATCGCACGCAGCAGACGAAGCTTTCGTCCGGCGCGCTGCTTACGTTCGATAACCAGATCGACACAACTACCGGCACGATCAAGCTAAAAGCGACTTTCCCGAACCGCGATAGCGCCCTCTTTCCGAATCAATTCGTGAACGCGCGTCTGCTGGTTAAAACTCAGCACGGCGTGATCCTGGTTCCTTCTGTCGCGATTCAGCGCAACGCACAGGATTCGTTTGTGTACGTCCTGAAGCCGGATCAAACAGTCGCGATGCAAACCGTTACGACGGGCACGACGGACGGGAATGTGACGGCGGTCGAAGGATTAAAAGCCGGCGACGTTGTCGCGGTCGATGGATTCGACAAGTTGCAGAACGGCGTTAAAGTCACGGTGCGTGAAGAGAGCAGGCGGAAGCAGTGACAAATAAGAACTTCTTCTCTGTGCAACCTCCGTGTTCTCTGTGTCTCTGTGGTGATCTTTGCACACAACCTCTTACCACGGAGACACAGAGAACACAGAGGTTGCACAGAGAAGAACGCAGGAGGAGCAAGAGTTGAGTCCGTCGCGGTCATTTATTCTGAGGCCGGTGGCAACTTCGCTGTTGATGGCTGCGATTCTGCTCGCGGGCATTGTTGCATATCGACAACTGCCTGTCTCCGCATTGCCGGAAGTCGACTATCCGACTATTCAGGTGATCACGTTTTATCCGGGCGCGAGTCCTGATGTGGTTGCGTCTGCCATCACCGCGCCGCTCGAGAGACAGTTTGGACAAGTGCCAGGCTTGAACCAGATGACGTCAATGAGCTCGGGTGGCAGCTCGATTATCACGCTGCAATTCGCGCTGGATCTGAACATCGACGTCGCCGAACAGGAAGTCCAGGCGGCAATTAATACTGCGTCAAACTTTCTTCCGAACGATCTGCCGGCGCCGCCGATCTATAGTAAGTCGAATCCGGCTGACGCGCCGGTGATGACGCTCGCTTTAACCTCGAACACAATTCCACTCACGCAGGTGGAGGATCTCGCTGACACGCGTCTCGCGCAGAAGATCTCGCAATTGCCGGGCGTCGGACTCGTGAGCATTAGCGGTGGTCAAAAGCCCGCGGTGCGCATTCAGGCGAATCCGACGGCGCTCTCGTCGTATGGAATCAGTCTTGAAGACGTACGAACTGCGCTCCAGCAAACGAGCGTCAACCAGGCAAAAGGAAATTTCGACGGGCCACAGCAGTCTTACCAGATAGACGCCAACGATCAGATCCTTTCGGACAAAGATTACGGGAAGATCGTCGTGGCTTATCGGAACGGCGCGCCGGTTGTTTTGTCAGACGTTGCGACGGTTGTTAACGGCGCGGAGAACGTGAAGCAGGCGGCGTGGATGAACAACGTGCCCGCCGTTATCGTCAACATTCAACGACAACCTGGCGCGAATATCATCCAGGTAGTTGACCGCATCAAGGCGCTGCTGCCGCAACTGCAAACCACCCTCCCGTCCGCCATCCGGCTCTCAGTACTCACGGATCGCACCGTCACGATTCGAGCATCAGTCAAAGACGTGCAGTTCTCCCTCATGCTGACTGTCGCGCTCGTAGTGATGGTGATCTTTCTGTTTCTCAGAAACCTCTCGGCGACGATCATTCCGAGTGTGGCGGTTCCGCTCTCTCTCGTCGGCACGCTCGCGGTGATGTATCTCGCGGGCTACAGCCTGAACAACCTGACGCTCATGGCGCTCACGATCTCGACGGGTTTCGTCGTCGACGATGCGATCGTGATGATCGAGAACATCGTTCGCTATCTCGAAGAAGGCGAGAAGCCGATGCAGGCGGCGTTAAAAGGCGCGGAGCAGATCGGTTTTACGATTGTCTCGCTCACGATCTCGCTGATCGCCGTTCTCATTCCGCTGTTGTTCATGGGCGACATCGTGGGACGCCTGTTTCGCGAGTTTGCGATCACGCTGAGTGTAACGATCCTCGTGTCGGCAGTTGTTTCGCTGACGCTCACGCCGATGATGTGCTCGCGATTGCTGCGCGAACACTCAAATCAGGGAAGGTTCTATCGCGCGTCCGAGCGCGTGTTTGAAAAGATCATCGAATTCTACGGTGCGACGTTACGTTGGGTCTTGAGGTTTCGCGTGATCACCTTGTTGATTGCCGCCGCGACGCTCGTCCTCACGATCTGGCTTTACATCGTTGTGCCGAAAGGATTCTTCCCGGTACAGGACACGGGGGTGATTCAGGGCATTTCGGAAGCGTCGCAGCGCATCTCGTTTCCCGCGATGGCCGAGAAGCAGCAGGCGCTGGCACAGGTCATACTCAAAGATCCGGCGGTTGAGAGTCTCTCATCGTTTATCGGCGTTGACGGCACGAACACGACACTCAACAGCGGTCGGATTCTCATCAATCTCAAACCGCTCGACGTCCGGAAGATTGACGCCACGACGATCATGAATCGACTGCAAACCGCGCTCGCGCAGGTTGACGGCATCACGCTTTACATGCAGCCGGTGCAGGATCTGTCGGTCGAAGATCGGGTGAGCCGCACGCAGTATCAATACACGCTCGAATCGCCGAATGCGGACGAGTTGAACACTTGGACGATGCGCTTTGTCGAGAAGTTGAAGACGTTGCCTCAACTACAAGACGTCGCGACCGATCAGCAAACCGGAGCCGCACAAACCACGCTCGTGATCGATCGCGTTACAGCTTCGCGACTCGGCATCACACCGCTCGCGATCGACCAGACACTTTACGACGCTTTCGGGCAGCGACAGATATCGACGCTGTTTACCCAATCGAATCAATATCACGTGATCCTCGAAACGCTGCCAAACTTCCAGAACAATCCGGCAAAGTTGCAGGACATTTACGTTCATTCGACGAACGGCACGTCAGTTCCACTCAGCACGTTCAGCCACTTCGAAACCGGAACGGCCCCGCTCTCCATCAACCATCAGGGACAGTTTCCGGTCGTGACGATCTCTTTCAACCTTGCGCACGGTGCATCACTAGGCGAAGCCACGAATGCAATCGAACAGGTCGAGAAGGATTTGAATATGCCGGCGAGTCTGCAGGCGTCGTTTCAGGGTACGGCGCAGGCTTTCAAGAATTCGTTGACGAACGAGCCGCTATTGATTCTGGCGGCGATCGTCACCGTCTACATCGTGCTCGGAGTTTTGTACGAGAGCTACATTCACCCGCTCACGATCCTCTCGACGTTACCGTCAGCGGGTGTGGGCGCGATTCTCGCGCTCCTTCTATTTCGAACTGAGCTGACGGTGGTTGGAATCATCGGCATCATTTTGCTGATCGGCATCGTGAAGAAGAACGCGATCATGATGATCGACTTCGCCCTCGACGCCGAGCGGAATCACGGCAAGGAACCGGAAGAGGCGATCTACCAGGCGTGTCTGTTGCGCTTTCGTCCGATCATGATGACGACGAATGCGGCGCTGCTCGGTGCTTTGCCGTTAGCGTTTGGAAGCGGAGTCGGATCGGAGTTGCGGCGGCCACTCGGAATCACGCTCGTCGGTGGCCTGATGTTGAGCCAACTGCTCACCCTGTACACCACGCCCGTGATCTATCTCTTCTTCGACGCCGTTGCGAGAAAAATCTCTGCTCTTAGGGGCAAGGCTCCTGAAGCTGCATTAGGAGAAGGTTCATGAGCGTTTCAGGAGCAACTGTAGGGGTGGCCCTCTGTGGCCACCCGCCTTGTCCAATTCACGAACGGGTGGCCACAGAGGGTCACCCCTACAGTTGTTCCCGGGGTTGTGCATGAGTTTGTCGTCGCCATTTATTCAACGGCCTGTTGCGACCGTGCTTTTGACCGCGGCGATTGCACTCGCGGGTGGGGTGGCGTTCAAGTTGTTGCCGGTTTCACCGTTGCCGCAGATCGACTTTCCGACGATCTCGGTGCAGGCAAACTTGCCGGGTGCGAGTCCTGAAATCATGGCGTCGTCAGTTGCTACTCCGCTTGAACGCCAACTGGGCCACATCGCAGGCGTGACCGAGATGACTTCCGCGAGTTATCTCGGCTCGACGAGCGTGACGTTGCAGTTTGAGCTAAATCGCGACATCGACGCCGCAGCTCGAGATGTACAGGCGGCTATCAATGCCGCTCGCGGTTACTTGCCCACGAATCTGCCAAACAATCCCACTTATCGAAAAGTGAATCCGGCGGACGCACCGATCATGATCGTGGCGCTTACTTCTAACGTTTACGATCAAGGCCGTCTCTACGACGCCGCGTCAACAGTCCTTCAGCAGAAGCTTTCGCAAATTCAGGGCGTGGGCCAGGTGGTTGTTGGCGGCAGCTCATTGCCTGCGGTCCGCGTCGATGTAAATCCCACGCAGTTGAACGCGACTGGGCTCGGCCTCGAAGACGTTCGCAACATGCTGAGCCAGCAAAACGCGAACCTCGCAAAGGGCGAGCTTGCAAACAACACGACGACGTTCGACGTCGCAGTCAACGATCAACTCTTGCAGGCCGCCGACTACCGCCCGCTGATGGTTGGTTACAGCAACGGCGCTGCGATCAGATTGTCTGACATCGCGAATGTGCAGGACTCCGTCGAGAACCTTCGTTCTGCCGGACTCGCCAATGGGAAACCGTGCGCGCTCGTGATCATCTTTCGCCAGCCCGGCGCGAACATCATCGACACCGTCGACAGCGTTCGCGCCGCGCTCCCGCAATTGAAGGCGTCGATTCCGTCCGCGATCGATCTCACAGTCGTAACGGACCAGACAACCACGATCCGCGCGTCAGTCAGAGACGTGGAACGCACGCTGATTATTTCAATTGGCCTCGTAATCCTCGTCGTCTTCGTTTTCCTGAGAAATCCGCGCGCGACGATCATTCCAGCGGTCGTAGTGCCTGTTTCGCTCATCGGCACGTTCGGCGTGATGTACCTGTGTCACTACAGTCTCGACAATCTCTCCCTCATGGCGCTGACGATCTCCACCGGCTTCGTTGTCGACGATGCGATCGTCGTCATCGAAAACGTGACGCGACATCTCGAGCAGGGAATGCGACCGTTGCAAGCCGCTCTCCTGGGCGCGAAAGAGATCGGATTCACGGTGCTCTCGATCAGCATCTCGCTCGTGGCGGTGTTCACGCCGTTGCTGTTGATGGGAGGGATTGTCGGACGGCTATTCCGCGAATTCGCAGTGACGCTTTCAGTGGCGATTCTTGTTTCGCTCGTTGTGTCGTTAACAACGACGCCGATGATGTGTTCGCGACTGCTGAAGCACAACGAGGAACATGGATGGCTTTATCGCGCGAGCGAGCGTGTGTTTCAGTGGATTCTGAGTCTATACGAACGGAGTTTGACGTGGGTGCTGCGACATCCCGCGCCGATGTTGCTCGTGCTGCTGATCACGATTGGCGTAAATGTTTACCTGCTCGTGATCGTGCCAAAAGGATTTTTCCCGCAGCAGGACACTGGCCGTCTCGCGGGCGGCATTCAGGGCGCGCAGGACTCGTCGTTCACGGCGATGAGGCAACGGATGGCGCGCTTTGTGGACATCATCAAAAGTGATCCGGCCGTGGCGAATGTGGTCGCATTTACAGGAAGCGGCGGTGGTACGACGACGAACACAGGGCGAATGTTCATCTCGTTGAAGCCGCTCGACGAGCGCAAGGTCAGCGCGGACGAGATCATTCGCCGCTTGCGACGGCAGCTCGCGACGGTCGAAGGCGCGTCGGTGTTTTTGCAGGCGACACAGGACCTGCGCGTCGGCGGTCGTGGTGGTAACGCGCAATACCAGTACACGATTCAGAGTGAGAACCTCGATGATCTTGTGAAGTGGGCACCGATTCTTTTGCACGAGTTACGCAAGGTCTCGATCGTGACTGACGTGAATAGCGATCAGCAGAACAGCGGCTTGCAGGCGTCGCTTGATTACGATCGCGCGACTGCGCAAAGACTCGGAATCACGCCGCAAGACATCGACTCGACGCTCTATGATGCTTTTGGACAACGGCAAGTTTCGACGATGTACAAGCAGCTAAATCAGTATCACGTGGTGATGGAAGTCGAGCCGCGGTACTGGCAGAGTCCCGAAGGCTTACAAGACATTTATTTGCATCCGGCTGGCGGTGCGATAGTGCCATTGAGCGCGATCGCACATTATGCGCTGGCGACCGCACCCCTCGCAGTTAATCACCAGGGCCAACTTCCAGCCGTGACTTTTTCTTTCAATCTCGCACCTGGTGTGGCGCTGAGCGATGCGGTGCAGGCGATCAATCAGACGGAACAGAGCATCGGTTTGCCGGCGACGATTCACGGAAGTTTTGCCGGTACGGCGCAGGCGTTTCAAACGTCGCTCGCGAGTGAGCCGCTTTTGATCGTCGCGGCGTTGCTGGCTGTGTATATCGTGCTCGGGATTCTTTATGAGAGTTACATTCATCCGATCACGATCCTCTCGACGTTGCCGTCGGCTGGCGTGGGTGCGGTGCTGGCGCTGCTAGTGACGCACATGGATCTCAGCTTGATTGCGTTGATCGGGATCATCCTGCTGATTGGCATCGTGAAGAAGAACGCGATCATGATGATCGACTTTGCGCTTGCGGCAGAGCGCGGTGAAGGTAAGAGCTCGCGTGACGCGATTTTTCAGGCATGCATGCTGCGGTTTCGCCCGATCATGATGACCACGATGGCGGCGCTGCTCGGCGCGTTGCCGCTCGCGCTCGGAACCGGCACCGGTTCCGAGCTAAGACGACCGTTGGGAATTTCGATCATTGGAGGATTGCTTGTGAGTCAGATGCTAACGCTGTTCACGACGCCGGTGGTCTATCTGTATTTGGATCGATTGCGTGAGTGGTTTGCGAACAACGGGCGGCCACAGAGGGCCGCCCCTACAGTTGTTACCGCCCACGCAACTTCATCGGAGGCGCTACATAAGTAACAACTGTAGGGGTGGCCCTCCGTGGCCACCCGTTCCGGAATTAACCAATGCCTAATAACTTTCAAATCCTTGCTGTTTCACTGATCGGTCTCGTGCTGTTCAAAGGTTGTGACAAGGCGCCGAAGTATGCGAAGCCGAGCGTCGCGACGCCGGCGGCTTACAAAGAAATCGCGCCCGCTGCTTTCAAGGAAACCGACGACTGGAAATTCGCGCACCCTGCGGACGCCATGATCCGCGGCAAATGGTGGGAGATTTTCAACGATCCGCAGTTGAATAGTCTCGAAGAGCAGTTGAACACAGCGAACCAAAACATCGCGCTTGCTGACGCAAACTTCCGCGCCGCGCGCGCGCTCGTGAAGGAATCTCGTTCCGGATACTTCCCAACCGTCACGACGAGCCCATCGATCATCGTATCGCGACAATCAGCCGCAGCCACTCACTCGAACGTTTCCCCCGGGCGCGTGGCGACCAATTACTCACTGCCGTTCGACGCGTCGTGGGAACCAGATTTCTGGGGACGCATCCGCAACACGGTCGTCGCGAGCACTTCCGAAGCACAGGCCACTGCGGCAGATTTACAAAACGTGCGTTTGAGTGTCGAGGCCGAGCTCGCATTTGATTACTACCAGCTTCGCTCCGTCGACGCTGAGAAAGCTTTGCTCGATTCCACGATCGCTGCCTTCCAGGAAGAACTCGATCTGACGCGCGTTCGCTTTGAAACCGGCATCGTGTCAGACGAAGACGTGGCACAGTCAGAAACACAGCTAAAAACAACGCAGGCGCAAGCGACCGATCTCGGGATTCAACGAGCACAACTCGAACACGCGATCGCATTGCTCACCGGTCAGCCTGCCTCGACCTTCTCGCTACCAGTTGCACCTCTGGATACGAAGCCACCTGAAGTTCCAGTTGGTCTACCTTCGCAACTGCTCGAGCGTCGTCCCGACATCGCCGCGGCTGAACGACGTGTGGCGGAGGCGAATGCGGAGATTGGAGTCACGAAAGCCGCGTTCTTTCCATCGCTCGTACTCAGCGCGACTGGAGGACTGGAGAGCACGTCGATCGCGAGCTGGTTTACGTGGCCCGCGCGTTTCTTTTCACTTGGGCCAACGTTGAGTCAAACGCTTTTTGATAAGGGACGGCGTAAGGCGCAGACGGAGTTCGCGCGCGCGCAGTATGATGCGACGGCTGCAAGCTATCGCAATACGGTGTTGACATCGTTTCAGGAGGTTGAAGACAACCTTGCGGCACTGCGTATTCTTTCGCGCGAGTTGGAACAGCAGAATGAAGCCGTAGCGTCGGCGCAGCGCGCGTTGACGCTTGCGGTGGAGCGATACAAGTCGGGGATTGATAGTTATCTGAACGTGATCACCGCACAGGCGACGCTCTTGAACAATCAACGTACGGCGGTGAATCTGCAAGCGCAGCAGATGACTGCCAGTGTCGAGCTGATCAAAGCACTCGGTGGCGGCTGGAACGCGGCAAATTTGCCCACCCAGAAGCAGCTCGTTAAATGAAGTCAGTTTTTGACAGGATTACAGGATTTCAGAATTGACATGATGAATCCTGTCAAACTTATGCGGGAGCCTGCGCTTCATGACGGAACTGGATCTCGTGAAGCTTCGCGAAGAGTCCGCCCGCTGCGATTAGCTGTTCGTACGTGCCGCGCTCGACGATCGTGCCGTGGTCGATCACAAAGATCACATCCGCGCGGCGGATGGTTGCGAGACGGTGTGCGATCACGATCGTTGTGCGACCAGCCATCAATCTTCCGAGCGCCTCGAATACCAGCTCTTCCGAAGCCGCATCGAGACCAGACGTCGGCTCATCGAGTATCAGGATCGGTGAGTTGCGAATGATTGCGCGTGCGATTGCTATGCGCTGGCGCTGACCACCAGACAACGTGACGCCCTTCTCGCCAACCATCGTGTCGTACTGCTGCGGCATGTTCTTGATAAACTCGTCGGCGTTCGCCAGCTCCGCCGCGCGCAGGATCTCCTCGCGTGTCGCCTCGGGCTTGCCATACGCAATGTTCTGCCAGACAGGCGCGCGGAAGAGCAGCGTCTCCTGCAAGACGAAGCTCATCTGCCGTCGCAGCGACTTCGTCTTGTAATTCCTAATATCCTTGCCATCGATCTTCACGACCCCTTTTTGTGGGTCGTAGAAACGGCCGATCAAGCCGGTGATAGTCGACTTTCCCGCACCGGTCGGACCAACAAGCGCCGCAAGCTGGCCGGGCTCGACGCGCAGGTTTACATCCGTCAGCGTCGGGTAACGTTTGTCGTAACCAAAATCAACGTGCTCGAATTCGATCGCGCCTTTGAGGGCTGGAGCTTTTCTCGCACCCGGCAGATTGCGCACCTCGTTCTCAGTCTCAATCACCGCGCGTATGCGCTCGTAGCCGACCGCGGCCTTCGACATCGTGTCAGTCATCTTCGAGAGGTCGCGCATCGGCTTGTACATCTTGCCGAGATAAAGCAGGAACACGAGCAGCGAGCCGGAGGTCATCTGTTCGGTCAGTACGAGATTGACGCCGTACCAGAGCACGAGACACGTCCCCACCGCAACGATGACCTGGACCACGGGCGCCAGCTTAGCTTTGAGACTGCGTGCGCGGAGCGCGATCTCGACGTTCTCGAGGCTTTGCTGCGCCAGTCGCGCCTCTTCGTAATCCTCGCGCGCAAAAGCTTTCACGACGCGGATCGAACCCAGCACTTCCGCCACGACCGAAATGACTTCGCCTTCCTTCTTCCGCAACGCGCGTGACGCTTGCTTGATGCGATGTGTGTAGGTGTAGACAACTAAAAACAGGAATGGCGTGATTGAAAGCGCGATCAGAGTGAAGCGCCAGTTGAGATAAAACATCACCGCGAGCATGCCGACAAGCGTGAGTACATTCACGAGAATGCCGAGCAGCGCCTGCGAGATGAAATCCTGAATCGAATCGATGTCGGCTGTGACGGTGCTGATCAGATTGCCCGTTGGGTTGTGATCGTGATACGCGAGCGACAGGCGTTGAATGTGATGATAGAGAACGCGCCGCAGGTCGTGCATGACCCATTGACCGACGGAAGTGGTCAGATACTTTTCTGCGTAAGAGCTGAGTGCGCCGGCGGCTGCGATGACGATTACCGCGAGAACCGCGAAGTGAAGAATGGCGACTTTAGTTAGACCAAACGTGCCGCCAATCAATCCCGACATCCACACCGGCATGTGCTTCGATCCGAAGACGTAGTCGAACACGATTTTGAGCGGCCACGGTTCGAGCAGATCGGTGCCGGCCTCGCCGAGTACGGCGATGAACGCAAGCACAAGCATGCCGCGGTGAGGTCGCAGTAAGTGACTGAGCTTTAGTTTTTTCTTAGACATTCGTAGACAGGATTACAGGATTGGACAAGATTTACATGTTAATCCTGAAAAATCTTGTAAGTCCTGTCTAACTCCCCTTCGAGATCACAGCGCGGCGCGGAATGCTTTGGGTGTGGCTCCGGCCAGCCTGCGGAACGCCGTCGTGAAGTGGCTCTGGCTGGAGAAACCCGAACGCAGGGCAATCTCGGAGATTGGCAATTCCGTCTCCTCCAGCATCCGCTTCGCACGCTCGATTCGGCGTTCCGCTATGTAAGTCGTCGCAGTCATTCCCATCGACTGCTTGAAGGCCCGCGAAAAGTGGAAGTAGCTCATACGCACTGCGCGCGCGACTCCCCGCAACGCGACGCGTCCTTCCTCTTCGTCAGAAAGATGATGATCTATCAACGCGACCGCTTTTCGCAACTTGTGTGGCGCCATGCCGCCGTGTCCGACGTGAACGTCGCGCAAAGAACCGTAGCGCCTGACGAGCTGGATCGCGAGTCCGGGCGCGAGCGAGTCGGCATAAAGACGCCCAACCACGTTCGCTTCATTCAACTCGTGCAGAAGCGACATCGCAACGTGACAGATGTTCTTGTCTTTGAAACCGATTTGCGGAGTCAGTCCGATCTCGTTCTGTGAGATGTTCAGCTCGTCCGCTGCCGAGCGCACAAAGAGCGGTCGCAGATAGAGCAGCAGCATCATCAGCGAGTCAGAATCCTCAGACTGGCAAACCCATGACGAGCCGGCGGGAATGATCGCGATCTCACTGGAAAGCACTTCGCCTTCGAATCGTCGTTTGTCGTGATAGACGCTCGTGAAAAACGAGTCGCCGAGATTTTTCACGATGCAGTGATCGTCTGAAGCTGGAATCACGGCCTCTTTCGAAGCGTGGCGGAAGTAAATGGCGCGCACATTTTGCCAACCGATAGCATCACTCGATCTCAGCACTGACTCAGGATAGAGAACTGAAAGATCGTTTGATTGCTTCGCGAATGCTGCTCCGCTGTGCGTGGCCGGTCTTAGCGTTGGCTGTAATCGAGCAGCTAACGGTTGATAGTTCAAAGCACTGGCAGTTTGTAACATCACACACCTTTTTTCGTTTCAACTTTATCGAGACCCTCGCTGATTGCTCCCAACAGAGAATCTTCACTGAATGGCTTTTGCAGGAAGGCGATCGCGCCGTCTCGCAAGCCACGGGCTCGCGCTTCTTTATCGTCGTGAGCCGAGATGAAGACAATTGGGACGGCTGAGCCCGCGGCGTGCAGTCGCTCCTGGAGCTCGAGGCCGGTCATGCCTGGCATGCGAACGTCGGCAATCAGGCAGTCAGTCTTGAACACGTAGGGGGACTTTAAGAACTCTTCGCCCGAGCAGAATACTTCGGCCCGAAACCCGACTGAGTCGATCAGGCTTTTCAGTGCGGTTCGCACCGACTCATCATCGTCAACGATTGAAATCAGAGGATTCATTACGTGTAGGAGAATACGAGTGTGAGGTGAAGAAAAAAATTATACGTGGGTATCCTCGCCCTATACCTTGGTATAGGTCAGGGTGAAGCTTAGACAGGATTTACAAGATTTTTCAGGATTCACATGTAAATCCTGAAAAATCTTGTAAATCCTGTCTAACACTGTAGTCTTTCTGCCATGCGGACGAGGTCGGCGAGGGATGAGGCGCGCATCTTTTCCATGACCTGGCGGCGGTGGAGTTTGATGGTGATTTCGCTCGTGCCTAACTGGAGCGCGATCTGTTTGTTGAGCATTCCTTTAACTACGAGCGCAAACACTTCGGTTTCGCGTGGCGTGAGGGAGTGGTAGCGATTGTGCAGCTCCGCGGTCCCCGCTTGTTGCGAACGCATCTGTCGATCGCGCTCGAGCGCCTGCTGAATCGCATCGAGCAGATCTTGATCGCGGAAGGGCTTAGTCAGAAACTCGACCGCGCCCGCTTTCATCGCCCGCACGGACATCGGAATATCGCCATGACCAGTGATGAAGATGATCGGAATCGGAATGTTTGTCTCAGCAAGATCGCGCTGAAGATCGAGACCGCTTAGTCCCGGCATTCGTACGTCGAGTATCAAACAGGAAGGAACATCCGGCCGCGAGCTTTGCAGAAAGTCATGGGCAGACGCAAACGTCTCGACGCTGAGCCCTACAGATCTGATGAGACTCTTCAGCGCCTCGCGTATCGATTCATCATCATCGATCACGAACACCATTTCAGCGGCGTTATTTGTCATGATTCGTCGACAAGGTGAACTGGAAGACCGCTCCTTTCGGCGAGTTCGTTTTGGCCCAAAGGCGACCGCCATGCGACTCAATGATGGTCCGGCTTATGGCCAAACCCATACCCATGCCCTCCGGCTTGGTCGTGTAGAACGCATCGAATACGCGCTCGAGGTTCGCTGAATCAAGTCCCTCGCCGGAATCACGCACCGCGATGATTACGTGCTCCTGATCCACGTCGGAGCTGACTGCCAACTCCCTTGCGCCGTTTTTATTTCTGGCGATCGCTTCCAGACCATTCATGATCAGATTCAGCACGACTTGTTGCAACTGAACTCGATCTCCACGCACGCGCGGCAAGTCCTGTTTAAGCTGTCGATTCAGTGAAACACGATGGCGGCGCGCTTCGTTTTGGGCGAGTGCGAGCACTTCGTCGATTACTTCGTTCAGATCAACCCAATCGCTTCGCGACGGAGTCTTTTTGACGAGCGAGCGAATGCGCGCGATAACCTCGCTCGCACGATAGCTGTCTTTAATAATGCGCTCGACCGCCTGCCGCCCTTCAGACAGGTTGGGCGTCGCTCCCGCAAGCCAACGCAAGCACGCGTTGCCGTTGGTAACAATCGCGGCCAGCGGTTGGTTTACTTCATGAGCGATCGAAGCAGTCAGCTCGCCGATAGTCATGACGCGAGTGACGTGCGTTAACTCTGCCTGTCGTTCGCGCAGAGTCTCGTTTGCTTGTCTGAGCTCGTTCGTTCGTTCCTGGACCTTCACCTCGAGATCGTCACGTGCTTGCTTGAGCTCTTCTTCGGCTTGCCTCCGTTTCGAGCTCATCCAACTGGTGAATAAGGCCAGCACGCCGAAGACGACCATGAAACTAATCGGCTTTGCTCCGAGCCGCAGCGAATAAAATGGCGGGACGAAGTAGTAGTCGATCGCCAGTTCTGAAAGGACTACGGCCAGCAAGCCCGGCCCTCTGCCTCCGAACCACGCGCTGACGACGATCGCCGCGTAGAAAAGAGGCGTGATGTCGGTGTACTGCTCGAGCCAGATGGTGAGCACGAGGGCTGCTGCGACGGTAATGACAGCTAAGCCATATCGCCACACTCTTTTCAACATGTAGTCGTCTCCCTTATCAGTGTAATCCGTGCGGTTATCCGCGTAAAACGGCGGGTTGAAATGTGTGGCCTTTTTACTTCGCGAAGTAAGAAAGCCTCAGCGATGGTCGCCGCGAAACGGGGATTATGTGGTCCAAGCGATGGCATGCCAATTTCTTAATCACCGGGCGTGCCGACGATTTGGTTAGGGAAGGAGAAATGATGAAAAAGTTTTTTAGTGTGGTGGCGGCAGGATGTCTGCTGAGTTTGCTTGTTGTGGGGAGTACTCGCGCGCAGGAGCCGGGAACTTCGATTCGCGTTCAGATTCCGTTTGAGTTCACCGTCAAGGGAAAAACACTTCCG
Organism: Pyrinomonadaceae bacterium; assembly: GCA_036498585.1. Lineage (GTDB taxonomy): Bacteria > Acidobacteriota > Blastocatellia > Pyrinomonadales > Pyrinomonadaceae > PSRF01. The sequence continues at coordinate 5,084 of DASYFE010000156.1, read as the reverse complement.
GCAGGTGACTACGAGATCAGGCGCCTCATGGATGAGCCGATTGGACTGCTGCTCAGAAACATGCACGACAAACATGACGAGGTAGTGTTTGAGACTGAGCCGAAGATAGAGCGCTCGACACCAAGAAGAGACGAGTTGATCTTTACTCGTTATGGTGACAGCTATTTTCTTTCAAGGGTCGAGACTGCGGGTGAGCAGACAAGCGAGGAAATCAATCCTTCGCACCGTGAACGTGAGCTGCGTCGTGAAATGATGTCGCGGAACAATGCCGCGCCGGAGACAGTGACTGTAGCCGCGTTGAATTAAAATGCTTGCATCCGGACGCTATCGATAACCCAACTGTAGGGGCGGCCCTCCGTGGCCGCCCGTTTCATGAATAGCGCACTTTCGAACAACGGGTGGCCACGGAGGGCCACCCCTACAGTTAAAGCCCGTGGCTGGTTGCGCCTGCGTTGCTGCGACTCCTCGATCCAGCTCTTCACTGTATTCGCAATCTTACGCGTGCTGGGCTCGACAGTTTTCTTATTCTCAGTCGCCTCATTCCCACTTTTATTAGGCTTGATGATCTTTATTGCTTTCATGATGACGGAAAATAGATGCAAGTAGAGTGCTAGGTCTTCTCTGTGCTTGCTTTCTTTTGTCCAGTTTTGCGAAAGCAAAATCAAGCAAATACGAACAATCCGACACAATACCGCGCCATCTCTAATATGAAATAACTAAACCGTTATGGGACCGAGGAGCCTATTGGTCACATTAGTTATTGTTCTGTTCACTGCGGTCTCTGCGGCGGCGCAGCAGGCTCCTGGTGCTGCGAAGATCGCGACCGGCCAGCCCGCCGCGTTGAGTTACGAGCAAGCCGTCAGACTCGCAATCGATAACAATCTCGCAACACTTCGCGCACACGAGCGTCGCAACGAAGCTCGTGGCCAGCAGGAAGAAGCGCGCGCGCCGTTGCTGCCTAACGTTTCCGGCGTTGCCTACCAGGCGAACCTGACGATGAATCTCGTTGCCCTCGGTTTCCAGCCCGGAACCTTTCCGGGTATCAGTAAGACTTTTCTCGGTCCCTTCAAAAACTTCGATGCACGTTTGTTCTTAAGACAATCCGTTTTCGATCTCAGCGCGATTCGGAACTACCAGGCGGGAAAGGCCGGCGTTCGCGTGGCGGAGTTGAACGAATCCCTCGCGCGTGAAGAAGTAGCCAGTCGCACGGGTCTGTTTTATCTGGAAGCATTGCGTGCTGATCGTGCGGTTGTTGCTGCACAGGCGAACGTGGAGTTGGCCCAGGCGTTACTCAAGCTAGCGCAAGATCAGCGCAACGCCGGAGTAGCAACCGGAGTCGACGTGATTCGTGCGCAGACGCGTTTGGCCGAGCAGCAAGTCGGCTTGGCGCAGGCGCAGACAGATTCTGAACAGGCGCGTTTGAATCTGCAGCGACTGATCGGCTTGCCGCTCGGCGGTCCGTTGACCCTCACGGACCAACTGCGATTCGTCGAAGATCCGTTGCCTTCAGTCGAAACAGCCGTGGCCTCGGCTGCTCAGGATCGTCGTGAGATTCAGGTAGCTGAAGAAGAGAACCGGGTCAGTCAACTCGAGGTGCAATCTGCGCGCGCCGAGCATCTACCGTCACTGGAAGTGCTCGGTGATTACGGCTCCAGCGGTATCACGCCGGATAGTTTCGATTTACCGACTCGTCGCGTCGCAGTGCAGCTCAACGTGCCGATCTTCAATGGAGGATTAACGCAGGGAAGAGTGACGGCGGCCGCGAGTCGCCAACGACAAACTGAGTTGTCACTCGCAAACATTCGCGGACAGGTTGAAGAAGACGTGCGCTTGGCGTTGACGACGTTGCGGACTGCGGCCGTGCAAGTGCGCGCGGCGGACGAAAGCGTGACGTTGGCGCAGCGCGAGCTCGAGATGGCGCGCGATCGTTTCCGAGCGGGCGTCGCAGACAATCTCGAGGTGATCACGGCGCAGACATCGCTGGCGAATGCGCGTGTTTCGCAGGTGACTGCATTGGCTCAACACAACGCCGCACGTTTGAATCTCGCGGCAGCACTAGGACGCGCGGAGACATTTAGATGGTGAGATCCAGGCCGCAAATTACGCGGATTGAAGACGAAGAACCAATACCTGAACAACCGGACGCCGAAGCAGCGCGGCGCCCGTTTTATAAACGCCGCAGTGTGATCATCATCGCTGCGGTAGTCCTCGTGCTAGGAACAGTTTTCGGCGTGCGTTACTGGCTCTACTCGCGTTCGCATGAATCGACCGATGATGCATTTATCGACGGTCACATTATTCAGGTCAGTCCGAAAGCTTCCGGTTACGTCGCGAAGATCTATGTGACTGACAACCAGCAAGTTAAAGAAGGCGATCTGATCGCCGAGCTCGATGCGCGCGATTACGAGGTTAAATTACAACAAGCCAAAGCAGCGCTCGAAGCCGGCCTCGCGAAAGAGAACGAAGCTAAAACGAATGTGACATTGACGCGTGCGACGAGCTCAGCAACCGTGCAACAGGCGCGCGCGACGGTGCAGAAGTCGCGTTCAGACGTTGCGTCATCGCGAGCAGGTGCGGCCAGTTTACGTAGTCGTGCGAATGAAGCCGCTTCCGCCATTACAACCGCGCAGGCAAATCTCGCTCAGACTCAAGCTCAGGTCGTCGCAGCGCAAGCAGATGTGACACGCGCGAATGCCGACGTCGAGCGTTACCGGGAGCTGTACGCGAAAGACGAGGTTTCGCAACAGCGTCTGGTCCAGGCCGAGACAACGGCAAACACAGCCGCCGCCCAGCTCGATGCCGCGCGACAGAGAGTTGTCGCAGCAGAGGCGCGCGTGAACGAAGCGCGTGCGGCGCAGAGCGCAGCGGCGCAAACCGCGCAGCAGGCGCAGGCGCAAATCGGAGGTGCGCAGGCGAACGTTAACGAAGCGCTCGGCCGTTTGGCCCAGGCCAACGCCGCACCGCAACAAGTCGCGGTTAGCCAGGCGCAGGCGGAGACGGCGGGCGCGACGACCGAGCAGTTGCGTGCGCAAGTTACGCAAGCTGAGCTCGAGCTCTCGTACACGAAGATCTATGCACCTGAAACTGGGCGAGTGACGCGCAAGAGCGTGGAAGAGGGCGCCCTCGTCCAGATCGGTCAGCCATTGATGGCGATTGTGCCCGGCGACGTGTGGGTCACGGCGAATTTCAAGGAAAACCAGATCGGCAGGATGACGCCGGGACAGGCCGTCGAGATCACCGTTGATGCATATCCTGACAAAGTATTTAAAGGGCACGTCGACAGCATTCAGGCCGGCACTGGCGCGCGGTTCAGCTTGATTCCACCCGAGAATGCGACTGGCAACTACGTCAAGGTTGTTCAGCGTGTGCCTGTAAAGATCGTTTTTGATGAGTCACCTGATCCGAAACACATGCTTGCGCCGGGAATGTCGGTCGTTCCCGAGGTGACTGTTAAATGAGTGCTTCAGAACCGTGGAAGCCGAGCTTTAACCCATGGTTGATCGCGGCTGCGGTGATGCTCGCTACGTTCATGGAAGTGCTCGACACTTCCGTGGCGAACGTAGCGTTGCCACACATCGCCGGCAACCTCTCCGCCACGGCTGAAGAGTCCACGTGGGTACTGACGAGTTATCTGATTTCCAACGCCATCATTCTTCCGGCGACGAACTGGCTGGGCCACTTCTTCGGTCGCAAGCGGTTTCTGATCGTTTGCATCGGGATCTTCACGTTGTCGTCGGCGCTATGTGGGGCCGCATCGAGTCTGGGGATGTTGCTGGTTGCGCGCATTCTGCAAGGCGCCGGTGGTGGAGCTTTGCAGCCGATCGCGCAAGCGGTGTTGTTGGAGAGTTTTCCTGCTGATAAACGTGGCTCGGCGATGGCGGTTTACGGAATGGGAATCGTTGTGGCTCCGATCATTGGGCCGACGCTCGGCGGTTGGATCACCGATAACTATTCCTGGCGCTGGATCTTTTACATCAATATCCCCGTCGGCCTGCTCGCGATGCTGATGGCGAAGACGTTCATCGAGGATCCACCGTACATCAGGAACCGGCGGCCCGGACGCATCGACTACATCGGGTTTGGCTTGATGGCCGTCGGTTTTGCCACCCTGCAGCTCGTGTTTGATAAAGGTCAGGAAGACGACTGGTTTTCATCGCCGTTCATAGTGAGATCGCTCATGATCTCGATCGTTGCCCTCGTTGCGTTCGTTATCTGGGAGCTGCGTACAAAAGATCCGATCGTCAATCTGCGAGTGCTTGCTAATCGTAACTTCGCAACCGGCACAGCGCTGATCGCTACGGTAGGTATTGCGCTCTACGGCACCACTGCGCTGCTGCCGTTGTTCCTGCAAACGCTTTTGGGTTACCCGGCGTTGCAGAGTGGGCTCGCGGTGAGTCCACGCGGTATCGGCGCGATTGTTTCGATGGTCCTTGTTGGACGTTTGATCGGGAAGATTGATGGCCGTTATCTGATCGTCTTCGGATTCGGGATTCTTGCTGCGTCTACTTACCTGCTCGGCAACATCGATCTGGAGATCACGGTTCGCAACATCGCATGGCCGCAGGTTTTTAGTGGTTTCGCGTTGGGTTTTGTTTTTGTCCCGTTAACTGTGATCGCGACGGGTACGCTTAGTAACGAGCAGATTGGGAACGCCACAGGTATTTACAATCTGATGCGGAACGTGGGTGGGAGTTTTGGGATTGCGATGGTGACGACGCTGCTCGCACGTGGGGCGCAGGCGCATCAGGCGGCGATGGTGTCGCACTTGACGCCTTACGATCCGGTGTATCGCGAACGTTTGAGTGAGATGATTGCGAATTTATCAGCGCACGGCAATGTTGTGACAGCTACTCAACAAGCGTATGGCGCGATGTATCAGACGCTCGTGAGGCAAGCGACGCTGCTGGCCTACATCGATAACTTCCGCCTCCTCGCGTTCCTCTGCCTGCTCTGCATGCCCGCGGGATTGCTCTTCAAAAAGGTCCGCGCTCGCGGCGGCGCCACGCCAATGCATTAACGATGGTTGGTAACAACTGTAGGGGCGGCCCTCCGTGGCCGCCCGTTGTTTTGAATCGGGCGGCCAC
>DASYFE010000155.1:0-19365 GCA_036498585.1 Pyrinomonadaceae bacterium | reverse complement strand
TTTTGACAGGATTACAGGATTAAACAAGATTTACATGTAAATCCTGAAAAATCCTGTAATCCTGTCTACGTTTGTCTAGGCCGCCGCGTACTGCTCGGGGTTAGCTTTCGCCTTCTCCACACACTCGTCACAACAGACCGTGATCTCTTTTCCAGCCACGGTCACTTTGATCCCGCCGTCGTTGATCGCCCAATCACAGACCGGACATTTGCTCGTGTTCATAACCGTCTCCCTTGAATTGAATTAACCAACGGAGACAGCCTAAAAATCAACGCGCCGCATCGACTTCCAGAATCTTGCGTATTTCCGACGGCGCCTTCCCAAACTCACGCCGGAACGCATCAGTAAAATGACTGTGACTCGAAAACCCAAGCTCCAACGCCAGCGCCGTGAGATCGCTCGCGCCCTCAGCCAATCGCTCCATCGACGCGCGCAAACGTAGCTGCATAAGGTATCGATGAACAGGCACGCCAGTCTGTTGCTGAAAAATCCGCGCGAGGTGAAACGGCGAAACATGCACCGCACGCGCGACTTCATCAAGCGTAACACGCTCGCTCATCTTCGACGCGAGATACGTCTTCGCCGCTTCCGTTCGCTCCGCATGATCCACGTCCGTACCTTCGCGTTTCGGCTTACGCGTGACGCCATGTTTGACGAACGCCGACTCGAGCACGTCAGCGACGAGTTGCAGCGCGGTAACATCAGCCCACAACGGCTCTAACGGATTCGACTCAGCAGACTCGAGCCGCTGCACGAGCTCGCGATGACGCCAGAACACACGACTGTCACACGGCCCGGTAAAAATCGGAACGGCTGGTCCGGATGATCGTCTATTGAAGGGTCGAGCTCGCGCACGATGTCGTTGAGCACACGCGGCGAAACAGTGAAGACAGTGCCACGATCACCGCAATCCGATGGATGACTGACGCGATACGTCGACTCGCGCGAGAAGAACACGGCCTGGTTCACATCGGCGGTGGTGGTGCGGCGTCCGAAGTGACGTGCAAACGCGCCGTGACGCATCAGTACGATATTATTCGCGTCCGATTCTTCTTCCGCGCCCGGTCCACCTTGTGCGATGTGGCAGCAGTAATCATGCACGCTGATGATCTGGCTCTCGTAGAGCGGCCGGTAGACGATATCTTTATCGCGCTCGTTACCCACAAGTGTTATCGTACATGACCGATGTTTTCTCCCCCAAACATCCTTGCCAAAGAAAATCGCGGCCTGCTGCTCGACATTGTCGTCTTCGTTCTAAACATCGTCCTGATGCGCTGGCTGACGGGCTACTTCCTCCAGCTCGTTCACCTCGCTAACGGCGACGAACGGCTCGCGCAATTCATGTTGACGGGAATGTGTTTGAGCATGTGGATCCTGCCGGCCGCAGGCGCCGTCATGAAGCGCTGGCATTTTCATCAGCGTTTGAAAGAGGAAGGAAAGAAGGTCGACTGGGAGGAAGGCGCGGCCGGCTGCCTCTTCAATCCGATTTTTTACTTCTGCCTGAACCTCGTACTCATGTCGGCGATTGTCACCGGTCTTGGCACTTTTTTATTCGGCAATAAAGTATCCAACAACGGCGCGATCTTCGTTCCGCTGATTTTTTTCGGACTGTTCTGTACGATCGCGCAAACGTATCTTATCTATCGATATTTCTCTGTACCAAACAAGCCGCCGCGTTCCGAGTTTCTGCGGCATCCGGAAAGCGAGCTGCTCGGCGACATCTGCATCTTCGTGAACATGATTCTGTTTCAGATCATCTGGAATACACTCACGTTCGCGGGACTCGGCAGGCCGTCCGGAGTCCTGGAATTTCTGGGCCGGCTTTTCTTTCTATGTTTTCTCGCGATGCTGATCTACTTCCCACCGCGCATGTTTTATCTCTACGAAGACATCAATCGCGGGCGTACGTGGGCCATGATGTTCCTCGCCAATTCTCCGGTGATTTTCAGAGTACTTATCGGGACGAAAGAATGGGGTTAGACAGGATTTACAAGATTTTTCAGGATTGACAGGATCTTTCTTGTAAATCCTGTCTTAATCTTGTAAATCCTGTCCAAGAGGGTTCATATGAAAATTAGTCTTCTCATTGCAGCTTTAGTGTTAGCCGTCGCGCAGGATCCCGGTGAAATCCGCAACTTCCTTCGCGTCAACAAAGACTTCTGCACCGGCGGCCAGCCAAAACTCGAACATCTCGAAAAGCTAAAAGCCGACGGCGTCAAAGCAATCATCAACCTGCGCCAACCGAGCGAGCATCGCGCCGCCGAGGAAGAAGCGAAAGCCAAAGAGCTCGGCTTGAAATACTTCAACATCCCCGTCGCGTATGGCAATCCGAACGAAGAGCAGGTCGCGGAGTTTCTGAAGATCACTGACGATCCGGAAAATCGCCCGGCGTTCATTCATTGCACGGCCGCGATTCGCGTCGGCGCGTTCTGGATGATCAGGCGCGTTTTGCGCGACGGCTGGAAAGTCGAAGACGCAGAAGCCGAAGCGGTGAAAGTCGGTTTGCGCGAGAGCCCACACTGGCTGGAGTTCGCACGCAAGTACATCGAGACGCACAAGCCGAAGGCATCTTTACCTTCACACCAGTTGAGCTTCGGCGTTTTTTCAGCTCGTTTCGATCCCGCGGGCACGTTCACACTCGAAGGCACGGGCTGGCCCAAGATTAACGGTACCTATAAAAACGTCGGCTCCGAAGTTGAGCTCCTGATCTCCGGTGGACCGGGCGGCTGCGATGGTCCCGGCAAGTATCGCTACGAAACTGACGGCAAGCATCTTTCCTTCAATCTCGTTTCGGACGACTGCAGGCCACGACAAATGATCCTAGATCGCAGTACGTGGCGACCGTCAGATGAGGTTGTTGCTAAACCAGCGCGCGAGATCGTCAGTACCGGCAACGGCAAACCACCGGCTCGCCCGCTCGGAAGCAACAAAGGAAGCTGGCCATCATTTCGCGGTCCAAACGCGTCCGGTGTTGCCGAAGGACAAAATCTCCCTGACGAGTGGAACGGCAAGACCGGCCAAAACATCCTCTGGCGCACCGCGATCCCAGGCCTTGCACATTCGAGCCCGGTCGTTTGGGGAGATCGAATCTTCGTCACGAGCGCGGTGAGCACCGATCCGAAAGCGTCATTTAAACCCGGACTCTATGGCGACGGCGACGCGTCGACAGATCGTTCGAAGCACCGCTTCATGATCTACGCCGTCGACAAACCGACCGGCAAGATCCTATGGGAACGAGTCGCTTACGAGGGCGAGCCACGCGAGAAACGTCACATCAAGTCGACGTATGCAAACTCCACGCCCGTGACTGACGGTCGCATCGTCGTCGCGTGGTTCGGATCGGAGGGCTTGTACGCGTATGACGTCAACGGCAAGCCTCTTTGGAAAGTCGATCTCGGACGTCTCGACCTCGGCGCGTACGACATTCCCACTTACGAGTGGGGACCGGCCAGCTCGCCCATCATCTGGAAAGATCTGGTTATCCTACAGTGCGACACGCAGACTGATTCGTTCATCATCGCTTTCAAGGCGGAAAACGGTCGAGCAGTCTGGAAAACAAGTCGCGACGAGATTCCTTCGTGGGGCACGCCGACAGTCGCAACCACCACGAAAGGCGAAGAGCTCATCGCCAACGCTTCAAACTTCATCCGCGGCTACGATCCGCGCACAGGCAAAGAGCTCTGGCGACTCGGACGCAGCTCCAAGATCACAGCGCCAACACCCATCTTCGCGGACGACATGCTCGTCGTCGTGAGTGGGCGTGGACCAGAGCGACCGATCTTCGTCGTCAAAGCCGGAGCACGTGGTGATTTAACGCTGCCGGAAGGAAAGACGAGCAGCGACACAGTCATCTGGAGCCGCACCGGACGCGGTTCCTACATGCCGACGCCTTTGATCTACAACGGTCTTCTCTACGTGCTCGCGAACAACGGCACCTTCGACGCTTACAATCTGAAAACGGGGGAAGAGATTTATCGACAGCGTCTGCCCCTCGTCGGCAGCGGCTTCAGCGCGTCGCCGGTGGCTTCAGACGGAAAGATCTATTTGTCGAATGAAGACGGCGAGATACTCGTCGTACAGGCTGGAGAAAAATTCAATCACATCGCGACGAATTCGATGGGCGAATTGCTGATGGCCACGCCCGCGCTGTCGGACGGTGTGATGTACGTGCGCTCTGCTCAGAGTCTCTTCGCTGTAGGCCGGAAAAAATAACGATTCATGACCACCGGCCGCATGGAAGCGTTCAGTGATGGTGTGATCGCCATCATCATCACGATTATGGTGCTCGAGCTGCGCGCTCCGCACGAAACTAGCTTGGCTGGACTGCGACCACTGATCCCCGTCTTCGCAAGCTATGTGATGAGTTTTATCTACATCGGGATCTACTGGAACAACCACCACCATCTCCTCCATGTAACCCAACACATCGACGGGCGCGCACTATGGGCCAATCTGCATCTGCTGTTTTGGTTGTCGCTAGTTCCGTTTGTGACGGCGTGGATGGGTGAGAACCACTTCTCGCAATGGCCTGTGGCACTTTATGGCTGCATACTTTTAATGAGCGCGGTGGCTTACACGATTCTCGTGTTCGCACTGCTCGCAGCGCCAGGCAATGAACTGTTGGCTTCAGCGTTGGGATCTGACTTTAAGGGCAAGATCTCGATGGTGATCTACGTGATAGGAATTCTGCTGGCCTTTGTGCGACCTTGGCTCGCCTGCGCGATCTACGTTCTGGTAGCAACGATCTGGCTGATACCCGATCGCCGCATCGAGCGCAAAATCAGTTAGAGACAGGATGACAGGATTTTCAAGATTTACATGATTCAGTCTTGTAAATCCTGAAAATCCTGTCATCCTGTCTAACAACTACCTACCGCGACGTTACCTGCAAGTCGCCACCGCCGTATTTGAAATCAAAGAAATCATGCGCCGCGGCGGGAATGCTCTTGCACTGCACGAGCTTACTCTGTGGCATCTGAAATCCGACGTCGTCCTTGCGCTCAGCATCCGTCGCCCACCACGTCAGGCTTGCCCCCTTGTCGTCGGGAACCTCGGCGTCGACCGGCGTCCAACCTGTGGCCGGTTGCTGGTAAATGCCGTACGTGATCCTGTCTTTCGCACCTTCGACCCCATTGTCTTCAATCACCAGTAGAATTCGCTGTCCAATATTCGCAGGGACATTCGAATCGAAAATCTCGCCTCCGATGATCGCCTGGTTCTTGCTGGTTTCCATACAGTCAAACTTCGCTCTCACCAGCACCCCTGGAGTTGCTTTCTCCTTGTCGGGATTATCCGGATCGTCGACCGGGATAGCCGCGGGGTCGCTCAGTGTCATCTCACCTTCGCCCGTGCCGGCAGCAAGTTCGCTGGCTTTGAATTCAACGAATCTCGTTTCGCCGTCGTCCAATGAAAACTTGAATGAACCCGATGCTGTAGATCCCTCGGCGCCTGCGAAAACCAAATTTGGTAAGGCGATACATACAGCCAACACAGCCATAATGAATGCGCCTATAATGTTCTTCATTGAGAGGTCTCCTCGTGGATAAGGTTTTAGGTAAGTCGGTGTATGAGGACTTTGGTCTCACAAAGTCTATTCGCACTACACGACAAATGAACAAAAATCAGCACTGTAGACTAACGCGTATTTTTATCCCGTTTCTGGTCATCTTAATTTTGGCCAGTTGTTCGGGACCTGTTTGGGGGAAGACGCCGCAAACCGGCAGCATTAAAGGCAAAGTCGTTGCTGATATTCCGGATCAGCGCAAAGCTTTGTCGGGAGCGACGGTTACTTTAAGCTCAGATCGCCTCGGTGACAAGTCAATTCAGAGCATCAGCGACATGGAAGGTCAATACGACTTTCCCAGTCTCATTGCCGGTGACTACATTGTGACGGTGGAATTTTCAGGTTTCAAGAAGTATGAGAAGAAACTGAGCGTGCAGATCGAGGCGACTGTCGAGCACGACATTCTCCTGCAACCTATCCCGATCAGTGAGAATGTTACGGTCACCGATGATCGAGTCGATGCTGCTAAAACGGAGTCGACCACGCCGTCAGTGATCACGCAGGCGGCCCTGCGCGATGCGCCACTCATCGATCAGAAGTTTCAGGACGCACTTCCCTTACTGCCCGGCGTGCTGCGTGGTCCGGACGGAAACCTGAACATCAAAGGAACGCGCCCGAGCCAGAGCGGCATTCTCGTTTCGAGTCTGAACGTGACGGATCCGGTCACGGGTGCGCCGGCGATCGAGTTGCCCCTCGAAGCTGTCGACACAGTGCAGGTGCATTCGAATCCGTACTCGTCGGAGTTTGGGAAGTTTACCGGCGCCGTGACGACGATCGAGACGCGCTCGGGCAGTAACGATCTTCGGTATCTGTTTCTCGGTGTGTTGCCACGACCACGCTGGCGCGAGGGCACGATCTACGGCATTGGCGCTGCGACGCCGCGCATCGCTGTCGGTGGTCCGATAAAGAAAGACAAGCTCTTCTTCTTTCAAAGCGTCGAGTATCGTTTTGTGCGGACGGAGGTGCCGAGTCTCGAAGCGCTCGAAGAACACCAGCGCGACATCAAGCGCGAGAGTTTCGATTCGTTTACGCGTCTCGATTGGGTCGTGAATAAAAACAACCGGCTCACGGGAAGCTTCTCGATCTTTCCGCAGAAGTTTGACTACTTCAATCTGAACACTTTCAACCCGTCAGATACGACTGCGAATTTCCATCAACGCGGCTGGTTTGTCGCATTGAACGAGCAGGCGACGTTCGAGTCAGGCGCGTTGCTGCAATCGAGTTTCAGTGTGAAGCAGTTTGACGGCGACATATTCGGCAACAGCGGTGCGCCTTACGAGATCACTCCGGATCGCAATTTCGGCGGCTGGTTCAATCGACAACATCGCGAGAGTCGTCGTTACGAGCTGCTGGAGACTTTCAACTTCGCACCATTTCGCTCACATGCTTTCAAGACCGGCGTGAATATCAGTCGCACCTCTTTTGATGGCGCTGATCGCAGCGCTCCGGTCACGATCCTGCGCGCTGATGGAACGAGGTATCAACTGATTGATTTCGCCGGCACGGGTGATCTAGGCCTGGCGCAGAATGAGTATTCGGCGTTTGTACAGGACAAGTGGATCGTGAACACGCGTCTCGTGTTCGATATGGGCCTGCGCTACGACCGCGACGACATCGGCAGAAACAACAACCTCGCACCGCGTTTCGGCTTTGCTATCACACCCACAGACTCGGATCGCACGATCGTGCGTGGCGGTGTTGGTCTTTTCTACGACAAGATCCCACTCAACGTCGGTTCATTCGAGCAGTATCAAAGTCTCCTCATAACAACATTCGCTCCCGATGGCATCACGCCCATCGACGGCCCACGACTTCTTCTCAACACCGTTGCCGCCGACTTGGAAACAACTGTAGGGGCGGCCCTCCGTGGCCGCCCGTCTTTCCAGAATCCTTATAGCATTGCCTGGAACCTGCAAGTCGATCATCAACTAAACGATCGACTGCTGCTTCGTCTTGGCTACGAAGAACGCAGCACACGCCGTGACTTCACGCTCGAACCGACAGCAGATGCACTTTTACTGCAGAACAACGGTCGCTCGCGTTATCGCGAGTTGCAGGCTGTCGCGCGTTTCCGTTTCCAGGAAGGCCGCAATATCTTCCTGTCGTACGTGCGCTCGCAGGCGCGGGGCAATCTAAACGATTTCAACACCTACTTCGGCAATCAAAAGCATCCTGTCATACGCCCGGACGAGTACGGCCGCCAGCCTTTCGACGCGCCACATCGTCTGCTCTTCTGGGGAGACTTCGCCGTTCCCTTCAACATGGTCGTGACGCCCGTAGTCGACTGGCACAGCGGTTTCCCATTCTCGCTCGTGAATGAGAACCAGGACTTCGTTGGGCCACGCAATGAGGGTGGACGCTTTCCGCGTCTCTTGACGCTCGACTTGCTCGTGATGAAGGCGCTGAAAATTCGTTTTCGTGGCAAGGAGTACAAAGGCCGCGCGGGCTTCACCGTCTTCAACATCACAAACCACTGGAACCCACGCGACGTCCAGAACAACATCGCGAGCCCGCAATTCGGCACATTCTTCAACAGCCCCGAGCGCAGTATCCGATTGAAGTTTGAGTTTGTAAAATACTGATCCGGTCTTACAATCCGTGTAATCCGCGGTTAAGGAACTACCACTATGAAAACTCTGCTTGTATTTGTAGTCATACTACTGCTCTGCCCAACTGTGATGGCCCAGAGCGAGACGCCGTCGAAATTCGAACCGACTAACCACGGTTTCAACTACGAGCGTCGCAACGTCATGATCCCGATGCGTGACGGTGTCAAACTACACACCGTCATCCTCGTACCGAAAGGCGCACGCAACGCACCAATCCTCATGACGCGCACGCCATACAGCGCCGATCAAACAACCAGTCACGTGAACAGCTCCAATCTCGGCGCAAACCTGGCTGGTTACGACAACGCCATGGACGTGATCATTGAAGGCGGCTACATTCGCGTGGTTCAGGACGTGCGCGGCAAGTACGGCTCCGAAGGCGACTACGTGATGAATCGCCCGCTGCAAGGTCCTTTGAATCCGACGAAAGTCGACCATGCAACCGACACTTACGACACGATCGACTGGCTCGTGAAGAACGTTCCCGAGTCGAATGGCCGCGTCGGCATCATCGGCATCTCTTACGACGGTTTCCTGCCGTTGATGGCGCTCATTAATCCGCATCCGGCGCTGAAAGTCTCCGTTCCGATGAATCCGATGGTCGACGGCTGGATGGGTGACGACTGGTTTCACAACGGCGCGTTTCGCCAGCAGGGCATGAGCTACATTTACGATCAGGAAGCCACCCGCGGAAACGACATCCTATGGTGGACCAGCCACTACGACGATTACGATATGTTCATGGAAGCCGTCTCAGCGGGCGAGCTCGGACGGCTTCGCGGTCTCGAACAGGTCGGCTTCTGGCGCCAGCTACTCGCGCATCCGAGTTACGACGCTTACTGGCGCGAACAGGCAATGGACAAAATCCTTGCGAAAGAACCGCTGAAAGTTCCGGTGATGCTCGTGCACAGCCTCTGGGATCAGGAAGACATCTACGGCGACATCGCTGTGTACAAAGCGATCGAGCCGAAGGATACGAACAACGACAAGGTGTTTCTTGTGCTTGGCCCATGGCATCACGGGCAGGAGATTCGCGACGGCAGCTCGCTCGGTGCGATCAAGTTCGACAGCGATACCGCGATGACGTTTCGAAAGGAAATCCTGCGTCCGTTCCTCGATCATTATTTGAAGGACGGCGCGCCGAAGACTGACGTCGCGCCCGTCACGGCTTTCGAGACCGGAACGAACAAGTGGTATCGAATGTCTGCCTGGCCGAAAGGATGTGATAACGGTTGCACGATCAAACCCACGCCGCTATACCTCAACAAAGGGTTAACCGCAGGCTTCACCGCGCAATCGCAGGGCTATGAAGAATATGTATCCGATCCCGCGAAGCCGGTGCCGTTTCGCGCGCGTCCGATCGATGCGAGCAGTTGGTCGCGCTGGCTGGTCGACGATCAGCGTGAGATGTCAGGCCGTCCGGACGTGCTTGTCTTTACCTCGGATGTCTTGAAAGACCCTGTAAAAATCAGCGGCGAGCCGATCGCAAATCTAATGGCGTCGACTAGCGGCACGGATTCAGACTGGGTCGTGAAGCTGATCGATCTCTACCCGGCGCAAGTCGCAGGACAAGCGAACATGGGTGGATACCAGTTGATGATCTCCGCCGACGTGTTTCGCGGGCGTTATCGCGAGAGCCTGGAGTTTGCGAAAGCGATCACACCGAACACGCCGTTGAAATATCGTTTCGCATTGCCGACAGCAAATCACGTCTTTCTGCCGGGCCATCGCATCATGGTGCAGATCCAATCAAGCTGGTTCCCACTCTACGATCGCAACCCGCAGACATTCGTGAAGAACATCTTCTGGGCCAAACCCGAAGACTTCAAGAAAGCAACCCAGCGGATCTACAACACGAGCTTCGTCGAGCTGCCGCTAGTGACAAAGCCTTAGACATGATGACAGGATTTTCAGAATTAACAGGATTCATCTTGTAAATCTTGTAAATCCTGAAATCCTGTCTCTAATTGAGGAGCCCATCTCATGCGTCTGATTGCATTCATCCTCACACGTTTTTGGAGCAATTAGGAATCAAATATCCGACCACACGTTAGGAGTCAGAATGGCCGAACTGAAAACTAAACCGACCAACCAGAGCGTCAAAGAATTCCTCAATCAGATTTCCGAACCGGAGCGGCGCGCAGACTGTTTCGAGGTCGCAAAGATCATGGAGGAGATTACCGGAGAAAAGCCGAAGATGTGGGGACCGAGCATCGTTGGCTTCGGCAGTTACCACTACAAGTATGCGAGCGGGCGCGAAGGCGACTGGCCGGTGACGGGCTTCTCACCGCGCAAAAAAGATCTGACCTTGTACCTCATGATGGGCTTTGCGAAACATGCTGACCTGATGGAGAAACTGGGCAAGCACAGCGGCAGCAAGTCGTGTCTTTACATCAAACGACTTTCAGACGTCCACATACCGACGCTAAAGAAGCTGATAAAGATATCCGTCAAGGATTTGAAGGAGTACACGAGTTCAAAGAGTAAGTCTTAGACAGGATTTATAAGATTTTTTCAGGATTCACATGTAAATCCTGTAAATCTTGAAATCTTGTTCACTGACTACCATCAGACTTGCGGATCCTGACGGAATTCACTACCACCGAATCTCCGTCGATCTGCGGCACTCCTCGATCCGCAACCTGCGCGGTCCATCTGATTTTCCGCTTAGTCTGCTCCATCCTCACTACGAACGTCGTCTCATTCACCTCATAGCAAATGAACACATCGCCCTCATGCTCGAGGAAATAGACCTGGTCGATGCGTCCCTTCACATTCAATCTAAACACCCGCCTCATGCCCTTCGGCGAGCTAAACTCACCCATCCCATCATGCCGCACGACGTAATTCCCGGCAGAGGTCGAAAACAGAAAGAACGAACGTTCCCCCGGCTCACCAACGCGATCCGCGAGCGTAAAAGCCTCAGCCCCCAACGCAACCGTCGAAAACAAACACACTACGAGCCACACTACGAGGAGCTTCTTCATAACGACTTCCTCCTTTTGGCGGGGCGGTGAGGTAGCTATCTTACTACAATTCAGCGCATAATCTCCGGAATCCATCCCCCAACAGCTCAGATTGGGAGGAATCATGGATAAGCGCCGGTTAGAAGAGATCGAAAGATACGTAATCAGCTTTTTCCATGAACTACAGCGGTCACGTATCCTGGCCAAAGACCTTTTTGACGGCACGACCGCCTACGCGAACGCCGACATCGTCAGGGCGCTGGAAGATCTGGAAAAGAGAGAGCGCTTGATGGTGCGTCACACGACCGATGGCAACGACTACGTCTCGCTGACGTCACTCGGAATCGCGCGCCTCGAACTCGAGGAAACCGACATCGAGAACGAAACGGGCGCTTTGCCTCATCCGCCAAAGAGCGCGACGAAAGCAATATGAGTTTTTAGAAGTATGAAAGTTTTGCCTCCCACGCTTCTTGTTCTCCTCCTCTGTTTTTCTGCCGCCGCGCAGGCGCCCGATCCCGCTGTGGGCAATTCGTTGGAAGAAGTGCGCGACAAGCACAACGTGCTGCTGGTCGTCTATAAATCGCGTGTCATCGACGCGAGCGATCGTGAACGCGCCATCATCGACGACGTTCTGAAAGCCGATCCCCAGCCGAAGGGCCGTTATCGCTGGGTCTACACACAGCTCGCTAAAAAGCTCAATAAATACATCAACAAATACAACAGCATCAGGGCGGCAACAGGGCTGTCAGAAGCCGATTACGTGATCTTCTTCAATGTGGTTGAGTTTCGCCGGATTCTCGACGTGCGTTATCCCTACGGAGAGCTGTTTGTAATCGTGAAAGGCTCGCCGGAAACACTGAAACCGCCGCGCGTCGTCTGGCGCGCGAAGAAAGTGCTCTACGCCGAAGACGCGATCGGCGATCTGATAAAAGACCTCAAAGCCGTCCGCGGCGAAGGTTAGGCCGCAAACTTTGCAACCTCTAGCGGGCGTTAACGTGTAAGCTCCGTGCAACTTTTTGGTTGCTGCGTTCACTAACGTGGATGGCAATTTGAATTCTTCTCTGTGCAACCTCTGTGTTCTCTGTGTCTCGGTGGTGATTTCGGTCCAGTTTAACCACAGAGACACAGAGAACACAGAGGTTTCACAGAGAAAACTCTTTACTCGTGATCGTAAGGAATACCCGATGCTCCTCAGAATTGTGTGTATTGCCTCGCTCTTCCTGGCCCAGCAAAACACCGGCGCGCTGAAAGGCACAGTTACCGATCAACTCGGCAGTCTCGTGATCGGCGCGAAAGTCACGGTGCGAAATTCACGTGGCGTCGTCACCACCGCCACGACCAACTCGTCCGGTGTTTATGAATTCAAAAGACTCGAACCGGGAACTTACGAGCTCAAAGTAGTCTCACCTGGATTCAATGTTTACGAAGAGAAAGAGATCGAGATTCAGGCGCACGAGCTAAAGACAGTCAACGCGCAACTCGAAGTAGCGCTTGAAGACCAACAGGTCACCGTCGACGATCGAAACATCAGCACCGATTCTGATAACAACCAGAACGCCCTTGTCCTGCGTGGTCGCGACCTCGAGGCGCTCCCGAACGATCCACAGGCGCTGGCCTCGGCGTTACAGGCGATGGCTGGACCAACCGATCCGGAGGCGGGCGGAAACGCGCAAGTCAAAGTCGACGGCTTCTCAAACGGACAGATCCCCCCGAAGGAAGCGATCCGCGAAGTTCGCATCAACAACAATCCCTTCTCGGCTGAGAATGAGTTTCCCGGATGGAACGGCATCGAGATCTACACGCAACCCGGCGCTGATAAGTGGCATGGCGCATTCGCGTTCGACTTCAACGACGAGAGCCTGAATTCGCGCAATCCGTTCACCACCACGCGCGCGCCTTATCAACAACGCGGCTACAGCGTAAATCTCAGTGGCCCAATCGTGAAGAAGCGCGCGTCATTTTCAGTCTACTTCAGCCGCTATCTCAGCGACGCGAATTCAGTTGTGAACGCGACCGTGCTGGATCCGGTGACGTTGACGCCCGTGACGGTGAATGAATCGTTTGTCACTCCCGATGTTAACCACTACGGCAACGCGCGGTTCGATCTGAAAATTAACAAGAAGCACACGCTCGTCGGCCGGTTCAACTACAATGAATCAAAACAGGATCTGCAAGGCGTCGGCGGCTTCAATTTGCCGACGCGCGCATATCGCGGCAAGCGCAACAGCTTCACTATTCAACTCACTGAGACTGCGCTCCTCAACGAAAAGACGGTCAACGAAACGCGCTTCCAATTCATCAGGAATCGTAATTACCAGACGAGCGTTCTGGACGCTTTCTCACTCAACGTACTCGACTCGTTCAGCGGCGGTGGCTCGCAAGTCGGCAACTCAACTGACGCGCGGGATCGCTACGAGCTCCAGAACTTCACTTCCTGGACCTCGGGCAATCACTTTTTGAAAGTCGGAGCACGGCTGCGACATGCGAAGATCGACAGCATCTCGCCTCAGAATTTCGGTGGCGCTTACACGTTTGCTGGCGGGCTGGGTCCAAAACTCGACGAGAACGATCAGATCGTGAATGGTCCAAACGGTTTGCCGCAGATCATCGAGCTCAGCAGTCTGGAGCGTTATCGGCGCACGCTTGCGTTTTCGCGGGCCGGTTTGACGGCGGGCGCGATTCGTGCGCTGGGTGGTGGCGCGACGCAGTTTACGATCGCGGGCGGCAATCCCAAAGCGAATTTGAATCAGACTGACGCAGCGTTCTATTTCCAGGACGAGTGGAAAGTGCGGCCCAACTTCACGCTCTCGCCCGGATTCCGCTACGAGAACCAGAACCACATCGACAGTAATTACAACTTCGCGCCACGTCTCGGGTTTGCGTGGTCGCCGATCTTTGGACACAAGAAAGCTGCGCCTGCTCCCGCCGCTGCCAAACCCACAACCACGCCAGCGACGGGAACGACTACTGCCGCCGCGCCTGCGCCGGCTGCTCCCGCTGCACCCGCTCCGGCTGGTCCACCTAAGACTGTGTTTCGTGGCGGCTTCGGCATCTTCTACAACCGCATCGGCGAAGACGTAACACTGACTTCGATTCGCTATAACGGCACGAATCAACAGCAGTTTCTCATCACGAGTCCGGCCGTGTTGGACCTGTTTCCGCTCGTGCCGCCGATCGAGGTGCTTGATGCGTTTGCGCAGCCACAGAATCGCAACGTCAAGAACGAAGATCTCGAAACTCTGCGCTCCCTCCGTTTCATGTTCACCGTTGAACGTTCACTCCCAGCGAACGTCAAACTCTCACTCACCTACACGCACGCGCGCTCAAGTCGCACGATGCGTATCGTCAACATCAACGCGCCACTCGGCGGCACGTTCATTCCCGGCGTACCAGGTAGTGGCGTGCGACCGCTCGGCGCTGACGCCGGCAACGTTTTCGAGTATCAATCGAATGGTCGATCAGTCGGCAACTTTCTCAGCGTCAACATAAACGGAACGTTGAAGAAGGTTCAGTTCTGGGGAGGCTACAACCTCGCGAAATCGCGGAGCACGGACAGTGGTCAGAGCGGCGCGCCTTTCGATGCTTACGATTTCACTAATGAGTTCGCGCGCGGTAATTACAGCACGCTGAATTTCATTTACAGTGGGGGTAGTTATACCGCGCCGGGCGGGATCAACGTGTACACGTTCTTCGTCGGAAACTCAGGGCAACCGTTCAACATCACTACCGGCCGTGACACAAACGGTGACACGCGCTTCAGTGAGCGACCCGCGTTTGCGACTGATCTGAGCGAGCCGGGAGTTGTCATTACGCCGCTCGGCGCCTTCGATCCGACGCCTTCACCGGGACAGACGATCATCCCGCGAAACTTTGGACGTGGGCCGGGTTATCTTTCTTTGAATGTGAGTATCGGGAAGGCGTTCAAGTTTGGTAAAGCGATCGAGCCGAAGTCGCCGCCGCCTGGTGGGCCAAGCACGACTCCGGCGACTGGTGGCGATCAGAAACCACCTGCGAAGCCGGCAGTCCAGCGACCGTATTCACTCAGCCTCTCGGTGAATGCGACCAACGTTTTCAACCGGACCAATAAAGGTCTACCGGTGGGAAACATGTCGTCACCGTTTTTCCTGGAATCGCCGTCGGGGTCAAGCCAGTTCTCTTTCGGGCCCGGTGGCAGCTCGGCCGGCAATCGCGTGATTAGCTTACGCGCACGGCTAAGCTTCTAAAATCCATCGTGTAAATCATGTTAATCTAGAAATCCTATCTACAAGATTGCAGGATTTGCAGGGTTAACAAGATTTGATGCGCTCCAAAAAGTTCATCCTTCTGGTCATCTTTATCGTTCTACTACTATCTCAAACTCCCTTCGCTTATCGTCGCTACAAGCTTCGTCGACTGAACGCCACGATCCAGCAACTCAACTCACAACGCACTCAGCAACAGACCAGCGGTTTCACTGAATACAAAGGTGTGGTCCACGTGCATTCGTTTCTCGGGGGGCACAGCGCCGGGACGTTCGCGGAGATCGTTTCTGCAGCGCAGGCAAATCAATTGGAGTTCGTGATCATGACCGAGCACACCGAGAAAGATTTCGACACCGCCGCGATGACGTTGCAGGGCAGGCATGGTGGAGTGCTCTTCATCAACGGGAATGAAGTGAGCGCTGAGAATGGTGATCGATCGCTTGTGTTACCCGGTAATGTTTCGATTGCTGCCTATCCGGAAGAATTCAAAAACTGGGACGCAGCAAATATTAACGGCGTCGAGGTTTACAACGTCTTCACGAACGCGAGGCGCATCAGTCCGGTTCTCGCATTTTTCGATGTGCTGTGGTCGCAGCGGAGTTATCCAGATTTGATCTTCGCGTTGTACTTGCAGCGTCCGGACGAGAGTCTCAAAAAGTGGGACCAGGCTTTATCGCGCGCACGTTTGACTGCGACCGCCGGCAACGACGCGCACGCCAATATCGGCGTGAGTCTCAAAGACAGCTCTGGCAAAACGCTGCTCGGTATTCAACTCGATCCGTACGCGACGAGTTTTCATCTCGTGCGATTGCACGTTTTAATCGAACAGGGCAAAACGCTCGATGCGACGAGTTTGATGGAGGCCGTACGCGCAGGACATTGCTTCATCGGTTTTGATGTCCTCGGTGATACGTCAGGGTTCGTGTTCGAAGCCGAGAATGGGAAGATTCAGGGCGATGAGATCTCGATGAAAACGGAGACGCGCCTGCGGGTGCGAAGCCCTGTTCCGGCTCGGATCGTGATTTTTAAGGACGGCGTGATCTGGACCGATGAGACTGGAATTGCGACCAAAGAAATCCCGGTCACGCAGCCGGGCGTTTACCGAACCGAGGTCTACCTTCCACAACTCGGAAACCTACCGTGGATCATTTCAAACCCCGTGTACGTCAGGTAGCTTTTTGTGTTTTTGTGGCTAAAAACGGTTTCGCCCCACGGGGTGCCCTGCTAGCTGCCCTGTGGGGCGACGAACCTCGCCGGAAAGCTCCGGCTTCACTTGTTTTCGGAAGCGGTGCGTACGTTCACCGGAGTACTGTTGGAGGCCGAGTAGTTGACCTCACTCTCCTCTTAAGCTCCAAGTGTTAGGAGCCAAGGAGTACAGCCTTCCACACACTGTTTTTTCAAGTCCAGTCAGTCTAAATGTGCGCTTCCGAACTGTCAAGATTCAGCTTGACCGAACGTGAACCATACAAGGATGCAAGTTGCTAAAATGCCCGCATAATGGAACTCAAAATACCAACGCCCAGAGACTTCAGCTTCCGCCGCACCGTCGCCAGTCACGGCTGGTACCAACTGCCTCCATTCGCTCTCGATACGGCGAAGTGGGAGGTCTCTCGCGTCATCGACGTGGGTCAGAAGCCGCCCGTCACGATCTTCCTGACCGAACGTAAAACGCATGTTCGCGTAAACGCGTCGCGGCCACTTACGAAATCCGAGTCAGCCACCGTCCTGCGCGATGCCCGTCACATTCTCCGCCTCGATGACGACCTTGCCCCTTTTTACCTCACCACCAGTAACGATCCGGAGTTTTCCTGGATCGGCCAACAGGGCGCGGGGCGGCTGCTGCGCTCACCGACCGTCTACGAAGATCTCGTGAAAATGATCTGCACCACAAACTGCTCGTGGGCGCTCACGTTGAAGATGGTGCACGGCCTCGTCAATAACCTGGGACGAGACAGTAATGACGGCGGAAAATCATTCCCCAACGCCGGGGCGATGGCGGCGATGCCGCTGAAGTTCTTTGTTGACGAAGTACGCGCCGGCTATCGTGCGCCATATTTAAAGGAGCTGGCGGGGCGTGTTGCATCAGGCGAGTTGAACGTCGAAGAGTGGCTCTCGAGTGAACTTCCGACGCGCGATTTGCTGAAACAGATGAAGGGAGTTAAGGGCGTCGGCGACTATGCCGCGGAGAACCTTTTGAAACTGCTGGGACGTTACGACGGGCTGGCTTTAGATTCGTGGACGCGCGCTCGATTTTTCGAGCTGCGGAACAAAGGCAGGAAAGCAACCGACAAGAAGATCGCGCGTTACTACGCGAGATTTAACGAGTGGCGCGGGCTCGCGCTCTGGTGCGACGTCACACGTGATTGGTTATAGGTCCTATAGGACGAATCCGCCCTATAGGACCTATTAAAAAAAAACTACTTGTTGAAGACGAGTGTCGAATCCTGCGGACCGCGCGGTGATTCAGAGTGACGAACAACCGTTAACGACTTGCCATCGGCTGAAAGCGTGAGCTTGTCAGTCGAATTGGTTGTCACTTCCTGGCCGTCCGGCGTCTGGAACGTCACCTTCGACACGAGCTCAAGCGTTTTGCCGTCGCTCGAGAGGGTCGCCTTACGGGCAAACTTCCCACGTCCCATTTCGCCCGTCGTCTCACTGCCATCGAGGTTAAAGGTTCGGGGACCGCCCATTCCACCACCCATGCCGCGACCACCACCTTGACCGCCTCCCGGAGCACCACCCGCAGGAGGACCACCCGCCGCCGGAGCGCCACCCGAAGGAGGGCCGCCAGGACCACCACCACCAGTTACCTTTTCATCGATAGTGATCTCTTTTGCGGTCTGAGTAACGTTCCAGGTAACGCTCTCGGCGTTTTGCAAGCGTTGATTGAGACCCTGGCTCTTGCTCTTATCGAGCGTCCAGGTTCCGGCGAAGTTTGGCGCAGCAGCATGCGCAGCCAGAGCAAACACTAGCGCGCTCGTCAGGCCCAAAGCAAAAAGCAACTTTCTCATTCAAGATCTCCTTCACATATTTGTTATTTCGTACAAGGGATGGCTGAGTCTACCAAAACACCTGACGCAAAACTGTAAGGGAATGCAAAGATTTGTAAAGAGAAGGTAAAGAGGGAACCTTTCGCGACGGGGCGGCGTAACAAGCCGAGTGGTTGTACGAGACTCGATGCGACGCGACCCGAATTTTTGAAGTGTTAATGATAATTGTGAGGCAGCGTTAATTGAGTAGAAGTTTTTGTCATAAGGCAACTGCGAGTGGTGTTTAGTCGCAGAGAGAGCAATCAACAATACAGAATCTACCCAGAAAGCAAGGAGAGCAGTGATGAAGTCAATAGTAAGCAAGATCGGTGCAGTTGTTATGGTCGGCGCGCTCACAAGCGTGGTTGCGTTCGCCAAGGTGCAAAAAGAGAAAGTGACTTTCGACAGCGACATCAAGGTGAATGGCACTGTGGTGAAGAAAGGCACCTACGACCTCAAATTCGATGACGAGAGCGGCCAGCTTTCGATCACCAAGAATGGCAAAGTCGTGGTCGAGACAATGGCGAAGCTCGAACAGCGAGAAAAGAAAGCCAACGATTTTCAGTTGAGATCGACAAGCGACAATGGCGAGACAAATCTGATCGGTGTCACGTTCAATGGTTCTGACAAGAACGTCGTGATCACCAGCGGCGGTTCGTCAACAACTGGCGCCAACTAAAATTCGAATAAGTTGTTCCCCCTCTGCGCCTCGGAGCCTTGACAGGTTTCGAGGCGTAGTCGTTTTTATCTGTGTAAGCTGTGGATTACTATGTTGCGGGGGAAAAGCTAAACATGAAATATCGCCGCTTTGGCCGCACTGGCTGGGAAGTCAGTGAGATGGGTTATGGAATGTGGGGAATGGCCGGTTGGACCAACTCCAACGACGACGAATCACTGCAATCGTTACAAGCCGCAGTCGATCGGGGCTGCACTTTCTTCGACACTGCATATGCTTAC
>DASYFE010000154.1:0-4294 GCA_036498585.1 Pyrinomonadaceae bacterium | reverse complement strand
ACGCCCTGAATCAAGCAAGTTTGCTTTTGAACTGGGAGATCTAACAGAAATCGACAGCGCATTTATCATGGCGCTCAGAGAAACGCATCGGCTCCTAAAGTAAAGCGAGTTTTGCAAGAGGCTCAGGATTTACAAGATTTTTCAGGATGAACATGTAAATCCTGTCTAAATCTTGTAAATCCTGTGAACGACTGACTCAACAATCATGCTAGCTTATGTTTTCTGGCACTGGCCGCAATCCACTGTCGATCCGGATGCCTACATCAATCATCTAATCGATTTTCACCAAACGCTCGCCGCCAACAAACCCACCGGCTTTCATCACTCCATCGTCTTTCGCGTACGCGGCGCAAGCTGGCTCAACACTAACGACGAAGCTTACGAAGAGTGGTATCTCCTCGACGACTCAGCCGCGATGGATCCATTGAACGAAGCCGCGGTCTCAGGCGGGTGTGAAGAGCCGCACAACAGAGTCGCTCGTGAAGCAGCAGACGGGATTGGTGGCTTATATCGCCTGCGCGCAGGTCAAGAAGAGTTATCAGAAGCGAGATATGCGCTGTGGTTGAGTAAACCGGCAGGCGTGTCTTACAAAGACTTCTACGCTGCGCTTCAACCACTCACATCGCAACAAGGCGTCGCGCTCTGGGGACGCCAGATGACACTCGGTCCAACAACCGAGTTCTGCATTCACAGCACAAACCCAATCGAGCTTCCACGCGGCTACAGCGGACTTCAACCCCAGTTCACACTGATCTATTCCACCAACAACTCCGCGACAAGGGGACAATGATCTGACGCCGCACGAATCCGCTCTTTCGGCTCCGTAGTCACTTCACACCTCGTCAATCGATCCGCAAACGCACGCGGCACGAACACGTAATCAAGCCTCACGTGCGGATCCCACGTCGGAAACGTGTATCCCTTATCGTCCGGATGCAGCATCCGAAACCCATCGGCATAACCCGCATCGAGCACGAGCTGGATCGATTCACGTTGCAACTTGCGACCACTGATCCAGATCAACGCGCGGATCCACGTGGGCAAACGATGCAGCTCAAGAACGTCTTTCGGCGCAAGCGTGTTGAAGTCTCCGACTAAAACATGAAACCCGTTTTGATGTCGCTTGATCCCTTCGAGCAGCGAGCGGATCTCGCGCGTGCGTCTGCGCTCATCCCACTTCGAAAAACGCGCGCTGAGATGCAGACCAAAAACGCGTGTCTTACCGCCAGCCGGAACGATCTCGAGAAACGAATGCCGCGCGCCCGCAGGATAGTGCCACTCGTGATAGTCAACTTCCGTGCGACTCAGAAAACCGATCGAGTGGTTTCGCCTCGCGGCCCAGAACGGAAACTTCGTCGCGTGCGAGAGACGCTCAATTACCGCGGGATCGATCGCCTCCTGAAATACAACCAGGTCAGGCGCCGCAGCAACGATCGTTTCTGCCAGCGCCTCTTCCCTGCCGCGACCACCGAAGCGAATGTTGTAACTCAGCAGCTTCAGCGTCACGCATTCTCACCCGACGGAACCACGACAAAATATTGCTCACCAAACAAGATGTCGCGACCATAAAGAACAAGACTCGACGTGGCCTGGAAATTCACCGGGCGCCCGACCAGTTTTTGCAGCGACTCACGCAACTCCTTGAGACTCGGCGCAATGTCCGGATCTTCGTCGCAAAGCGGTTTCGTGTGTAGTCCGGGAATGTAATAAGCGTCGGATGACCATGCTTCCATGACCTTACTGCCGACCAGTGTCACATCAAGATCGCTCGTGCCTTTACCCAGCGAGTCGAACGGTTGGCCGTCTTCGTGACGCTTGTTCGTGACGACACTGCCGCGCAAGACGATTCCGGTTCCTTCGGGAAGACCCTGTTGTAGTTTGCGATAAAACGCGATGAAGAGACGCTCGTCACCGCCAAACCCGAGTGTGATAATGCGCGAGCGGACCTCGGTCTCATTCATTTCATGTGCATCTTTAGGCATGTTTTCTCTGTGCAGCCTCTGTGTTCTCTGTGTCTCTGTGGTTTGTCTCAGTCTCCACCACAGAGACACAGAGAACACAGAGGTTGCACAGAGAAGAATAGTTACAAATCAGGGGGTTAACTAACGGGAGATGTCTCTGACGATTTCGTACAGCTCGCGCGTGCCCTCGCGCACGTTCTTCACTGAGATGCGCTCGTTGTTGCCGTGCACGCCTTCATCTTCTTCAGCCGTCGTGTAGATCGGCGCCCATCCGTAAGCGGTTATGCCGAGCTGCCGGTAGAGCTGGCTTTCAGTATAACCGCTGAGCATCTTCGTGGTGACAACTGCGCTCCGATGCTTCTCTTTCGTCTTGCGCGCGATGAGAGAAAACAACTCGGTGTCGATCGGGGAACTGTTCGGTTGCTTGAAGCGATTGACGTTCTCAATCTTGATCGAGGGATCTGCGATCACGTCCGTCAGCGCCTTGAGAAACTCTTCCGGCGACTCGCCCGGCAGCAATCGAACGTCGAGATTGCACGTCGCAGCGTTGGGGATAACGTTAGTCTGCTTGCTGCCACTCAGCATCGTGATCGAGATCGTGTTACGCACCAGAAAGTTGAACTCACGTTGACTCGTCAGCGCTTTCACAAAATCAGGGTTCTTCAACGACTCACGAATGTTCAGAAAGTGCGTGCGCAGCGGCTCTGACTGCAACGGGGCGATGTCTTTGAAAAACTGCTCGACCGCAGGCAGAAGCTTTACCGGAGTTTCCCAATCGAGAATGCGATTCATCGCGCGGATGAGACGGTTCGTCGCGGAATCATTGACGGGCCGCGATCCGTGTCCCGGAAGTCCGGTGGCGGTGAGTCGTAACCAGAACGGCGCTTTCTCCGCAACATCGACGCCGACCACCTTTACAGAGTCGCCTTCGATCAGATTGTCGCCGCCTTCAGTAAGCAGGTATTCGGCGTTTTTGAAGAGGTCGGCTTTGTTCGCGATCATCCAGAGCGAGCCTTCGTCATCAACCTCTTCGTCAGCGGTGCCGATGAATATCACGTCGCGCGACAACGGTGGTCCTTCGCTCTTGAGGAGGATCATCGTCATGAGATGGAGCAGTCCCTCGCCTTTCATGTCGAGCGCGCCACGACCGTAGATCACATTGTTCTTGATAATGCCCGCAAAAGGATCGACTTCCCACGAAGCCGGTTCTGCGGTGACGACATCCATGTGACTCAGCAGGATAATCGGACGCTTAGAACCATTGCCTTTGAGACGCGCGATGATGTTTGCGCGACCGGGTTTGTATTCGAAGATCTCGTTTTCAATCCCATGCTGATCGAAGATCTTCTTCAAAAACCGCGCGGCCTCGAGCTCGTTGCCGGGCGGATTTGAGGTATTGACGCGCAGGTACTGCTGCATCAGATCGACCGCCATGTCCTGATAGCGCGGCCAATTGATTTGACTACCATTCTGCGCCGAGACGGCAACGTGAAACAGGAGCGTGAAAAGTAGCGCTGTTATTAGTGATCTCATTTTGGACAGGATGACAGGATTTGCATAATTCACAAGATTTTTATATTAACATGCGTAACTCAAACGATGCGTCTCTTCCCCGTGCTTGCCATGTTATGCGCCGCGTTCGCAGCGGGCGCGATCAATTCCATTGCCGGTGGAGGGACGCTGCTGACCTTTCCCATTCTGATCTGGCTCGGGCTCGATCCGAAAGTCGCCAATGGGACCAGCACGGTCGCGCTCTGGCCCGGCCTCTTCGGCGGCCTCTTCGGTTATCGCAAAGAGCTCGAACACAGCTCCACGATCCTGATTCGACTCGGCACAACGAGTCTAATCGGAGGCGCGTTCGGCGCACTGCTGCTTGTTCGCACGCCGTCGAAAGTTTTCGCGGATCTCGTCCCGTTCCTGATCCTGTTCGCCACACTGCTCTTCATGTCGAACGGGATCGTCAACAGACATCTGCACCTCGGATCGATTGACGAGAAGCGGATGGGCCTCTGGTGGACGGGCGCGATGATCTTTCAATTCTTTTCCGCGATGTATGGCGGCTATTTCGGGGCGGGCAACGGCATACTCATGCTCGCCGCGATGGGCGTACTCGGTCTGAACGAGCTGCATCGCGCCAATGGCATCAAAAACTTTCTCGGCATCTGCATCAACGCTGTGGCCGTGGTGATCTTCGCTATCGCAGGATATGTTGTCTGGCAAGATGCGCTCCTGATGGCTTGTGCCGCGCTGGCCGGCGGCTATTTCGGCGCCAGCATGGCAATGCGCGTCGGACAAAAATGGGTGCGCCGCGGGATTGTGCTGATCGGGTGGGT
>DASYFE010000153.1:0-2052 GCA_036498585.1 Pyrinomonadaceae bacterium | reverse complement strand
ACCTCCGACGTGACAGGCCGGCGTTCTAACCAACTGAACTACGACTCCGCAAAAAACTGTTTCGTTTGGTAGGCACGGAGGGATTCGAACCCCCAACCTCTTCCTTGTAAGGGAAGCCGTCTACCATTGACGTACGTGCCTGCGATTGGGACGACCCTGCCGTCAGTCCCGATTCAAAACGAGTCGCCATGCTATGAGAACAATGCATTAGTGTCAAGGCCGCAAAAAAGCGCAAAACACTCGACTACTTAAATCGATCTACTTGAGTATTTTGTGCATCTTTGTGGCTAGTCTGCTTTTGTGGCAATATTCGAGGCCGAGAGCCCATCCAGTGTGTCGCTATGCAAGTAATTACAAAGCTATCTCGTCGTTTGCCCGGCTCCCTTGTGCTACTGGTCACTGTGTGTGTTGGTGCGCAGCAGATCACGCAACAACAACCCACGCAACGCCCGCGGCGCGTCAACGGCTCTGAACAAACAACTGAAGCGAAGAAAGCTCCACCGGCATCCCCATCGGATGAAGTCGACGAAGGCGATGTGGTCAGAGTGGAGACGCAGCTCGTGTCTGTTCCCGCAGTCGTGACTGACAGCGCGGGTCGCCCGTTGTCAGGTTTGAAGCCGGACAACTTTCGTCTCATCGAAGACGGCCAGCCGCAGATCATCACCAACTTCGGCACCACCGATACGCCTTTCGAAATCGCGCTGCTGCTCGACACCTCGGGTTCCACACGCGACGACGTAGCTCTCATACGCGCAGCCGCAAACAGTTTTATCGAAGCGTTGCGCCCGGGAGATCGCGTCGGAGTGGTCGCGTTCAATCAGGCGAATACGGTTCAATCTCCGATCGCCGTTGTCGAGGTGTTGTCGCCACTAACCAGCGATCGAGAATCGCTGCGAACCGCGATCGACAATCTCGGCGCGAGTCAGGGCACGCCGTATTACGACGGGCTCGAGAAAGTCGCGGACAGCATTTTCCGCGATCCGCCGAAGGATGACGTTAAGGGACGCCGCGCTATCGTTGCTTTGACTGACGGTGTCGATTCGTCGAGTAACTCCGATTTCACCAACGCGAAGATGAAGCTCGCGCGTGCTGGCATCGCTTGCTATTTCATACAGGTAAACACCGAAGACTTCGTCGAAGATCGTCTGATGAAAGATTGCCAGGACGATGGACAGCTCGCGCTTTCGCAAAGACAAATACAACGCTACCGCGAGCTCTTCTTCCCGAAAGCGAAGGCAGAGAATTTCGACAGCTTCTGCCAGATGGGTCCGTTTGAACGAATGTCGATTAGCCGCGCGCTCTACATGCTGGCGCGCAAAGAGATGAATGATCTCGCGCGCACGTCGGGGGGACGGAGTTTTG
Organism: Pyrinomonadaceae bacterium; assembly: GCA_036498585.1. Taxonomy (GTDB): domain Bacteria; phylum Acidobacteriota; class Blastocatellia; order Pyrinomonadales; family Pyrinomonadaceae; genus PSRF01. Next base: position 690 of record DASYFE010000153.1, on the reverse strand, counting down.
AAGCCGCGACTCTCGCGGATGCGCGTGCTGCGTTCACGCGCGTGGCGGCTGACATCGGCACGCTTTACAGTCTCGGTTACTATCCAACCAACAAGGCTCGCGATGGAAAGTTTCGTTCGATCAAACTCGAAGTGCGCGGCTTGAAAGACAAAGCAGAGATCCGCGCGCGCGATGGATACTACGCCCCGAAACAATAAAAACTTGATGCCTACTTTGTTCCCATTCAACCGCGTCCTATTAATCGTTCTCGACGGCGCAGGCATTGGTGCAATGCCTGATGCGCCCGACTGGGGCGATGCCGGCGCTGACACCTTTGGTCACATTCTCGAGTCGCGGCCCGTGCGACTGCCGAACTTGCAGGGCTACGGGCTCGGCAACATTCGTCCACTCGAATCAGTGCCGCCGTTGGACCATCTCAGCGGTTCGTACGGTCGTTGTGCTCTTCGCTCGAATGGTAAAGACACGACGACGGGTCACTGGGAGATGGCGGGCATCATCCTGGACCAGGCGTTCCCGACTTATCCGAATGGTTTTCCAGCGCCGGTGATCGACAAGTTCGTTCGTGAGACGTCCGTGCCGGGCATACTTGGAAACGTTCCGGCGTCAGGGACGGAGATCATCAAGCAGCTTGGTGACGAGCACGTCAAAACAGGCAAGCCGATTGTTTATACCTCCGCGGATTCGGTTTTT
>DASYFE010000152.1:0-12819 GCA_036498585.1 Pyrinomonadaceae bacterium | reverse complement strand
AATTCAATAATCAAAGACCTTAAGTTTGCACTGCGTGGGTTGCTGAAGCATCCCGCATTTACCGCGATTGCGGTGGTCACGCTGGCGCTCGGTATCGGCGGCAGCACGTCGATCTTCACGGTGGTTAATGCGGCGCTGCTGCGCGGGCTGCCTTACAAGTCGCCCGACCGCCTCTATCACATTTGGGAGCAGACGCCGAAACAGGAATTTCCGAAGCGTGAGTTCTCGTATCCCGACTACCAGGATTACCAGCAGAACAACGTCTTCGAAGGTCTCGCTGCTTACTCCGGCGGCGGTGCGATTCTGAGCGGCCAGGGCGATCCGGAAAGTTTGAACGCGACGCGCGTGAATGCAGCGTTCTTCTCCGTGCTCGGCGTCGATCCTCTGCTCGGCCGAACGTTTCAGAACGGCGAAGACAACCAGGGTGATCCAAAAGTAACAGTGCTGACTTATGCGTTGTGGCAACGCCGCTTCGGTGCCGATCCAAACATCGTCGGCCGCGTTCTCACGCTCAATGGCGACAGCTACACCGTGATCGGCGTGTTGCCCGCGAGCTTTCAATTCGCTCTGCGGCCGGCAGATCTTTTCCTGCCTTATCAGCCATCGCAAAACCAGTTGACGCGTCGCTTCATGCACGGCACGAACCTCATCGGGCGACTCAAGTCTGATAAGACCGCCAACGATGCGCAATCGGAATTGAATCTGATCGCGGGTCGTATCGAGCAGCAGTTCAACGATTCACATGCGGGTGTGAAAGTGAGCGTCGTCCCGCTGCAGGAAGAGATCATCGGGAACGTGCGGCCGATTCTGATGGTGCTACTCGGCGCAGTTGGATTTGTGCTGCTGATCGCGTGCGCGAATGTTGCTAGTCTTTTGTTAACCCGATCACTATCACGGCAAAAAGAGGTGGCGATTCGCTCAGCGCTCGGCGCCAGTCGCTGGCGTGTCATCCGCCAACTGCTCACGGAGTCGATGCTGCTGTCGCTTGCCGGTGGTCTTGCAGGTTTGTTGATTGCTTTCTGGGGCGTGCCTGCTTTGGTTGCCGTCTTGCCGCAGAGCCAGTTGAACGCGATGCCGTTTTTGAAGTCGCTAAATATTGATGCGTCGATCCTCGCGTTTTCATTTGGTCTGTCATTGCTGACCGGTCTGATCTTCGGGCTCGCGCCTGCGCTTCAATCTTCGAAACTCGATCTCAACGAAGCACTCAAAGAAGGTGGGCGACAGACGTCGGCAGGCTCTGGGCATCGTCTCCGCAGCGCGATGGTCGTGAGCGAGATTGCGCTCGCGGTCGTGTTGTTAATCGGCGCGGGCTTGATGATGAAGAGTCTGCTGCGACTGTTGCAGACAAACATCGGCTTCCAGACTGAAAACATTCTGACGATGACGGTGATTGCGCCGCCAGCGAAATACACCGAAGCCAATCAGCAGATCAATTTCAACGACCAACTGCGACAGCGCGTGCAGGCACTGCCGGGCGTTGCTGGCGCCGGAACGGTCAACATCCTGCCGGTCAATGCCGGTAATACGACGCGTTTCTTTATCGACGGCGATCCCATTCCTGCGCCGGGTAAGGAAACCGAAGCCAACATCCGCACCGTCAGCGATGATTACTTCAAGACTCTCGGTGTGCCGCTGCTTGCGGGCCGCACGTTTGACGAACACGACACGCCTGACAAACCCGGCGTCGTGATCATCGGTAAGACGATTGCGGACCGAATGTTCGCCGGTAGTGATCCGGTGGGACGGCTGCTCAAGTATTCATCGATTCAGGGTCAGGGAGATCTGATCGTTGGCGTCGTTGGCGATGTGAAGATCACGGGAATCGATGAAGCGCTCAGGCCGGTGCTGTATTACCCGTTCCGCCAAAACTCTTCAACGTTCGCCAATCTCGTCGCGCGCACGAATACCGATCCGACTGCGCTTGCGGCTGCGATTCGTAGTGAGGTTCGTAACCTTGAGCCCGATGCAGCGATCCTGAACATGCGCACGATGGACGAGATGATCGCGCAAACGCCCGCGTCGTTCATGCGACGTTTTCCGGCGTTGCTGATCAGCATCTTCGCGGGTATCGCGTTGTTGCTGGCGTCGATCGGGATCTACGGCGTCGTCTCGTATTCGGTGAGCCAGCAGACGCACTACATCGGCGTGCGCATGGCGCTCGGCGCGAGCCCGTCTGACATTCTCAAGATGATCTTGAAACAGGGATTGTTGTTGGCGCTGCTGGGCGTCGGCATTGGTGTCGGTGCGGCGTTCGGTCTGATGCGTCTGTTGAGCACGCTGCTTTACCAGGTGAGCGCGACAGACGTGAGTACGTTCGCGATTGTCACCGGGACATTGTTTGCCGTGGCGCTGCTGGCGTGTTTCCTGCCGGCCCGACGCGCGACAAAAGTCGATCCCCTCGTGGCGCTTCGTTACGAGTAAGTTGAAGACAGGATGAACAAGATGCTTACAGGATTTACAAGATTGAGCCTGTTAATTCTGAAAAATCTTGTAAATCCTGTCTAAAAACCATGAAAAAAGATCTACTTCATAGTATTCGAAGCCTCCGACGTCAGCCGCTCTTTACGGTGATTGCGGTGCTGACGCTCGCGCTGGGTATTGGCGCGAACACCGCGATCTTCAGTGTTGTGAATGCGGTGTTGTTGAAGCCGCTGGCTGCTAAGGATCCGGACCGGTTAATGACCTTCTGGCATTCCTCGCCGGCCAAGGGTTTGAAGCACGTCGATCTCAACGACGCGCTGGTTGCTTACTATCGCGATCGTACGCGCACGTTCCATGGGCTCTCAGCATTCGAGACCGGTAACTTCTCAATCACGGGCGGCGGCGAGCCGGAGGTCGTGCCGGGCGCGATCGTCACGTTCAACTACTTCGAAGTGCTGGGACGTGAGCCGCTGTTTGGACGAACGTTCACGCGGCAGGAAGACACCCCGGGCAATAATCACGTGGCGCTACTCAGCTACGCATTGTGGCAACGCCGCTACGGTGCAAATCCGAATGTGGTGGGACGCTCAATCAACCTTGACGGCGAGCCCACGACGATAGTCGGAATCATGCCCGCCGACTTTGATTTTCCTAATCGTGCTGAGCGAGAGAGTAGCTCAGGTCCGGCGCAATTGTGGGTTCCGAAAGGTCTCGATCCGCAAGATGCAACGTCGTGGAACCTTTTAGCAGTCGGTCGCTTGCAGCCGGGCGTAACTCCCGGGGACGCAGAAAAAGAAATCAGTGCTTTGTACGCGGCGTGGACTGCTGAGAACGGCCGCCAACTTGGCGACGGCGCAATAGGTTCAACTACGTCCACGGTCATGATGCCGTTGCAGCAACACATCGTTGGCGAAGTGCGTCGACCGTTGCTCGTGTTGTTGGGCGCGATTGCGCTCGTGTTGCTGATCGCGTGTGCGAATCTCACGAACCTTCTCCTCGCGCGTGCTTCCTCGCGCCGGCGCGAGATCGCAGTGCGACAGTGTCTCGGCGCGAGTGCGACCACGATTGCGCGACAGACGCTAACCGAGAGTCTCCTGCTCTCGTTCTTCGGAAGTGTAGCTGGTGTGCTGCTGGCTATTTGGATCGTGACCGCGCTCAAGAGTTTTGCGTCGTCACAAATTCCGAATGTCGAGAATGCGCGCGTCGATGGAACTGTGCTGCTGTTCACCGTCGCGGTCATGTTGCTCACCGGTGTGCTGTGTGGCTTAGCTCCGGCACTGCGCGCTTCCCGCATCAATTTGCAGGACGCGATCAAGGAAGGCGCACGCGGCTCCTCCTCATCTGGCTCCAACAAACGTCTGAACAATGTCTTCGTTGTCTCGCAGATCGCACTCTCGCTCGTGCTGCTGATCGGCGCGGCGTTGTTCCTGCAGAGTTTCCGCAATCTGCTTTCGGTTAATCCGGGCTTTCGCGCTGAGAACGTGTTGATGGCGCGTCTTTCGCTTCCCGAAACAAAATACAAAGAGAAACCGCAGGTCGAGAGTTTCTACAACCAGGTTCGCGCGGGTGTGAGCAGCCTTCCGGGCGTGCAGGCCGTCGAGCTAAATCAGGTTGTTCCGTTCAGCGGTGGCGGCGGTGGCGCACCATTCAGCGTCGAGGGTTTCGAGGGCCAACCGGCGAAAGTCGCGTGGATACGCAGCACGACGCCGGGATACTTCGCGGCGATGGGAATGCCGGTGCTCAAGGGCCGCGTGTTCGCATCGTCTGATACTGAAAAATCTCAGCCCGTCGCGATCGTCGATGAGTCGCTCGCCCGCAGGTATTCGCTCGACGGCGATCTGGTCGACAAGCGCATCCGCATCGGTGATGGACCATGGATGACGATCGTCGGCGTCGTCCCGAACGTCAAGAATCGCAAACTCGATGAAGAAGCGTGGCCCTACGTTTATCGACCGTACAGCCAGTGGGTGCGAAGGGACACAATGCTCGTCGTAAGGGGTTCGGTCGATCCCACTTCACTCGTAGCCGGCATACGGCAGGAAGTTGCGAAACTCGATCCCGAACTACCGCTCTCCGATGTGAGCACGATTCAGCAGGCAATGGATCGCTCGCTCTTGACTACCCGACTGACCAATTCGCTGCTCGTCGGTTTCGCTGCGACCGCGTTGTTGCTGGCGTTGACCGGGATTTACGGAGTGATGTCGCTGAACGTCGCGAATCGCAGAAATGAGTTTGGAATACGTCTCGCTCTTGGCGCGCAAACGTCGAACGTTTTGAAGTTGATCCTTGGGCAGGGATTGAAACTCGCGGCGGTTGGTGTTGCCTTGGGACTGTTGGGGGCGATCGCTTTCACGAGATTGTTGAAGGGCTTGCTGTTTGGTATCAGCGCGAGCGATCCGCTGACGTTTGGATTGCTTGCCGCGTTGCTCGTTGGTGTTGCTCTGCTGGCGTGTTGGATTCCCGCGCGCAGGGCGACAAAAGTCGATCCGCTCGAGGCGCTACGGTCCGAGTAAAACCTAAACACGGATGCAACGGATATGAAAACGATCTTCACGGATATTCGCTTCGGGATGCGCGGCTTCTTGAACAATCCGGCGTTCACGATTATCGCAGTACTAACGCTCGCGCTCGGCGTCGGCGCAAACACCGCGCTGTTCAGCGTTGTCGATGCGGTGCTGCTGAAGAAGCTCGCGGTGCAGGAGCCTGAGCGGCTGGTGCTGCTCAACGCCAGTTGGAACGGCCAGAAGTTTGGACCAGGCAGTTACGACGGCAGCAACATGCGCGACCCCGCAACGGGCCTCACCGTCGGCACTTCGTTTCCAATGCAAACGCTCACGCGCCTGCGACAGGAACACGAGACGCTTTCTGACGTCTTTGCGTTCTCACCGATGGAGGTCAATTTCAACGCGGGCGGGCAGGCAGAGGTCGTCAGCGCGCAGGTGGTCTCCGGCAATTACTACAGCGCGCTCGGCGTGCCGGCAATGGTCGGCCGCACGATTACAGATGCGGACGATAACGCGGCTGCGACTCCCATCGTTGTTCTCAGTCATCGCTTTTGGATGAGTCGATTCAACGGCGACCCTGCCGCCCTCGGAAAACAAGTCAATATTAATAACGTTGCTTTCACGATTGCCGGTGTTACTCCGCCGGGCTTCTCGGGGACCTCACAAGTCGGCAGCTCGCAAGACGTTTCGTTCCCGCTCGCATGGGAGCCGCAGATCAATCCTAAGAGCAGCTACCTCGAAGGCGCGGGCGTCTGGTGGTTGCGATTGATGGGACGGCTCAAACCCGGCGCCACGATGGCCCAGGCGGAAGCAAGTCTGGCTGGTCCATTTCAGCAGTCAGTGCTCGAACACCGCGCGCTGCGGCGGACCGACGCAGGAGCTGCGCTGCGCACGCTCGAACCGAAGGATCTGCCGAGGCTCGGTGTCCAATCAGGAAGCCGCGGTGAGATGAATCAGCGGCGCTGGCTCGAATCGCCGTTGCGGTTGTTGGCCGGAGTGGTTGGTGTCGTGCTGCTGATCGCTTGTGCAAACGTCGCGAACCTCTTGCTGGTGCGCGCGTCGTCGCGAAGGAAGGAGATCGCAGTCCGGCTTGCTGTGGGCGCGAGTCGCTGGCGACTGGTCAGACAGTTGTTGACGGAAAGCGTTTTACTCGCCGCGGTGGGTGGAGCGCTCGGAGTGCTCTTTGCTTTCTGGATTAAAGACGGCCTTTTGTTAGTGACTGACTGGGGCGGCCGCGAAATGAGTGCGCTCAATCCACGCCTCGATCTGCGCGTGCTCGGCTTCACCCTCGGTCTCTCATTTCTTACCGGAATCATCTTCGGGATCCTGCCTGCGCTGCGCGCGACTAATCTCGATCTGACGCCCGCACTTAAAGACAGCGGACGCAGCTCGAGTGGGCTTAGCCGCTCGTGGCTGAGCAGGTCGCTGGTCGTGGTCCAGGTGTCGTTGTCGGTGTTGCTCCTGATCGGCGCGGGACTGCTCATTCGTACGCTCAGAAATCTGCAACACGTCGACATGGGATTCAACACGAACAACCTGCTGCTCTTCAAGATAGAGCCGAGCCAGCTCGGGTACGAGAAGGAGAAGCTTGCCGAGCTGTATCAACGAGCCTTCAGTCGTCTTGAAGCAGTGCCCGGTGTGCAGGCAGTTACTTTTTCACGCAGTCCATTGTTGGCCCAGAGCTCATGGACCAGCTCGATGTATCTACCCGGCGAGATGGGAGCGAACGGTCAGCCGCGCGACAACGACGTGAAGGTGCACTCTGTTCGTGAGAACTTTTTCAACACGATGGAGATTCCCCTCCTCATGGGTCGCGGTCTGACTGAACAGGACGATGCGCGCGCGCCACGCGTTGCGATCGTCAACCAGGCATTTGTGAAAGCCCACTTTCCGAATGAAAACCCGGTCGGAAAACGATTTGGCTTTGAGTCGGCCAAAGCGAGTGAGATCGAGATAGTCGGTGTTGCGCGCGATGCAAAGTACACCAGCCAGCGCGACGAGATACAGCCGACGGTCTATCAATCATGGCGGCAAGTGCTGGGACGGATGACTTTCGCGACGTTCGAAGTGCGCACGGCAGGCGATCCGGCGGCGACTATCGCGGGCGTACGAGAGGCGATGCGCGAGGTCGATAGCAATCTGCCGCTCAGCAACGTTCGCACGCAGGCGCAACAAGCTGACGAAACACTCGCGATGGAGCGGATGTTTGCAAAGCTGTTGACGCTCTTCGGAATCATCGCGCAACAGCTCGCGGCGATCGGGCTGTACGGCATCCTCGCGTACGTCGTGACGCAGCGCACGCACGAGATCGGCATTCGTATGGCGCTCGGCGCCGATCGACGAAACGTGCTGATGATGGTGGTGCGACAGGGAATGATTTTGACTGTTATCGGTATCGCGATCGGACTCGTTGCTGCTTACGTGTTGACGAAGTATCTCGAGAGTTTGACGAGCATGCTGTTTGGTGTTGAAGCGCGCGACCCGTGGACGTTCGCGGCGATCGGGATCTTACTGGCGGTGGTGGCGTTGATTGCGTGTTTGGCGCCGGCGAGACGGGCCACGAAGGTGGATCCGCTCCGGGCGCTGCGGTACGAATAGGACCTATAGGGCCAATATGACCTATGCACAACCTAATTACTGATATTCGCTATGGGTTCCGCAGTTTGTTGAAGCGGCCGGGCGCGACTGCGATCGCACTCGTGACGTTAGCGCTCGGGATTGGCGTCAACACGGCGATTTTTAGTGCTGTTGATTCGATTCTTCTGCGACCGTTGCCATTTAATAATCCGGAACGAATCGTATCTGTTTGGGAGCAGACGCTGTCACTCGGCATACAGCAAAACCAGGCGGCGCCCGCAAACTTTTTCGATCTTCGCAATCAGAACCAGTCGTTTGAAGCGCTCGGCGCTTATGGGCCACTGGATATCAACCTCACCGGCGCTGGTGATCCCGAGCGGCTCGACGGCCAGCTCGTGACGGCGAATGTGTTTTCAATCTTAGGCGTTGCGCCCGCAGTCGGCCGGACGTTCCTTCCGAATGAAGATCAACCGGGCCAGGAGCATGTCGTTGTTTTGAGTGACGCGCTGTGGGCACGACGCTTCAATCGCGACCCCTCGATTATCAACCGCAATATCGCGCTTAACGGGGAAACGTTTACGGTCGTCGGTGTGATGCCGCGCGGGTTCTTTTTTCCGGTGCGTGAGACTGAATTGTGGACGCCGTGGGCCATGGAGCCGGACCAGGCGAGTGGACGCGGCGATCACTATCTGGGGCTCGTGGCGCGTCTGAAGACTGGCGTCAGCATTGAACGTGCGAATGCCGATCTCGCAGGGTTCGGGCAGCGTTTAGCTGCTGAATATCCGCGCACAAACGAGGGGCTCGGCTTTATCGCGCGCTCGTTGCATCGTGATTACGTCGGCGATCTTCATTTGCCGATGCTGATTTTATTCGGCGCTGTTGGGCTCGTGCTGCTGATTGCATGTGCGAACGTCGCGAACCTGCTGCTCGCACAGGCGACAACGAGACGCAAAGAAATCGCGATTCGCATCGCACTCGGCGCACGACGCTGGACGATTGTGCGACAGATGCTCGTCGAAAGCTTATTGCTCGCCTCGGGTGGTGGTTTGCTTGGCGTGGTCGGTGCGTACTGGGGCGTTGAAGCGCTCACGAAGTTTCTTCCCGAGAGTCTTTCGAAATTACAAGGCGTCAACATCGACGCGCGAGTGTTGCTGTTCACGCTCGGCGTGAGTTTGCTGACGGCAATTGTCTTTGGCGGTGTGCCCGCATTGCTCGCTTCACGCGCGACGCCAGGCGCGACGTTGAGTGACGTTGCGAGAGATATGGCCGGCGGAACGTCGGGCCGCCATGTTCGACGTCTGCTCGTCGTGTCTGAAGTCGCACTTGCAGTCGTACTACTCGTGAGCGCCGGACTGTTGATTCGCAGCTTCCAGTTACTGCGACAGGTTGAGCCCGGATTCAATCCCGAGAACTCACTCACGATGCGCATGGTCCTGCCGTTTCCGAAGTATGCAAAGAAGGAAGCGCGCAGTGCTTTTTACGATGAGGTGTTGCGGCAGGTGAAAGAAACGCCCGGTGTTGAAGCCGCGGGCATGATCACGTTTATGCCGCTCTCGTTCAGCGGGATGAACTTCAGTTTCTCAGTCGAGGGACGCGCCGCACCGAGCGACCTGAATCTGCCGTTCGCGCTCTTTCGCGTTGTCAGTCCCGATTACTTCCGCGCGATGGGCATTCCGCTTTTGCGTGGACGCTATTTCGAAACGCAGGACTCGCCGGATACCACGCCGGTAACTTTGATCAATCGACGTCTCGCCGAACAGTACTGGCCCGGTGAAGATGCGATCGGCAAACGACTTAAGGTCGGACCAGCCGATTCGCCTAATTCGTGGTTGACCGTCGTCGGCGTCGTCGGTGACGTGCGTCAAACCGGACTGCAGGTGCAGAAGTTGGAATTCTACGTGCCGTACATGCAGGAGCGCCGCTCGTTCATGGCGCCTCGCGATCTCGTAGTGCGCACGAAAGCTGATCCAGCGGTGATCGCGGCTGCGGTGCGAAAGGCCGTGTGGTCCGTGGACAAGGACCAGCCCGTCTCGAACGTTCGCACCGTTAATGAAGTGTTCTCTGCAGCGATCTCGCAGGAACGATTCCAGGCGTTGATGCTCGGACTGTCTGCGGCCCTCGCGCTCGTGCTCGCATGCGTCGGGCTATACGGAGTGATCTCTTACTCCGTCGTGCAACGAACGCACGAGATCGGCGTGCGGATGGCGTTGGGTGCGCAGCCTGTCGACGTGTTGAGTCTCGTGATTCGGCAGGGAATGTCGCTGACGTTTGTTGGTCTCGTTGTCGGCATTGTGGCGGGAACGTTTGTGACGCGTGTCTTGACAGACATGTTGTTTGGAGTGACGCCGCGCGATCCGTTGACGTTCGCGGGCGTGCCTGTGTTGCTGCTGATCGTAGCTTTTCTTGCTTGTTACATCCCGGCCCGACGCGCGACGAGAATCGATCCGTTGGTCGCACTGCGCTACGAGTAATGAGCGCCTCCCAGCGCACAGAACCGAGCGCGGTAGCGCCGGGTCAAGTGCGAATAACGGCGCTCTTACTAACGCTTGACCCGGCGCTACCGCGCTCGGTTCTGTGCCTACGAGACGTCCTATTTAAGACTATGAGCACACTCATTCACGACCTTCGCTACGGCTTGCGAATTTTGTTGAAGCAGCCAAGCTTCACGCTCGTCGCGGTCATCACGCTCGCGCTTGGTATCGGTGCGAATACCGCGACCTTCAGTCTCGTCAACAGCATCCTGCTGCGACCACTTCCGTTTCGCGAGCCGGATCGACTCGTGCGTATGCTTCAAGCGAGCCCGAAGCTCGGACTCTCGTCGTGGGGAATCTCGCAGGCAGATTTTGCTGCCTACCGCGAACAGAATCGCTCGTTTGAATCAGTCGCGATTTACAACGCGACCGCCACGAACCTCACCGGCGCAGGCGAGCCCGAGCGTTTGCCGATCGCGACTGTCACCGCCGACTTCTTCAAAGTGTTCGGGGCCAACCCGCTGCTTGGCCGTACGTTTGTCGAAGGTGAAGACGCGAACGGAAAGAACCAGATCTGCGTGATCAGCTATGCCTTCTGGCAGCGACGCTTCGGCGGCGATCCGAACGTCGTCGGCAAGACACTGAGTCTGAACAACACGCCGACACAGATCGTCGGCGTCATGTCCGCTGAGTTTAAGTTTCCGCGTTACGAGATCGATTTGTGGACGCCGCTCGCGCACGACCCGAAACGCATTGCGCCTTACTTCTTTGCGCTCGTCGGTCGTTTGAAGCCCGGCGTGCAGGTGGGCCAGGCACAGGCTGACACGACTGACGTGCTTCAGAACTTCGGTCGGCAACATCCGAACCTCAGCGAGGCAGTTGGGCTGAGCGAAGGCAATGGGCCACGGACGATTGTCACACCACTGCGCGAAGCGATGCTCGGCAAAACCGAGAAGCCGTTGCTCGTGTTGCTCGCTGCTGTCGCACTCGTGCTGCTGATCGCGTGTGCGAACGTCGCGAACCTTCTTTTGGCGCGTGCGACTTCACGCACGCGTGAGATCGCCGTGCGCGTGTCGTTGGGCGCGTCGCCCGCGCGAGTCGCGCGACAGCTCTTAACTGAGAGCGTGCTGCTGTCGTTCATCGGCGCAGTCGTCGGCGTTGGTCTGGCGGGGTTCGGCATTCGCATGCTCGACAAGCTGCCTATAAGCGGGATCGTGCGGATGGAAGAAGTGCGTTTGAGCGGCTCCGTGCTCGCGTTCACGGCGGGGCTCACTGTATTGACAGGTTTGTTGTTCGGCTTCATGCCTGCGTTGCGCGCGTACGCGATGGGAATCGCAACCGGCATTCGTGAAGGCGCGCGCGGCACGGTTTCGCATCGTCGACTCAACAGCGCGCTCGTCGCCGTCCAGTTTGCGCTCTCACTCGTGCTGCTGATCGGCGCGGGTTTGTTGTTGAAGAGTTTTCAGCGACTTGGCGCAGTCGATCTCGGGTTCAATCCTGAGAACACGCTGACCATGGTCGCGACTCTGCCGCAGGCAAAGTACGACAACGAAGAGAAGGCGTTGCGCTTTTACGAGAGCGCGATGGCACGCTTGCGCAACTCGCCCGGTATCAAGGCGGTTGGTCTCACTGACAATCTGCCGTTCGGCGACGGTGGCAACGTTGACGGCATCATCGTCGAGGGACAGGAGCCGGCTGAAGGCGCACAGGTCTCGCAAGCCGAACAGGCGGAAGTTGTAAGTCTCGCGCCGGGAACCTTCACCGCACTCGGAATTCCGCTCTTGCAGGGACGCGATTTCCAAACGACCGATCATAGTAAGTCGACTCTGGTCGCAATTGTTGACGAACCTTTAGCTCGTCGTTACTGGCCCGCAGGCGATGCGATCGGGAGGCGCATACAGATCACCGGAGACCGGCAGTGGCTGACGATCATCGGCATTGTCAGCGGCGTGAAGCACATCAGCCTGATGGAAGAGAAGCGGCCGCATATTTACTTCGCGATGAGCCAATATCCGTCGCCACGCGCTTCGTTCGTCGTGCGTACGGACGGACCCCCATCAAGTGCGACGGGCACGTTTCGAGCTGCCATCCGAGAAGTCGATCCGGACATGCCTTTGTATCTCGTGCGGCCGATGACTGAGATCATCGGACAAACACTCAGCACACAACGACTGACCAATTTCCTACTGACTGCCTTCGCGATCATCGCATTGACGCTCGCCGCTGTCGGCATTTACAGCACGATGTCGGTTTACGTCGGCAGTCGCACGAAAGAGTTTGGGATCAGGCTTGCGCTCGGTGCGCAACCGGGTGCACTGCGACGTGCGGTGATGCGCCAGGGGCTTTGGCTTACGGGTGCGGGCGTCGTGGTCGGAGTCGCGGGCGCGCTCGCGTTAACGCGGACGATCAAGAGTTTGCTGTTTGAAGTGAGTGCGACGGATCCGTTGGTGTTCACGGCGATACCGGTGTTGCTGGTGATGGTGTCGCTGCTTGCTTGTTACACGCCTGCGCGAAGGGCTACGAAGGTCGATCCGTTTGAGGCCTTACGCCATGAATAACAGAACCGAGCGCGGTAGCGCCGGGTCAAATGTCATTCTGAAGCGTCCTTATTGAAGTTTGACCCGGCGCTACCGCGCTCGGTTCTGTGCGCTCGTCGGCGCTCAAATAAATCATATGCTCGGAACACTTAAACAAAATATCAACTTCGCGATTCGCACGTTGTTCAAGAACCGGGGGTTCACGATCACGGCGGTGTTGACGCTCGCGCTGGGTATCGGAGCGACGACCGCGATCTTCAGCGTGGTCTATGCGGTGTTTGAGCCGATGCCATATCCCAAACCGGATCA
>DASYFE010000151.1:0-23320 GCA_036498585.1 Pyrinomonadaceae bacterium | reverse complement strand
AAAGCGGCAAGGAGATCCTTTCCCGCTCCCGACTCACCCGTAATCAGAACGTTCGCATCAGTTGAACTTACGCGCTCCGCGAGACGGGCCGCCTCGCGCATTCCGGAAGAGCGCGCAAATATCTCGATCACGATTCTCTTCTCAAAGAACCACTACTGTCCGCGCTAAATTCCGCCGGCAGCTCGACTCGCTTCGACTCACGCCAGAGGCGTTCGAGGTCGTAGAACTTCCGCGCCTTCTGCTCAAACACGTGCACTACGAAATCACCGTAATCCAAAAGGATCCACTCGGCGGTCTTGTAGCCTTCGACGCGCAACGCCGCATGGCCCGCCTTCTTCAGCGTCTCGTAAACCTCGTCTGAAATCGCCTGCACCTGTCGCTCGTTCGCGCCACTCACGATCACGAAGTAGTCAGTGAAACTGGCAATCTCGCGCAGGTCCAAAAGTACCGGCTCGATCGCTTTCTTCTCAGCAGCTGCGTGAAGTGCGCCGAGGACGCGCTCGTCTAGCTGTTCGGCAACCGTTGGTTGAGGAGTAGTCCGCACGCTGGGTTGCGGGTTTAACGACTGTTCCTTAACTGTTGAGTTTTGCTTCATCAGGTTCTATAAATTCCGTACTTCTTTATGTACTCAAGCACTGGCCCAGGGACCAGACCAGTCAACTCTTCAAAGCGACCTTCACTCGCGAGGCGTCTGATGCTCGTCGCCGAAACATCCTTCATCACCGCGTCCGTAAAGAAGATCTTGTTGGCGCATTCGGTCCGCGAGGGCGACTTGCCACCGCGCACGTCAACGATGCGGTCGCTGATTCTGCCCACCTGCGTTGTTACGGGTTCGTAGCCGGGTCGGGAGACGACGATGTGGTTCGTCATCGACAGCAAACGTTCCCACTCACGCCAGGTCGTGATCTCAGACCACGAATCGGCGCCCATTATGAAAAAGAGCTCCGTTGAATCACCCAGCGCTCGCTGAAAGTGTCCGACCGTATCCACCGTGTAACGCCGATCCGGAGCATCGAGCTCGAAAGTGGAAATCGATAGCTGCGGATCGTCCTGCGTCGCGAGGGCGAGCATCGCATAGCGATGTATCGGCTCCGTTACAGGACGCCCGATCTTGTGCGGCGCCATCTGGGCCGGGATAAAAAGTACTTTCTCAATCTCAAATAACTGCGAAACTCTGCGCGCGACTTCGAGATGACCTGCGTGAACCGGATCGAACGTGCCGCCATACAACGCTATCCGCTTCTGCGCGCACATTTCTTACAGAGCCAGCTCCAACGTGTCAGTGCGTTTGCTCTCCGCGTCCAACTCTTCGAGCTTCGCGGCCATTGCATTCACAAGCTCGCGCACGCCTTGATTCGTCGCCGACGAGATCGCAAAGAACGGTTTGTTGTCTGCAATCGCGCGCTGCTTCAGCGACTCCAAACGCTCCGGCTCATCGAGCGCATCGATCTTCGTGGCGACAACGAACTGCGGCCGTGTGGCCAGATCCTGGTTGTACGACGCGAGCTCGTGATTCACAGTCTCGTAGTCACTGACCGCTTCGCGTCCCGACACTGACGAAACATCGACGAGATGCAGCAACAACTTCGTGCGCTCGATATGACGCAAAAAACGATCACCCAAACCGGCGCCGGTGTGCGCGCCTTCGATCAGTCCCGGTATGTCGGCAATGACGAGGGTACGAAAGTCACCGAGATCGACCACGCCGAGATGCGGCTCCAACGTCGTGAACGGATAGTCCGCGATCTTCGGACGCGCGGCAGAGACAGTCGAGATAAATGTCGACTTTCCCGCATTCGGAAAACCCACCAGACCAACGTCAGCCAGCAGCTTTAACTCGAGCTGAAGGTCCAACTCCTCACCTTTACTTCCAGTCTGATGATAGCGAGGAGCGCGATTCGTCGAAGTCGCGAAGTGCGCGTTGCCGAAACCACCGCGACCGCCACGCGCCGCCGGCCAGCGATCGCCGTCGTGACTCAGGTCGTGCAGCAAATCACCGGTCGTAAAATCAAAAATCTGTGTTCCAACTGGAACTCGAACAAGCAAGTCTTCGCCCGTGCGGCCTGAGCGATTCGATCCCTCACCGTGCAGACCGCGAGGCGCGATGTGGCTCGGGTTGTAACGCAGGTGCAGCAACGTGTTCAGCGAAGCATCCGCAACGAGGATCACATCGCCGCCGCGTCCACCATCTCCGCCCGATGGACCACCGCGCGGCACAAACTTCTCGCGCCGGAAAGCCGTAACGCCGTTACCTCCGTCACCTCCTTGCACATGAATCTTGGCGCGATCAATAAACATCGCAAATTGAAAACGACGCCCAGGCGCGCTTTATTGCTGCTCAGGCGTCGCAAACTTTTTCCGAAACTGTTCTAAGCAGCAGTTTGCTCCGCTGGATAAACGCTGACGAACTTGCCGGACCGGCCCTTGTCTTCAAACTTCACGACGCCGTCGATCAGCGCGAACAACGTGTCGTCTTTACCGCGGCCGACGTTGTTACCGGGTTTCCACCTCGTGCCACGCTGGCGCGCGATGATGTTGCCGCCGAGCACTCGCTCGCCGCCGAATTTCTTCAGACCGAGTCTCTGCGACTGCGAGTCGCGACCGTTACGAGATGAACCAACACCTTTTTTATGTGCCATTGTCTTTACCCAATCGAATCAATCTTTAACGTTGTGTAGCCCTGGCGATGACCGCGTGTGCGCTTGTACTGTTTGCGGCGCTTTTTCTTGAAGACGACGATCTTCTGGTCTTTGCCGTGCGCTACCACCGTGGCTGAAATCTTGCCGTCACCGGCTCCGGAGCTGATCACGGGATCGAGCTCGATCGACGAGCCGGCGTCAGCCGCCATCGAAGGCACGCGAATCGTCTGGCCTTCCGTGACCAGGAACTGTTTTCCACCGGCTTTGATAACTGCGTGTGACATGTTAATCACCTCATAAAAAGTCGAGCATTATAAATACTGCGCCCAAAAACCGCAAACCTTGGACAGGATTACAGAATTAGCAGGATCTATCTTGTAGATCCTGCAAATCCTGAAATCCTGTCTAAGACGATGCCGCCACCTTCTTCCCGTTGCGGGCCAGGAAATACTCCATGAAATCCGTGCCGATATCTCCAGCCCGGAAACGCGGGTCGTCCATGATCTTCTGGTGCAGCGGGATCGTCGTCTTGATCCCCTCAACCACCATTACGTCGAGCGCACGCTTCATCCGCGCAATCGCGAGCTCGCGCGTGCGCGCATGCACGATCAGCTTCGCAATCAGCGAGTCGTAAAACGGCGTCACCCGGTAACCCGAATAGACAAACGTGTCGACGCGCACGCCCGGACCGCCGGGCAGATTGAACGCCGTGATCGTTCCCGGCGATGGCGCAAACGTCTCCGGGTTCTCGGCGTTGATGCGACACTCGATCGCATGTCCGACGATCAGCGTATCGTCCTGGCTGTAATTCAGCGGCTCACCTTCAGCGATCCGGATCTGGTTACGAACAATGTCAGCCAGCGTCACCATCTCCGTCACCGGATGCTCGACCTGGATGCGCGTGTTCATCTCCATGAAGTAGAAATCGCCGTTCTTATCGAGGAGAAACTCACACGTACCCGCGCTCGAATAACCAAGCTTCTTGCACGCAGCGACCGCTGCATCGCCCATCGTCTTGCGCTGTTCCGGCGTCAGTACGATCGATGGAGCCTCTTCCATCAGCTTTTGGTGACGACGCTGAATCGAGCACTCACGCTCGCCGAGATGGATGCACTCGCCAAACTCATCCGCCAGCACCTGGATCTCGATGTGGCGCGGCTGCTCGATGTACTTCTCGATGTAAACACTGCCGTCATTGAACGCCGCCGCAGCCTCGGTTGACGCTGTATCGAGCGCTTTGCCGAGCTCGCCTTCCGAACGCACGATGCGCATGCCGCGACCGCCGCCCCCGGCTGAAGCCTTGACGATGATGGGATAACCAATCCCACGCGCAAGCCCCAGCGCTTCTTCTTCCGAAGTGACTTCGCCCGGACTTCCCGGCACGATCGGCAAGCCCGCTTCGTGCATCGCACGCCGCGCTTCGATCTTGTCGCCCATCAGGCGAATCACGTTCGCAGATGGCCCAATGAACTTGATATTGCAAGCTTCGCAAATCTCAGCGAAGTAAGCCGACTCAGCGAGAAACCCGTAGCCGGGATGAATCGCATCGACGTTGAATATCTCAGCGGTGCTGATGATGGCGGGAATGTTGAGATAACTCTGCGCGGACGGCGCGGGTCCAATGCACGCGGCTTCGTCGGCGAAGCGAACGTGCAGCGAATCTCGATCGACGTCGCTGTGCACGGCGACCGTCTTGATGCCCATCTCTTTGCAGGTCCAGATGATACGACAGGCAATCTCGCCGCGATTGGCGATCAAGATCTTCTTGAACTTGCGCGGATTAAAAGCCATAAAAAAATGCGCCGCAAAAAAGCACATAAGACACAAATTTCTTTTTGTGCCTTTTGTGCCTCTTTGTGGCTAACTCTGGAGTCCAAAGAGTGGCTGGCCGTATTCAACCGGCTGGCCGTTCTCAACGTAAATCTTGACTACTTCCCCATTCATCTCGGCCTGAATCTCGTTCATGAGTTTCATGGCTTCGATAATGCAAACAACTGTATCCGGCTCGACGTTGCTGCCGATCTTCACAAACGCGTCAGCCGTCGGTGATGGTGAACGATAGAACGTGCCGACAATCGGTGATTGAATGATGTGTAAATCCTGGTCCTGTGCCGCGGCTGTGGTGGCTTGTGTTCCCGGATGTGCCGGACCTGAGGGGGCAGGCGCCGGAGCGGGAGCAGGCGCCGGATCATGATGCGGAACCGAAGCGTGTGACGATTCGGCGCGCTCCGACTCCCGTCGCAGGCGCACGCGAAAGCCTTCGTTTTCGAGCTCGAGCTCGGCGAGTCCGTTTTCTCGCAGCAGAGCAACCAGCTCGCGCAGCTCGTCCATATTGACGGATGCGGCCGGCTTTTGCGCGTTGCGTGTTCGCTTCCCTGCTTCAGGCTGTTCTTTGGGTGTGGACATTTATTAAGCCACAAAAAAGCACATAACACACAAATTCAGGATTTGTGTTTTTGTGCTTCTTTGTGGCGATCCTTTGTTATTCCTCGCCGGCTTCAGTGCCGGTGGCCTCGTCTTCCGCCGCCGCTTTCTTGTCGCGGCCTTTCCGCTTCTTCGACGTCGCAGCTTTACGTTTCTTCGCGGCTTCGGCGGCCTGGACCTCACGAGGATTGTCAACCAACTCGATGATCGCGAGCTCGGCGGCGTCACCGTCGCGATGGCCGAGTTTAAAGATGCGCGTGTAACCCCCGGGCCGATCCTTGTAACGATCTCCCAACTCGGTGAACAGCCGTCGCAGCGCTGCGACGCCGGCTGTGCGCTCGGGTCGCAGTTGACCACGCTTGCCAGTGACTTCCTTCACAGTGGTGTTGCCCGCGTGAAAGAAACCCGCTGCTTGTCGCCGCAAGTGCAACGCCTGCAGGTCAGAGCCGTTGTCAGCCAAACTGCGCGCTCGGCGGGACAAAGTGATCGCGCGCTCGACGAACGGTCGCAGCTCCTTCGCTTTCGGCAGAGTCGTGACGATGCGCTCCTCACGAGAGTTGATCAGAGAGGTCGCTAAATTGCGGAGCATCGAGTTCCGATGCTCACTGGTGCGACCGAGTTTTCGATGTGCCTTTAAGTGTCGCATGACTCAAACCTACTGTTCGTCGTCGCCTTCAAAATCGGAAAGATCGGCGCCGTCACGGCCGCCCGTGCCCGGAATCGGATTACCCTGCTCGTCAAACTCCATACCGAAGTCGAGTCCCATACCGTTCAGGATTTCCTTGATCTCGTTGAGCGACTTCTTGCCAAAGTTCTTCGTAGCCAGCATCTCGCGCTCGGTGCGTTGGACCAGGTCGCGAATGGTGCGGATGTCGGCATTCTTCAAACAGTTGTAAGAACGAACCGACAACTCCAACTCGTCGACCGAGCGGTCCAACTGATCGTTGCGCGGGAGGGGCGGACGCTCCATCTTCGCGTACGCGAAATCGTCCGTGTCTTCTTCGAAGTTGATGAAGATCGACATGTGGTCCTTGATCAACTTCGCCGCCAGACCGATCGAGTCTTCCGGTTTGACTGAACCGTCGGTCCAGACTTCGATCGTCAGCTTGTCAAATTCCGTGTTCTGGCCCAGACGTGCTGCTTCGACGTTGTAATTAACTTTCTTGACTGGAGTGTGGACCGAATCGATCGGAATGTATCCGAGCGAAAGGTCCTCGTCGAAGTTGCGATCGGCGGAGACGTAGCCACGTCCACGCTTCAAGCGCATTTCGACTTTGAGTGATCCACTGTCGCTCACGGTCGCGATGTGAACGCTCGGATCGAGGATCTCCACGTCAGCATCAGTTTCGATATCGGCAGCCGTAACTTCGCCGGCTTCCTCTTTATTGATTCGCAGCGTCTTGGGCTCGCTGGTGTGTAGCTTAAAAGGTACTTGCTTGAGATTGAGAATAACGTCGGTGGCGTCTTCCACCACCCCTTTGATAGATGAAAACTCATGCTCGACACCTTCAATCTTGACGGCCGTAATAGCGGCGCCTTCAATTGAAGAAAGCAACGCACGACGGAGCGAATTACCTACCGTCGTACCAAAGCCTCGCTCGAATGGTTGCGCCGAAAAGCGGCCATATCTTTCGGTGAGGGTCTCTGCGTCTGCCGCCAGACGTCGCGGCATTTGAAATCCTGTCCAAAGATTATTTTGATCCATAGCCATAGCGTTCAGGTTCCTAAGAAAATGCATCGGACCAGGCAGTGACCATCTGCGCCACATTGGGCGCCGTCACTGCCTGCTCGGGTTAATTACTTACTATAAAGTTCAACAATCAACTGCTCGTTGATCGTGCGGTCGATATCGTCACGCACTGGCGAGCCGCTCACACGCGCAGCCATGTCGCCGCCGTCTGCGGAGATCCACGACGGGCGTCCACGACCAGACGCGGTTTGCCACGCACCCTCGATATGAGAGTTCTTTCTGCTTGCCTCTCGCACGCTGATGGTGTCGCCAGGCTTCACTTGATAAGAGGGAATATCTACTTTGCGATCGTTGACCGTTATATGACCGTGGTTAACGAGCTGTCGCGCCTGCCGGCGTGAGGTCGAAAAGCCCGCGCGGTAAACGGCATTGTCCAGTCGCCGCTCGAGCAGGAACAAAAGGTTCTCGCCCGTAATACCCTTCATGCGCGCGGCGCGTTCGAAGTAGTTTCGAAACTGGCCTTCGAGAATGAAGTAGATGCGTTTGACCTTCTGCTTCTCTCTGAGCTGCTGGCCATAGCCAACCAGCGCTTTGCCGCGGCGCAGCGAATTACCATGCTGACCCGGCGGTTGCGTACCACGTTTTTCAATCGGACAAGCGGGTTTGTAACAACGATCGCCCTTCAAAAACAGCTTCGCGCCTTCGCGACGGCAAAGGCGACACACAGCATCTCTATACCTAGCCAATTAATTTGCCTCCGGTCTATTGCCTCCGGTCTGATTCAGGCCGGAAAAGTTTACAGATCCCATGAAAGGGATCCTTCTTCCTTTGGTTTTCAGTCTTAGACAGGATTCACAAGATTTTTCAGGATTGACATGTAAATCCTGTCTAATCTTGTAAATCCTGTAAACGACTGTCGTAAATCACACGAATCAACTAAACTCTGCGTCGTTTCGGCGGACGGCAGCCGTTGTGCGGGATGGGCGTCGTATCGCGAATCGTCATCACGCGGATGCCCGCATTCGCGATCGCGCGGATCGCTGACTCGCGTCCACCGCCTGGTCCTTTCACACGCACTTCACACTGGTGCATGCCCGCTTCGTGCGCCTTCTTCGCAGCTTCGTAAGCCGCCTGCTGCGCCGCGAACGGCGTCCCTTTACGCGAGCCACGGAAGCCACGCGCGCCGGCTGACGATTGCGCAATCAAGTTCCCTTCGAGATCCGTGATCGAGATCATGGTGTTATTGAACGACGCCGCAATATGCACGATGCCGTTGGGAACGTTCTTCTTCTCTTTCTTCCGAAAGAGCTTCTTTTTTCCGCCTGCTTTAGCCATAACTTTTCAGTCGAACAATCAAAAACTACTTCTTGCCGGGCGCCTTCTTCTTGGCGATGGTGGCGCGTCGCGGACCTTTCCGCGTGCGAGCGTTTGTATGAGTTCGCTGGCCGCGCACCGGCAACGAACGGCGATGCCTGAGACCACGATAGCAACCGATGTCCATCAAGCGCTTGATGTCCATCTGGACGCGCTTGCGCAGGTCGCCTTCGATCTCACCCTGCGCTTCCAGAATGGCACGGATGCGGCTCAGCTCGTCTTCACTCAGATCGCGCACGCGAGTGTCGACGTTGACCCCCGCTTCCTTCAGCACAGAACTCGAACGCGAGCGGCCAATGCCGTAGATGTAAGTCAGGCCAACCTCGGCTCTCTTATTGGGCGGTAAATCTACTCCTGCTACACGTGCCATTGTATTTCTCGTTATCCTTGTCTCTGTTTATGTTTGGGATTCGCACAAATCACGCGCACCACGCCTTTGCGGTGGATGATCTTGCACTTGTCGCACATCTTTTTCACTGACGCACGGACTTTCATTACGTAACCTCGTTAACTATTTATAGCGATAAGTGATGCGGCCGCGATTGAGATCGTACGGCGAAAGCTCCACTAAAACCCTGTCACCCGGAAGTATTCGAATAAAATGCTTGCGCATCTTCCCTGATATGTGCGCAAGCACCTGATGCTGGCTGTCTTCCAACTCGACCCGAAACATAGCGTTAGGCAAAGTCTCCAGCACCTTTGCCATGACCTCTATCGCTTCTTCCTTCGCCATATCCTCTCTGGGTGGAATTACGACGCTGCCGACAAACTGCGAATAATAGCACGCGGCCCTTTTCTTTGCCAAGCTAAGGTGACGGTTGGTAATGGGCCAGTTTGAAAATACGCCGAAGGCGTTGGCTAATTTCAGCCCAGGGGTTCGAGCGCAGCGAGAACCCTGGGTTTGTCGTTAACGATCAATTGAACCCTGTAAGGGTTCGCCTACCGCCTAACCCTTTCAGGGTATTGCGTGTATTTTGAATTTATACCTAGGGTTGTCGCTGCGCTCCAACCCTCGGCTGAAATTAGCCAACGCCTTCGGCGTATTTTCAAAGTGACCCACTACCTGATGGTTGTATTTAGCCGCGGATTACGCGGATAAACGCAGGTCTGTGTTTGAAGAAACCTGTGTCAACACCTCCGGACCGTCTTCAGTAATCGCGATCGTGTGCTCGGCGTGGGCGCTCGGCTTCCCATCCACGGTCACGACCGTCCATCCATCCGCCAAAACCTTCGTAAAATGCGTCCCCTGATTGACCATCGGCTCGATCGCGAACACGTACCCGGTCTTGATCTTCGGTCCGAGCCCTGGCCGGCCGTAGTTCGGAATCTGCGGATCCTCGTGCATTCGCCGTCCGATCCCATGACCGACGTAGTCGCGCACCACCGTATACCCGTTGGCCTCAGCATGTTCCTGCACCGCCCAACCGATATCACCGAGATGGTTTCCGGCGCGGCACTTCTGAATCGCACGCTCCAGGCATTCCTCGGTCACGCGAATCAGCTTGAGCTTCTCCTCATCGACCTCGCCCACCGGAACGGTGGTAGCCGTGTCGCCCACATAACCTTCGAGGGTGACGCCACAATCAATCGAGAAGATATCGCCTTCCTTCAAAGCGTAATTCGACGGAAACCCGTGAACGATCTGCTCGTTGACCGAGGCGCAAATCGAATACGGAAATCCGTTGTATCCCTTGAACGTCGGCAAAGCGCCCGCGTCACGAATCATCTTCTCCGCGACGCGATCGATCTCGATTGTCGTGATCCCCGGCTTGACCATACCGCGCAAATGCTCCCGCACCTGCCCGACCAGCCGTCCCGCCGCCCGCATCTTCTCTAGTTCTTTTTTCGACTTCCCAATAATCATTTCTAAATCTTAGCCACGGATCTGTGGCAGCAGTCTTACGATGTCCTCGTAGATCGCTTCCGGCTCTCCAGTCCCGTCGACCGTCTGCAGCAACCCGGCCGCTTTGTAGTAATCGATCAACGGTCGCGTTTGTTCCTCGAACGTTGCGAGTCGCGCGCGCACCGTCTCCGAATTGTCGTCCGCGCGCTGCACGAGCTGTACTTCAGGATGCAAATCGCAAACGTTGTCGTGGCGCGGCGGCTTGAAATAGATATTGTAAATCTCGTTGCAAACCGGGCAATTGCGCCGTCCGGTCATCCGCTTCTCGAGCAGGTCCATCGGTACGTCGATCAGTATCGCTACGATGTCATTACCCTGTTCCGCGGCGAGCTTCTCCAGGCTCCGCGCCTGCGCGGGGGTGCGCGGAAAGCCGTCGAGAATGTAGCCGTTCTTACAATCGACCTGCGCGGTGCGCTCTTTGACCACTTGAATTGTCAGCTCATCGGGAACCAGTTGTCCCCGGTCCATGATATCGCGAACTTCCTGCGCGAGGGGCGTGTCGGCGTGTTTGAGCGCGCGAAAAATGTCCCCCGTCGAGATCTGCGGCAAATGTAAACGTTCTTGAAGCAAGCGCGCCTGCGTGCCTTTTCCGGCACCAGGCGCACCCATCAACACTATGATTTTTGCCATAAAGGATCAGGAGCGCCGCCCACGCAGGCGACTGCCACCGCCCAGAAAGCCTTCGTAGTTGCGCATCACGAGCTGCGCTTCGATCTGGGCGACTGTGTCCATCGCGACGCCGACAAGAATCAGCAGCGACGTACCGCCAAAATAGAAGTTGTAGCCCATGCCTGTCGGGATCCATGAGAGACCGGGCGTCGTACTGACAAACGATTCCAGCCACGTACCGATCATCGGCAATCGACCAACCTTGAAACCGCTCAACATGAACTGCGGCACGAACGCCACGAGGGCAAGATAGACCGCACCTACAGTCGTCAAACGATTCATGATCGTCCAGAGATACTCAGCAGTCGCCCGGCCCGGACGAATGCCCGGCATGAACCCGCCATGCTTCCGCAGGTTGTCAGCCACTTCCTCTACGTTGAAAACGATCGATACGTAAAAGAACGTGAAGAAGATGATCAGCGACAGGAAGATCAACTCGTAATACGGATCTCCCGGATGGAAGATCGTGAAGAAGCCGTAGATCTTCGCCCACCAAGTGTTCGGATTAGCCGGGTCGGGAGGAAACGCCGCAAAAAGACTCTGCGGCATCGACAAAACCGACGACGCAAAGATCACGGGGATCACGCCGCCCATATTGATCTTCAGCGGCATGGTCGTTTGCTGACCACCCACTACCTGTCGGCCAACGTGTCGTTTCGCGTAGCTGACAGGAATCTTTCGTCGTGCTGCTTCGACAAATACGATGAAACCGATGATGGCAATCAGCGCAACTACCATGGCAAAAACGCCGAGGATCTGCATCGTATCGCCGCCGGTGAGACGCTCGGATACCTGAAGGACGCCGCGCGGCAGACCAATCACGATACCCGCAAAGATCAGCAGAGAGATACCGTTGCCGATACCGCGCTCAGTAATCTGCTCGCCCAGCCACATAACGAACATCGTGCCCGTGGTAAGAGTCAGAACCGTGCTGAGACGGAAACCCCAGCCGGGCGCGCCGACGCCGTTGACTTGCAGCCAGTGCGCCACGAACGAAGTCTGGATCCCAGCGAGCGCAACCGTCAGGTAGCGCGTCCACTGGTTGATCTTCTGACGGCCCATCTCGCCTTCTTCCTGCAACTTCTTGAGCTGCGGCGAGACGACCGTCATGAGCTGAAGAATGATGGACGCGGTGATGTACGGAGTGACGCCTAAAGCGAAGATTGAAATCGTGCGGAAGTTTCCCCCCGAGAAGAGGTCGAGCACGCCGAGGAGGGTTCCCGCCACGTCGCGCCAAACTTCATCGAGGCGCACCTTGTTGATACCGGGCGCGCCGACGTGCGCGCCAAGGCGGTAAACAGCAAGCAGACCGAGTGTAAAGAAAATGCGCCGGCGTAGATCCGGCACATTGAACATATTGCGAACCGCGGCAAAAAACTTTTCCATTACTGTTCTCCTGCCGGCGATCCCAGGCTATCCGGCAATCTCGACTACTGCACCGCCTGCCTGCTCGATCTTTTGCCGAGCGCTCTTGGTGAACCGGTGGGCTGAAACACGAAGCGGTTTTGAGACTTCGCCGTTTCCGAGCACCACCACGTCGTGCTTGGCTTTCTTGATCAGGCCGCGAACGTGCAACACTTCCGGAGTGATCTCTTCGTTCGCTTCAAAATGCTGATCGAGTGCGGCGAGACTGATCTCGAGCCATTGCTTCTTAAAGATATTGGTGAAACCGCGCTTCGGCAAGCGCCGGTGCAGGGGCATCTGGCCGCCTTCAAAACCGATCTTGCGCGAATAACCCGAACGAGACTTCTGTCCCTTCTCACCGCGACCCGCGGTCTTGCCCAGACCCGAGCCTGGCCCACGCCCGACACGCTTCTTCTTGTGCGTCGAACCCTTCGCCGGCTTTAGACTATTAAGACTAATCGCCATCATGAACTCCTACTATTCAACTATCCTTAACAAGTGCGGCACTTTCGCCACGGCGCCGCGCATCGAGTCGTTATCCGGACGCTCGACAACCTGATTCAACTTCCGCAAACCCAGGCTGCGCACGATCGTCTTGTGCGTCTTCGGCGCATGAATAAAGCTCCGGTAGTACTCGATACGAATTGTCGCTTGTGATTCTGTGTTGCTGTTTGCTCTACGCGGCATACTCTACATCTCCTCAACCTGCTTGCCACGCAAGCGAGCGAGCTCCATCGGATCCTTCATTCGCAACAACGCATCGAAAGTCGCACGGACCACGTTGTGCGGATTCGTCGAGCCCAGCACTTTCGTGCGCACGTCTCTGACGCCGACTGCCTGCATGACCGCACGCACCGCGCCGCCCGCGATAACTCCAGTACCTTCCGAAGCAGGCTTGACCAGAACACGACCTGCGCCGTATTCACCAATCAACTGGTGCGGGAGGGTGTTATTGATCAGCGGCACGCGAATCAGGTTCTTCTTCGCGGCCTCGACTCCCTTTTTGATCGCGAGGGGCACTTCGCGCGCCTTGCCGGTGCCGAAACCGACGTGCCCGCCTTCATCACCAACCACTACGAGCGCCGCGAACGAGAGGTTCTTACCGCCCTTAACGACTTTGGTGACGCGATTGATGGAGATTACCTGATCTTTCAGGTCGAGCCCCTGCGCGGGAATGCGTTGCTTGGGTTGTCTCATAATTTAATCTGCTTACTGCTTCTCTGTGCTACCTCTGTGTTCTCGGTGTCTCTGTGGTTAAGTTCCGATCTCACCACAGAGACACAGAGAACACAGAGGCTGCACAGAGAAGCACTATTCTTGTTTCTTCTTCTTTGACTTCTTTTCCTTGGGCTCGGCGACTTCCGCAGCCGGCGCCTCTTCTGCTGCTTCAGGCTCGGCGACTACTTCATTCTTGTTCAAGCCCGCCGCCCTCGCCGCGTCCGTCAAAGCCTTGATGCGACCGTGATAGAGATAGCCGCCGCGATCGAAAACGACCTGCTCGATCCCCTTCGCGAGCGCGCGCTCGGCGATCGCCTGGCCGATACGACGCGCTGCGTCGAGATTGCCGCCGCTGCCAGTGCGCAGATCCTTCTCCGTTGACGACGCCGACACGAGCGTCTGGCCCATGCGGTCGTCGATCACCTGCGCGGAGATGTGTTTCAGGCTGCGATAGATCGCGAGTCGCGGTCTCTCCGTGCTTCCTTTTACTTTGCGACGAATGCGCGAGTGAATCGCGGTTCGCACTTCTGCTCTATTAGTGTTTGCCATCTCGGCCTCTACGTCAAAAACTATTTTCCGGTCTTACTATTTTCCGGTCTTCCCGGGCTTCAACTTGATCGGCACACCTGCATAACGCACGCCCTTGCCTTTGTAAGCATCCGGCTTGCGAAGCTTGTGCATCTCGGCTGCGACCTGGCCCAGCTTCTGCTTGTCGATACTGGTCAACGTCAACGTCGTCTGGTACTGCTGAATACTTCCCTTCGTCGTCATACGCTCAGCCTTCACATCGACTTCAGGCGGGAGGGGAAACTCGATCGGGTGTGAATAACCGAGCGAGAAGACGATCTTCTTGCCCTGCACATCGGCCTTGTAACCGACACCGACCACGTCCATCTGCTTGCTGAAGCCTTCGGTCACGCCGACGATGGCGTTGTTTGCGAGCGCACGCGCCAGACCATGCAGCGCGGCCTGCTCGTCCGAAGCACGCTCGGCGCGCAACTCCTCGCCTTCGACCTTGAAGCTGATCCCTGCAGGGATAGGAGTCTTCAACGTGCCCTTCGGTCCTTTGACTTCGAGCTCGCGCTCGTGAACGGTGACGGACACGCCCTTCGGCACCGCGATTACCTTTTTTCCAATTCGTGACATAACGCTTGTCCTGTCTAATAGATTTGCGCGAGTAGCTCGCCGCCGATGTTCTCGCGTTTCGCCGCCTTGCCGCTCATCAAACCCTTCGAAGTGGAGACGATGTTGATACCGTAGCCACCGAGCACCTTCGGAATCTCGCTCGAGCCGACGTACACGCGCCGGCCGGGCGTCGAGACGCGCTGGAGGTATGTGATTGAAGACGTGCCGCGCGCGTCGTAACGCAGGAAGATGCGCACGGTGCGCTTGAGCCCTTCGCCCTTGATGACGAAGTTGTTGATGTAACCCTCTTCCTTCAGAATGCGGGCAATCTCGAGTTTGAGCTTTGAAGCCGGAATATCTACACGCGAATGCTTCGCCGCAATGGCGTTGCGGATTCGCGTCAACATATCGGCAATAGGATCAGTCATGAATTAACTCCGTCAATTAATTGCCAGTTACCAACTCGACTTAACAACGCCAGGGATCTGTCCCTGCAGCGCGAGTTCACGGAAACAGATGCGACACAGGTTGAACTTCCGCAAATAACCTCGCGGCCGTCCACAGCGTTTACATCGAGTGTAGGCGCGCACCGAGAACTTCGGTTTGCGGGCCGCTTTCGCAATCAGTGATTTCTTTGCCATATCGTTCTTCTATCCGTGTAATCCGCGTTTAAGTTCTAAAGGGCATCCCTAACCCCTTCAACAGCGCTCGCGACTGTTCGTCGTTGCGCGCGGTGGTCACGATCGTGATATTCATACCGCGCAGCTTGTCGACCTTGTTGAAATCGATCTCCGGGAAGATCAACTGCTCGCGAATTCCGATCGTGTAGTTGCCACGACCATCGAAAGCCTTCGGCGACACGCCGCGAAAGTCGCGCACGCGCGGGAGCGCCACCGACACGAGCCGGTCGAGAAACTCATACATCCGGTCGCCACGCAAAGTAACGACAACACCGATCGGCATTCCCTGTCGCAGCTTGAACGACGCGATCGACTTCTTCGCTTTCGTGACCACGGGCTTCTGACCCGTGATCGCGCGCAGCTCATCCGCCGCGGTGTCGAGTATTTTCTGGTTCGCAATCGCCTCGCCCATGCCCATGTTGATTACGACCTTCTGGATACGCGGCACAGCCATGGGATTAGTGATGCCAAACTCCTTGGCAATCTGCGGCGCCACGTCTTTTTGATATCGCTCTTTTAACCTTGCAGCCATGTCAGATCCTCGAATTCAACTTGCGCGCTTCTACTTCTCAACACTGTGGCCACTCGAGGCCGCCGTGCGCGTCTTCGAACCATCGCTCTCGATCAGATACCGCACGCGCGTCGGCTTGCCTGACTGCGGGTCGATCAACTGCACGTTCGAGATGTCGATAAATGATTCCTTATCAATGATGCCGCCGCCTTTATTCGCCTGCGGGTTTGCCTTCTGGTGACGCTTGATCATGCCCGCGCCTTCCACTTTGATCTTGCCTTTCGCCGGCAACACTTCCAGCACGCGGCCGCGCCTGCCTTTGTCGCGCCCGGCAATGATCGCCACCTGGTCGTTCTTCTTGATCTTGGAGCGCTTTGTTCCTGCCATCTCTTAAATTACCTCCGGCGCGAGCGAAACGATCTTCATGAAGTTCTTGTCGCGCAGCTCACGCGCTACTGGTCCAAACACGCGCGTACCGATGGGCGTGCCGTCTTCCTTGATCAGCACCGCGGCGTTCTGATCGAACCTGACGTACGTTCCGTCAGCGCGGCGCACTTCCTTGCGCGTGCGCACGATCACCGCGTCCTGGACCGTGCCCTTTTTTATCGTGCCGTCCGGCGAAGCCTCTTTGACCGTCACCTTGATGCGGTCTCCCAGACTCGCAATCTTTCCGGTGGAGCCGCCGATCGGCATGATCATCTCCACGCGTCGCGCCCCTGAATTGTCAGCAACCTCCAGAGAGGTTTGCATCTGGATCACTGTCGTTACCTCCGACTATCGCCGCCTACTTCGCAGCTTTCTGAACGATCTCAATTACACGCCAGCGCTTGCGCGCGGAAAGTGGACGCGTTTCAACGATTCGCACCTTGTCGCCCACTGTCGCGCCGAGCTCGTCGTGCGCCATGAACTTCGACGTGCGACGCACGTAGCGGCGATACTTGCGGTGCCGGACCAGGCGGTCCACCCGAACCACGACGGTATTCGTCATCTTGTCAGACGAGACGGTCCCAACTTTCTGCGACCGGTTTGCACGGCCGGCTTTCTCTTCAGAAGCTGCGGCGGCCTTTGGTTCCGCAGCGTTTGCGCTCTCGTTTTCTTGATTCTCTGCCATTCTGTTTAGTCCTAACTTCGCTGGCTCGCGATCGTCTGAATCCGCGCCAGCGCTTTCTTTTCCTGGCGAATGCGCTTGACTGCGTCAACCTCGCCGAGCGCGAGTTTGAAGTTCAAGCGAAACAACGACTCACGCAACCGCACTGCTTCGGCGCGCAGCTCGTCTTCGCCCATCTCGCGATACTTGTCGACCTCTTCTCGTCTCTTCATCGTTAGATCGCGCCTCCTTCCTGATCGGCGCGGGTCACAAACTTCGTCTTGATCGGAAGCTTCTGGGCCGCGAGCCGCATCGCGTCACGCGCGGTCGTCTCATCCACGCCTTCGATCTCGTAAAGAATTCGCCCCGGCTTGACCACCGCCACCCAGTATTCCGGCGCGCCCTTGCCTTTGCCCATGCGCGTTTCCGCAGGCTTCTTCGTCACCGGCTTATCGGGAAACATGCGAATCCAGATCTTGCCGCCACGCTTGATGTGACGCGTCATCGCGATACGAGCAGCCTCGATCTGTCGATCGGTAATCCACGCCGGCTCCAGGCTCTTGAGCCCATACTCACCGAAGCTGATCTCGCTGCCACGAGTCGCGACGCCAGTCATGCGCCCGCGCATCTGCTTCCGGTGCTTAACTTTCTTCGGCATCAACATAACGATTCACCTTTTTCGCCACCAAGAGGCACAAAAATCACATGAACAATTTTGTGCCTTTTTGTGTACTACTGATTTTCTGTTCGCGGTCGTCTACCATCCGATCCGCCCTCGCGTTCGCGGCGCGTACGCGGGCGACGCTCGCGCTCCCCTGTGCGAGTCTCATTGATCGGATCCGAACCGGTGCCACGCGCCATCGCAGCCTTCGGATCGAGAATCTCGCCGCGATAGATCCAAACCTTCACACCAATCTGTCCAAACGTCGTCCGCGCCTCAGCGAGACCATAATCGATATCGGCGCGCAAAGTGTGCAGCGGAAGCTGTCCCTGCAAGTGCCACTCGCTGCGTGCGATCTCAGCGCCGTTCAAACGACCACTGACTTTGACCTTGATTCCCTGCGCGCCAAATCGCAGCGACTCCTCGACAGCCTTTCTCATCGCACGTCGGAACGCGATGCGCTTCTCGAGCTGCGCCGCGATCTTCTCGGCCTGTAGCTGCGCGTTGAGCTCGGGCTTGTGGATCTCCTGGATCGAGACGAGCACTTCGCGCCCGGTCTTCGAAGACAGATCGCTCTTGAGCTTGTCGATCTCCGCGCCCTTGCGGCCGATGATGATTCCCGGTCGCGAGGTGTAGATGATGATCTTCAGGCGATTCGCGGCCCTTTCGATATCGACGTGCGATACGCCCGCACCTGCAAAGCGCTGCTTGAGATCGCGTTTCAGCCTCAGATCCTCAAGCAGAAACTCGCCAAACTGTTTTTTGGCAAACCAGTGCGAGTGCCAGTCTTTGTTGTAGCCGAGTCGAAAACCGTATGGATGAACTTTTTGACCCACAATCTTCTCCAGTTATTACTGTCGATTACTCTTCGGTGGAGACTTCTCCGCCCCTCGCCTTCCGCTTCGAAGTCTTCTTCGTCTCCGACTTCTCAGTAGCGGCTTCTTCCGTCTTCGGTGTCGCGCGTTTTGCTCTCGGCGCAGCCGCGGCCCCACCGCGCTTGCGTCGCTTGTTCTCCGCGGGCTTCGCGGTCTTCGCCTCTGCTTCGGGCTTCTTGCCGTCGGTTGACGGTCGCTCGTCGTTACTCAAAGAGATCGTCACGTGACAGAAGTGTCTTTGCTCGCGATACGCGCGGCCCTGCGGCGCCGGACGCACGCGACGACGATTCTTCGTTGGTCCACGATCGACAAACGCCGTGCGCACCCATAAATCATCCGGGTCGATCGAGATGTTTGCCTTCTCGGCAATCTCGTTCGCGTTGGCGATCGCCGAACGCATGCACTTCTCGATGTGGCCGGCTGCGCGCTTCTTCGTAAACCGCAAGATAGCCAGCGCCTGGTTGACGTCTTTGCCGCGAATCATATCCACGACCAGTCGCGCCTTCTGCGCGGAACCTCGTAAATATTTCGCACTCGCTGTTGCTTCCATCTCTCAGTCCTTTACTTCGGTGGCGCTCCCGCAACCTTACTCGTTTTTTCGACCTTCGTTCCCGAGTGGCCCTTGAACGTGCGCGTCGGCGCAAACTCACCGAGCTTGTGGCCCACCATGTTCTCCGTCACGTAGATCGGCAGGTGACGTTTGCCGTTGTGCACTCCGAACGTGAGTCCGACCATGTCAGGCGTGATCGTCGAGCGCCGCGACCAGGTCTTGATCACCGGCGGGCGCTGACTACCGGCGCGCGCCTTCTCAACGGCCTTCGTGATGCCTTTGTCGATGAACGGTCCCTTCTTAACTGAACGAGCCATTATTTAGTTCTCCGATCCTTCAGGATCATCTTCTGCGTGCGCTTGTTGCTGCGCGTCTTGTAACCGCGTGTCGGCTGGCCCCACGGCGTCACCGGATTACGTCCACCGGAAGTCTTGCCTTCGCCGCCGCCGTGCGGATGATCCACAGGATTCATCGCCACACCGCGAACCTTCGGACGCAAACCTTTCCAACGCGATCTGCCGGCCTTGCCGAGCGAGACGTTCTCGTGCTCGATGTTGCCGACCTGGCCCACCGTCGCCCTGCAGACGAGCGGCACGCGTCGCACTTCACCGGACGGCATACGCAATTGCGCGTAGCTGCCTTCCTTCGCGACGAGCTGCGCAAACGTACCCGCGGAGCGCGCCATCTGCCCGCCCTTGCCGGGACGAAGCTCGATGTTGTGAATCTGCGTACCGAGCGGAATATTGATCAGCGGGAGAGTGTTACCCGGCAGAATGTCAGCCTCGGCGCCGCTCATGATCGTCTTGCCGACTTCCAAACCCGTCGGCGCGAGGATGTAGCGCTTCTCGCCGTCCAGGTATGTGATCAGCGCGATGTGCGCGGAACGATTCGGATCGTATTCGATCTGCGTAACGCGTCCGGCTATGCCGTCCTTGTCGCGCTTGAAGTCGACAATCCGGTAAAAACGCTTGTGACCGCCGCCGCGACGTCGCACCGTGATACGACCATCGTTGTTGCGTCCCGAAATACGCTTCTTAGGCTCGAGCAGAGACTTCTCGGGCACTGCTCCGAGCGTCAACTCGTCACGCGTCAGATACGTTTGGTATCGTCGCGCCGCCGATGTCGGTGTAAGTTTCTTTATGCCCATCGTGCTAGTCCGTTATATCGCTTCGCCGTAATCAACCGGCTTCTCGCCTTGCTTCAGAGTTACGTACGCCTTTTTCCACGAAGGCTTTCGGCCTTCAAAACGTCCGCGCCGCGCCAGCTTGCCCATGAAATTGATCGTGCGGACCTCGTCCACCTTCACCTGGAAGATTGTCTCGACTGCCGACTTGATCTCCGGCTTGGTGGCGCGTCGATCGACGCGGAAGGTCAGCAACTGGCGCGTGTCCTGTGATTCCTCTTTGGCGGCCAGCGCCTTCTCCGTAATCACCGGCGACTTGATGATGTCCCAAACTGTTCTCATCTTTTAGGCCGCCTCCTCAGTATTGCTTTCAGTCGCCTCGTTCTTGCTGTTGCCGAGTAACTGCTCGAGCTCGTTTGCCGCTTCACGCGAAAGCACGAGCTGGTCGTGATAGAGCAGATCGTAGATATTCAAACCGAAGCTGTTGACCACTTTCGTGTGGCGCAGGTTGCGCGCCGACAGCACGAGGTTATCGTTCTCGAGTGAATCCACGATCAGCGTCTTGCCGCCGAGTCCGAGCTTCGTCAACGACTGTGAAAAGTCTTTCGTCTTCGGCTTATCGAGACTCCAGCCATCGACGACGAACACGCTTCCTTCACGCACGCGCTCTGAAAGCGCCGAGCGCAAAGCGCCCTGTCGCATCTTGCGCGGCATGTTGTAGGACCAGTCACGTGGCTGCGGTCCATGCGCGTTGCCGCCGCCTTTCCAGAGCGGAGAACGCAATGAAGCGATACGAGCACGACCGGTGCCCTTCTGCTTCCAGAGCTTTCTCCCCGCCCCGGAAACGTCGCCGCGAGTCTTGGTCGCTGACGTGCCCTGACGCGCGTTCGCCATGAAATTTCGCACGGCCGCGTGAATCAATCCTTCGTTTAGAGGCGCGCCAAAAACAGCGTCAGACAGCTCGACCTCACCAATCTCTTCATTTTGTATGTTGCGCACCTTGACTGTCGGCATACCCAACTCCTAATCCGAACTGCTTCTCTGTGCAACCTCTGTGTTCTCTGTGGTTAATCGCGCACAAAAAGCAACCACAGAGACACAGAGAACACAGAGGTTGCACAGAGAAATTCATCAGAACACTACGATTTCTTAATCGCCTTGCGGACAACCACCACGCTGCCATTCGCTCCGGGCACCGCGCCACGAATCATCAAAATATTGTTTTCGGCATCCACACGCGCCACTGTCAGGCCCTTGGTGGTGACGCGAACGTCGCCCATGTGACCCGACGAACGGTTTCCCTTGACCACTCGCGAGGGATAAGCCGAGGCGCCGATCGAACCCGGCGCACGCACGTTCATCGAGCCGTGCGACTCCGGACCACGATTGAAGTTGTGACGCTTGATCGTGCCCGCGAAACCACGTCCCTTCGAACGCCCGATTACGTCCACCATCTCGCCATCAGAAAACTGATCGACGAGCACTTTGTCGCCGACGTTTGCGCCGTCACCGCCTTCGGTGAGACGAAACTCTTTCAGAATCCGTGTCGGTGGAATGCCACCGCCGGTTTTCTCGAAGTGCCCGCGCATCGGCTTGGTAACGTTCTTCAAACGAACAGGTCTTTCATCGACGAGTCCGAGTTGAACCGCGTCGTAACCGTCAGGACCTGCCGCAGACTTCTTTTGCACGACGACGCATGGGCCGGCTTTGATGACGGTCACTGGGGTGACCGAGCCGTCCGCCGCAAAGATCTGCGTCATGCCGATTTTTCTTCCGATGATTCCGTTGATCATTTTCTCAATCCTGGGCACAAGATTTACAAGATGTTTCAGGATTACAGGATAAGTCTTGTTAGTCCTGTAAAATCTTGTAGATCCTGTCTACAAATTACTGCCTGCCGAACGCCTTGATTTCCACATCAACGCCGGCGGGCAGATCCAGCTTCATCAGCGCATCCACCGTTTGCGGCGTCGGGTCGAGAATGTCCATCAACCGCTTGTGCGTGCGAATCTCAAACTGCTCGCGCGATTTCTTGTCGACATGCGGCGAGCGCAGCACGGTCCATTTGTTCTTCACTGTGGGTAAAGGAATTGGACCCGCGACACGAGCTCCCGTGCGTTTTGCAGTCTCGACGATTTCCGTCGTTGACTGGTCCAGC
Source organism: Pyrinomonadaceae bacterium (assembly GCA_036498585.1). GTDB lineage: Bacteria > Acidobacteriota > Blastocatellia > Pyrinomonadales > Pyrinomonadaceae > PSRF01. The sequence goes on along the minus strand of DASYFE010000151.1, from coordinate 1,229 downwards.
ACGCGGTGATCGTAAGCTTTAAGGCGAATGCGAATTTTTTCGTTCATAGGATGACCTATTCAATCACTTCTGAAACCGTACCTGCTCCGACCGTGCGACCGCCTTCACGAATAGCGAATCGCAAACCCTTCTCCATCGCGATGGGCGCGATCAGCTCGATCGACATCTGCACGTTGTCGCCAGGCATCACCATCTCTACGCCTTCCGGCAGGTGCGCCACCCCAGTCACGTCCGTCGTGCGGAAGTAAAACTGCGGACGGTAACCCGTGAAGAACGGCGTGTGACGTCCACCTTCTTCCTTCGTCAGCACGTAAGCCTCAGCCTTGAACTTCGTGTGCGGCGTGATCGAACCGGGCTTCGAAATCACCTGCCCGCGCTCGATGTCCTTACGCTCAACTCCGCGCAACAGCAAGCCGACGTTGTCGCCCGCTGTGCCTTCGTCCAGCAGCTTCTTGAACATCTCGACGCCCGTCACCACCGTCTTAGTGGTCGGACGAATACCGACAATCTCGACCGTCTCGTTCACCTTCACCTTGCCGCGCTCCACGCGACCCGTGGCCACCGTGCCGCGGCCCTGAATCGTGAAGATGTCTTCCACCGGCATCAAAAACGGCTTCTCGATGTCGCGCTCCGGCGTCGGTATGTAGCTATCCACCGCCGCCATCAACTCCAGCACCGTCTTCTCCCATTCGGGGTCGCCTTCCAAAGCCTTCAACGCACTGCCGCGAATCACCGGAATGTCGTCGCCCGGAAACTCGTACGCGCTCAGAAGCTCGCGCACTTCCAGCTCCACCAACTCCAGCAACTCCGGATCGTCGACCGCGTCCGCCTTGTTCATGAACACCACCATCGCCGGCACGCCTACCTGCCGCGCCAGGAGGATGTGCTCGCGCGTCTGCGGCATCGGTCCGTCCGTGGCCGCCACCACCAGAATCGCGCCGTCCATCTGCGCCGCGCCCGTGATCATGTTCTTCACGTAATCGGCGTGACCGGGACAGTCCACGTGCGCGTAGTGACGATTCGCCGTCTCATACTCCACGTGCGCCGTCGCGATCGTGATGCCGCGCGCTTTCTCTTCCGGCGCCTTATCGATCTGATCGAAGGCCACAAACTGCACTTTCGGATTATTCTTCGCCAAAACTTTCGTGATCGCTGCCGTCAACGTCGTCTTCCCGTGATCCACGTGCCCAATCGTCCCGATGTTCACGTGCGGCTTCGAACGGTCAAAT
>DASYFE010000150.1:0-76802 GCA_036498585.1 Pyrinomonadaceae bacterium | reverse complement strand
CCGACGACGGAGGAGCAGAATGCGGGGAGAACCTGAACAACAAGCGGGCATGTACAGTTACATTTCGCCAGAGCAACGAGTGCCGGCTGATCATCCGTTGCGCCCGATTCGTAAGATGACGGATGAGATCTTTAAGCAACTGTCGCCGCGCTTTGACCAGTTGTATTCGCGGGTGGGGCGACCATCGATCGCGCCGGAGCGGTTGCTGCGAGCGCTGTTGCTGCAACTGCTTTACTCGGTGCGCAGCGAACGAATGCTGATGGAGCAGTTGTCCTACAACCTGTTGTTTCGTTGGTTCGTCGGCTTGAACATGGACGACGAAGTGTGGAACGCCACCACTTTCAGCAAGAACCGCGACCGCCTGCTGCGCGGAGAAATCGCCGAAGAGTTCTTCGCCGCAGTACTTGAATTGGCGCGCGCAAAAGAGTTGCTCTCGGACGAGCATTTCACCGTCGACGGCACGATGGTGGAAGGTTGGGCCAGTCTGAAAAGCTTTCAACCGAAAGATGGCTCGGACAGCGATAGTAACGACAAGCCGGATGATCCAGGCAATCCGACGGTGAACTTCCATGGCCAGAAACGCTCGAATAAAACGCATCAATCGAGCACGGATACGGATCTCAGACTGTTTAAGAAGAGCAAAGGCAGCGAAGCGAAACTCGCTTATCAAGGACATGTGCTAATGGAAAATCGCAATGGTCTGGTGGTCAATGCGCGGCTGACTAAGGCCAGTGGCACTGCCGAGCGGGAAGCAGCCCTTTTGATGTTGCAGCAACGACCGCAAAAGAAACGAGTGACGGTGGGCGGTGACAAAGCTTACGACACGAAAGACTTTGTCGCTGACTTGCGCGCTTGTCAGGTCACGCCGCACGTGGCCCAAAACGACAAACGCCGCGGCGGCAGCGCCATTGACCAGCGCACCACGCGCCATCCTGGCTATGAAGTGAGTCAGCGTAAGCGCAAACGAGTGGAAGAAATCTTTGGTTGGTTGAAGACCGTCGGACTGTTGCGCAAGACCCGGCACCGCGGCGTGGAATTGGTGGGTTGGATTTTTAAGTTCGCTACTGCCGCCTACAATCTGGTGCGCATCAGGAACCTGGCCGAAGTCACCTGAGATACTCTGACCAGTTGCCAGTAGTTGCTTAGGTAAGCGAATGAAAGTGGCAAATGAGCCACTCAAGGGATCATCAGCAAAAAGAAAATCGCAATTCATCGATAAGCAAATCTATTCAATGAAGACTGAAGCACCATTAACAGTCAATTTTTCAGCAGCCTGTTAGAGCTCGGCAGCCGCTTGAATGACTTCATTCACGTCCCGCTGCCTTTTTGAACCAGCGTTGTTGTTCGATGAGGCCCGACCATGGCTTTGGTGCGTACGGAGGTTGAGTGTAATCCGCGGACCCGCAAAGCAGAGAGATGGTTTCATAAGTATCGAGCTCTCTAATCTCCTTGCGCCTGATGCGCTCTAGATCCTCTCCGGCGAGTCTCCACCTCTCTACCCACCTTTTGCCGAGCGCGATTTGTTCGGGAGTCCAATTAGCTAAGGCTGAGGACTTGTTCATGTACTGGATCTTAACACGTTTGTTGGGGGGAAGAGCCGCGCAAAATTCTAACCTTCGACAGCTATAAAATGAACCAAATAGTCATGGAACAAAGATCGTGTGGTTATGCCATTCGAGTAATGACGCATCAGGTAAAAAGCGGTGCGGAAGTTGGGCGAGTTGGTTGTCATACTGTGTGAAGAAGATTTTGTTTGACTCCGAAGTGACTGATGTTGCGAGCGAGGTGGAGACGCGAACACGAAATTCCGGCGTGATGGTTATTAGCCCTGCATCGAAAGCTTTATGGTGAAGGAGGTTTAGACACAAACCATTACGTGGGTTCATCCGATTGTTCGGATCTTTGGCCCATGGTGCGATGTGACTTGCACTAAGCAGCACTGGAACCGCGAGTCCCGTGATACAGCAACGAGACGCATAAGACGTTAAGACAGTTGTACGAAAGAACCGTTGGTTTACGCGGACTTTAACCATCCTTTCCCTTTCAAGTCCGTCCTTCGGTAAATCGTCCTCTTCCAGTCCGTTCATCTCCTCTACCGACTGCCTTGTGAGTTCTGCAAGTAAACGTTCACTCTCAAATGCCAATGAGTCCCAGTTATTATTAAACTCTTCCCACACCTCGAACTCACCTTTGCTGCCATGCGATGCGCCTTTTATGCCTCGCGCCTGCAGTGCCGGATCAAAGCGAGCGAAATTGGCAAGTTTCCATGAGAGTGAGCCAGGAGTACGACCAAGGACATCCGCAAGTGCGATAACTACAGGATTGCGTGCATCAATCTGACCAAAGGGGATCTTGCAGTACAGATTGAAGGCAATTATCAACTCGTCGCGAGTCCATAAACGATGATTGGTTGCCATGGAATGCAGCGATTGCGTTGGTTATGTAAACGAGTAAACTGAAACCTACTCCTTCCCGGATTGCAGGCGCTTGCGCTGCAGATTGTTTTTATAACTGTCCTCCAAGTACTCCGCGCCGTCCGCAGTCAAGTACATCCTCGCGTCGTCGCTGTTGATGAGTTTTTTCTGATTCAGATACCAGATTGTAAACTCCAAGTGCTCGCGGGGGCGGCCGATCATGCGCTCCAACTCGACCAGATAGATGCCGGGGTTTTGAGGGTTGACACGGCGCTTCGTGTACAAAGCCTCTAATACCGTTAGGCGGACGACTTGCTCCATCTCGAAGTCATTCTCGCTTTGCGCGCCTGATGACACTAAACGCCAACGATCCTTCTTGCGCGTCTGATTCGTGGCGTCGTATTGCGCGCGCTTCTCGGGGTTCGAGAGCGCTGTGTAAGCCTCGGTGATCGCGCGGAAACGAGCATCATTTCCCGTCTCGCGGTTGTCAGGGTGGTATCGCTGCGCCAGCATGCGATAGACGCGATTGATCGTCTCCGGCTCAGCGGCGTCACTCACCTGAAGCAGCTCGTAATAATCCTCGATTTCATTCGATGACATTGGAGGAATATTTCTCCTTCTCAATTGATGTTAATGACGCCAACAGCTCCAGCAGCTTATCGTAATCAACCGGCTTCACCAGATGCCCATCAAACCCCGCTTCCTCGGATTTGCGACGATCGTCTTCCTGACCCCAGCCCGTCAATGCAATCACAACGATGTCTTTGCCCCACGGTTGCTCGCGCACGCGCCGGCAGACTTCATGCCCGTCCAGCCCCGGCAAACCAATATCGAGCAACACCACTTCCGGACGATACTTCTCAACCGCTTCCACTGCTTCAACCCCATCATGGGCCATGTACGTCTTGTTGCCCGTGATCTGCATCAACATCGCCAGCGAATCAGCCGAGTCACGATTGTCGTCAACGATAAGCACGCGTCGCTGCGGTTGCGACTCTGACGCAACGTCTGGCCCATGCTGCGCCGCAACTTCCTCGCGACTGAGAACCGGCAGACGCACGATAAACTCGCTGCCTTGTCCCTCGCCGGCACTCCGCGCCTCGATCGATCCGCCGTGCATCTCAGTCAAACGCTTTACCAACGTCAATCCAATACCGAGCCCACCCTGCGAATGCTCCGACGTACGTTCCACCTGCATAAACATATCGAAAATACTGTCTAACTTGTCCTGCGGAATTCCGGCGCCGTTGTCCTTCACCGTCACTTCCACATCGTCGCCAACTCGCTTCGCACTCAGCGAAACAGTTCCTCCAGCTCTAGTGTATTTGCAACTGTTGTTGAGCAAGTTGCCAAACAACTGCGCCAGCCGCGCACCATCGGCGTTGAGATAGATCGGCTCATCCGGCAGGTCCACGGTCAAGTGGTGACCCGCTGAATCAACCAAAGGTCGCGCCACTTCAACAGCCTGTTGAATCACTGACGATAACTCAACCTCACTGCGTCGCAACTCGAGACGATCGTGAGTAACACGATTCAAATCGAGCAGATCGTCAACGAGCCGGATCATCTGCGCTAACTGTCGCTCGAGTGTTTCGTGCGCGCGTTTGAGCACCGCGCTATCACCGTCCGCACGCTTCACAACTTCGAGCATGTTGCTCATCGGCGCAAGCGGATTTCTGAGCTCGTGAGCAAGTGTGGCGAGAAACTCATTCTTGCGTCGATCGGCGTCTGAAAGATCCGCAGCCAGTCGTCGCAAGTCATCCGCAAGACGTCGTCGTTCGGTGACGTCCTGGCTGACAGTCGCAAACGCGATCGGCTGGTTAGCAGCATCCGTAAGCGCCAACACCTTGTACGCCATCCAACGCGGCTCGCCAGTCTTGAAGTGCCGAAAGCGAATCTCGATCTCGCCGTGTCCGTTATTCAGCACTTCCGGAAAGAACTCGTTCATAATCTTCGCCTGGTCTTCCGGAAAGAAGAATTCCTGCACCGACGTTTGCCGCGCTTCTTCAATATCGTTCAGACCAACCATCTCCAGTCCAGCGCGATTGATAAAGAAGGGCACACCTTCAAGATCGCAGATGCCAATGAAGTCGGTGCTGTTTTCCACGAGCGTGACAAACATCTGCCGGTCACTTTCGGCGCGCTTCTGCACAGTGATGTCGCGCGCAATCTTCGAGGCGCCGATGACGTTTCCGGCCTCGTCCTTTATCGGCGAGATGGTGAGCGAAACAATGATGCGCTGGCCGTCACTGCGCAATCGTTCGGTTTCGAAGTGCTCGATTCGTTTTCCTTCACGCAAGCTGGCGATGATTTCATCTTCTTCGGCCAAACGCTCGGGCGGGATCACAAGCGAGATGTGTTGGCCCACAGCCTGCTCGGCCGTGTAACCGAAGAGTTGTTCCGCGGCGGCGTTCCAGGTTTGGATAATTCCATCGAGTGTCTTGCCGATGATGGCGTCGTTTGACGATTCAACGATCGATGCGAGCAGTCGCGCCGTGTGAAGTTGATTGGCCCGGCCCCGTTCAATGAGACGCTGCGCAGTAACGTCTCTAAAGATCAGAACACATCCAGGGACGTATCCTTCCTCGTTGCGTATCGGCGCCGCGCTGTCGTCGATGGGACATTCAGCGCCGTCTTTTTTGATAAGGATTGTGTGGTTTGCAAGTCCGACAATCACTCCCTCACGCAACGCTTTCGTGGCCGGATTCTCCACCGGCAGACGCGTGCTTTCATTGACGATTTGGAACACGCGGTCGAGCGGCTGGCCGAGCGCGTCCTGGTGTGACCAGCCTGTTAACGTCTCGCCAACGCCATTGATGTAGGTAACGCATCCTTGATTGTCGGTAGCGATCACCGCGTCGCCGATACTTCGCAGCGTGACTCGAAAAATTTCCTGTCGCTGGCCGGCGCGTATCTGCGCGATGCGTGCGGCTTCGCCGAAAATGATGATCAGGGAACAGGTGAAAAGGTACGCAACCAAGCCGACCACATCGGCTCGGGCGAGATCAAAAGAGTGTCGAGGCGGAATGAACAGGTAAAAACAAGCTAAATAGCCGAGCAGCACGACCGGGATCGCGGGGCGATAACCGCCGAGCCACACGGCCGCCGCCACCGCCCCGAAGAGCGTGACCAGCGGCAGCGCATCGCCCATCAACGGATCGAGCACCCAGCGCAACAGCACGGCCGTTGCGAGTGCGACAAATCCCAGGATGTAAATTTTCAGCGGACTGCGCACCTTGCTCCTTGGGGTTTTGAAGGGGTTAAACGCGCCGAGTGACGCGCTGGGAACGACGTGGATTTTATAGACGAAAGATGAGTCCGTCCAATATATTTCCAAAACTCACCTAACTTTTCCCTCGTAACATGTCTCTATACACAATGAAGGACGTTTTAATCCAGGCTTTGATCGAGACTTGGAGGGGTGATGGGTTCGTCTGAGTCGCCTGACGAGCTGCTTGTGGTCGCGGCGATTCTGGGCAATTTAGAGGCGTTCGAAGAGCTCGTCGTGCGGTACCGGCCGGCGGTGGTGAGATTAGCCCGAACAATCGTGGGCTCCGATCACGCCGAAGACGTCGCGCAAGACTCGCTACTGCTCGCTTTCAAGGCGCTGCCAGGGATCGAAGAGCCGCGCAAGTTTGGTGCATGGTTGTCGGCGATAACCCGTCATCGAGCTTTGCGCTTCAGTAAAAGCGAAACGACGCGCTCGAATGGCCGCGTGGCCCTGGACGAGGCGTTGCTCGAAAAGATCGAAGCGCTGGCAAGACCACTGGTTGATAAGGAGCGTGACGAAGCGACGATTGCAGCGCTCGACAGTCTTCCGGGTGACTACGCGATGCCGTTGCGTCTGCGATTTCTCGACGAGATGCCACTCGAACGCATTGCCGCGTTTATGGGAGTGCCGCTGTCGACCGTGAAGTGGAGAATTCATCACGGCAAGAAACTGTTGCGGGCTAAAGTTGAAACAAACTAAGGAGTACGAGATGGAAAAAGAAACAGTGAAACTGCTGAATGTCCTGCGACGAATCGCGCGCGCAGCGGGTTACGCCGCGTGGACGAAATCAGGACCTGATGCGACGCAGTTCTGCGTGGCGCAATACAACCGCGTGCTCGCGCGATTAACCGAGCTCGAGCCGGCGATCAAGCCATTGTTTACGCCGTTGAGTGAATCTGCTTCGCCCGAGGTGACGCGGATCGCAGCGCGGGAGCTGCTCGCTTACTTCGAAGCCGATGAGCCGGAGTTTGCGCGTGGATTTTACTTTGGTTGCCGGTCGCGGCGGGCGAGAGTTCGATGCGTACCAATTGCCGTTGGATGTGAGTAATGACAAGGAGCGACGATGGAGAGAGAGAAAGAGTTAGTTAAGTTGATCAATGTGCTACGACGCACGTCACGTATGGCGTTGCAATCGGAATGGACCGGCGGGAAAGAAGATGCGGCTGCGTTTTGCGCTGAGCAATACAACCGCGTGCTCACGCGACTCAAAGAGTTGGATCCGGGCGTGGGCGTGATCTTCGAGCCGCTGCCGGCGGGCAGTTCGTTGACGGTCGTGGCCATGGCTTCAAGACAGCTCGCAGCGTATTACGAAGACGAGCTAGGACCAGCAAGAGGGTTTGGACGCAGGCACGCGTATGGCTTCGCGTTCGATCCGAACAAGTTTAAGGAGTTCTGGGAGAAGTCGGCGCGTGATTTCGAAGACATGGGCGAGTTCATTCGCGAGAGCATCGACGAATGGCTGCGACATAAGAAGGAGGCCAGCCACACGGAGACAAAGGGCGAGAAGACTTCATAAGAAAGTTCAGATCTTTCTCTGCGGCTCTCTGCGTATCTCTGCGTTAATGGTAGGTTAGCGCAGAGAACGCAGAGATACGCAGAGGGCCGCAGAGACTAATGTGAGGAGTAGGTGACGCGAATGTTCTTTGGGAAGGCTGAGATGCTTGTGCTCGTCACTCCTGGAGAGCCACCGATGGAGAGTTCGCGCAGGCGCGGAAGACTGGCGAGCGCGGCGAGGCCGGCATCTGTGATCGATTTGCATCCTTCAAACGACAGTTCTTCAAGTGAACTCATGCGGCTCAACATCTCGAGAGTTCGGTCGGTAATTTGTGTGTAGCCTGCGTGATACTTCTTCAGGTTGGGCAATCCCTGGATGTGTTCCGTTGCAGCATCGGTCGTGTCGCGGCAGTACATGAGAATCAGTGATTCGAGTTGACGACAACGACCAACGTGACGAAATCCGTCGTCGCTAACATCCATTGGCATTAGCTCCTTGAGCGCGGGAAAACTCGGCAGCTTCGCAAGAGCGGCGTCGTCAACGAACTTACAACTCACAGCCAAGCCTTTCAACGCCGGCATCTCTGCAAGTGCAACGAACCCCGCGCCCGTGAGGTTTGGACACTCACGACCCCAGATGTATTCAATCGTCTTTGATTGACTGAGGTGTTTAAATCCTTCATCAGTAGCAACCGTTCCCTGAGCCATCAGCATGCGAAGATTAGGAAGCGTGCTGATGTGGCGCATCGCATCGTCGTCACAAATCTCGCCCGGGCAACCGAAGTAACCGAGATTCGGTAAGGCTTTGAGCGACTGAAGATCGTCGCTACGCACGTTTGACGTGTGCCAGAAGAAGCTCAAACCGAATAATCCGTCGAGTCCATTCAGCGCCGCGACGCGCGTGAATGGCCCATCGATCAGGAGGTTTGTCGGATCGGCGCCGAAAGACATCAAACCATACTTAACTTCGCCTCCGCCCCACGTTTTGAAAGCGGGAAACTGATGAAGCAGAGAGAGCCCTTCGTCCGTGACGTTGCGGCCGGTCTTGAACTTCCGCAGCTTTGGCTTTCCTGTGAGCGCCGCAATCGCACCGTCGCCAGTGTGAGTGCCGAGCAGATCTACTTCCTCGAGCTGCTCGCAGTAGCGGAGATGCGAGATCCCCTTGTCAGTGATCCCGCTCTGCCAGCACATTTCAAACACACGCAGCTCGCGTAAGTGTTGCAGGGCTTCCAGCCCGCGATCAGTCACGACCGAACCACTAAGATTCAGCGACGTGACGTGATCGTCTCGCGAAAGCTTCTCCAGTTCCTCGTCGTCCATCAAGTTGTCCATAAAAGAACGGCACTACGCTTGCCAAGAGCCTCAAGACCGGTTGCGAATGTTTGGAATGAATGCAGCCGCCCGAAATTATGAGCGCTCTTGTTCCCAAAGTCACACGCGAATTGACGAAGATGAAACGCACGCTGCGCAGCGTCTTCAATCTCGACAACCTACGTCCCGGACAGGCCGAAGTCATACGTTCCGTTCTTGAAGGCGAGAATACGCTCGCGATCATGCCGACCGGAGCAGGGAAGTCGCTGTGTTACCAGTTGCCGACTCTGCATCTGCCCGGCACGACAGTCGTCGTTTCGCCGCTCATCGCGTTGATGAAAGATCAAGTCGACAAGTTGGAAGACGCCGGTTTGGAGGCTTCCCAACTGAACAGCGCACTCAGCACCAGCGAGCATGAGGAAAACCTCGAGCAGATCAAATCTGAGGAGAGCGATTTCATCTTCGTTACGCCCGAGCGACTTACAACACCGGAATTTCTCGCTGAGCTGCGAAAGCAAACGATCAACTTCGTCGTGATTGACGAAGCTCACTGCATTTCGGAATGGGGCCACGATTTCCGTCCTGCTTATCTCGCACTCGGCTCGGCAGTGAAGACGCTCGGTTCACCACCTGTCCTCTCCTTGACTGCGACTGCGACTCCCGAAGTCACAGCAGACATCGAAAAGCAGCTCGATATCGGAAAGCTTCGTGTGATTAGAACGGGTATCTACCGGCCGAACCTTCACTTCGAAGTGAAGCGAGTCACAAACGAGCTCGAGAAGCACGAACAGCTCGTGCGAGTGCTGCGCGAACATGACGGCACGGGCATCATCTATTGCGCCACCGTCAAAACAGTCGAAGCGTTAACTCAGTGGCTGAAGGATTTCGATTTCAAGGTTGAGAAGTATCACGGGCGCATGAAGGCGAGCGATCGAACGCAGAACCAGGAAGCGTTTATGTCCGGTGAGCTGCAAGCAATCGTGGCGACGAATGCGTTCGGCATGGGTATCGACAAGCCTGACATTCGTTTCGTCGTTCACTATCAAATGCCTGGCTCACTCGAAGCGTACTATCAGGAGGCAGGCCGCGCCGGTCGTGACGGTGACCCCGCGCTCTGCTCGCTCTTTTATCAACTCGAAGATCGTCGTACGCAACAGTTTTTCCTCGGCGGGAAAAATGTGTCTGAAGAAAACAGGAAGAAAAACAAAGAGAAGTTGGAACGAATGATGGCGTACGGGCAGAGCGCGATGTGCCGCTGGCGTTTGTTACACGATTACTTTGACGAGGAGATGGAAGAGGAGCGTTGCGGCACGTGTGACAACTGCGTTCATCCGCTAGCAGAGCAGATCCTCGCCACTCAGAGATCCGCACAGGCGACACAGATCAATGGACATACTTGATGCGATCCAATGGCCGGCGATGGTGGTGACGGTCATCGCCGCGTGGATGGTTGGCTCTCAGAAAAAGTTTAAGCGCAACTGGGGGTTCTGGCTGTTTCTACTCAGCAACGTGCTGTGGATCGTTTGGGGCCTGCACGATCACGCTTACGCGCTCATCTTCCTCCAGCTTTGCCTCGCGTTTCTCAACATTCGCGGCGCGGTGAAGAATCAGAATTAAAAGTTACATGGCGACTCGAGTGCAGGCGTTTTCGGTGGCACTGTGTCGCGGAACTTGATCGACTGTCGTCGCAAGTCAGCGACTGCTGCTTCAACTTGTTCCGGCGTCATTCCTATACCGGCCTGAAAGAAAACCCAGTCGATGTCTTCCTCATACTTGCGCAGCTCTTTCGCGCTAATCATTCCGTCGCGAATGAACCAGAGATTGAAATTGATCGACATCGTGTCTTCCGGATAATACTCACCACCGTGCTCGACGAATAGTTTGCCGTCGATGAAATAGGTGACCTTGCCGCCGGTGACTTGAGTAATGAGCGTATGCCAGCCGTCCTGGTTGCCGTTCGTTGTTTTGAAGACGTTGTCTTTCTTCCAATTGGGCTCGGGGCTAAACGTTTCCCACGTCGTTGAATAGAGTGTTGGACCATCGATGCCCCAGCCACCGTTCGGCAGGTATTCCCAATCGAGCTCGCTGTAGTCGAGATCCATCGGCGCTTTCAGAGGGCTGATCGTGTAGAAGCTTTGCACGAGTTGATCGCCGTCCGGTCCCACAATTGGCGCATCGGAAAAGCGCACGCGCGCGGAGTAAGTGCCTTCGAAGTATTTGCGTTGATGACAGATCTGCGTCTGTGTCGTGTTCGCGGGAGTACCGTCTGTCGACGACGTCATGCGCAGGATCTGGTTCTTCGCGTTACTCGGATCCTTGAGGAGCGTCACGTTTGTGTCTAACCATTTCGCGCCGGGCACACCGGGCCAGCCGTCGACAGTGCGAACGATCCAGCCGTTCTTCTTGAGTTGTTCTTTGTTGGCGTAGCTGAAATCGTCGAATAGTATCTGGTTCGGCAGTCTTGTGTTTTGTGCAGTCGCGCTGAGCGTCAACGCGATCAGCAACACAATTACGCATAACGAAGCGACAAACGGTTTGTTGTTTGTGTGCATTTTGTGCCTTTTGCGGCTAATCCTAATATAAACCTATGACTAAAAGCACTACTGAGTTGTTAGACAGGATTTACAAGATTAAGCAGGATTTACATGTTAATCCTGAAAAATCTTGTCAATCCTGTCTAACTCTTACTTGAAGGATCACCTATTGACAATCCGGACTCGCTCGAATACTATATCGGCGCGCGATATAGTTAATAAAAGTCTGAGAACAATCTGTGAAGGTACCCACCCGCAGACCAGAGGAGTTTCTGCCCCTAACTCCGGCCATGTTCCACATCTTACTGGCGCTGGCTGATAAAGAACGTCACGGCTATCACATCATGCGTGAAGTCGATGAGCGCACGGAGGGGAATGTAAAGCTGGGCCCTGGCACGCTCTACGGATCGATCAAGCGCATGATGGGCGACGGTCTAATCGAAGAGCTCGAGGAACGTCCCGATCCGGAGCTCGACGATGAGCGATGCCGGTATTACCGCCTGACTGATTTTGGCTTTCGCGTTGCTACTGCCGAAGCGCAACGTCTGGAGCAGATGGTGAGATCTGCGCGCGCGAAGAAACTGTTACCACGGACCAAATCTGGTTGATGAGTAAAAGTCTAAGCAAGGATACTGAGTGGTTTCTCTCGATCTATTCGATCCTGCTGCTCGCCTATCCGCGAGAGTTTCGGCGGGAGTATGGATCGCAGATGGTCCTGCTGCTCCTTGACTGCCAGCGAGACGCGCGCACGGCGCCGGCGCGTACGCGGATTTGGTTTCGCACTCTCGTCGATCTTGTTCGTACGGCGCCGCGAGAACATCTGGAAAAGATTAGGAAGGAGAACAACTTTATGCGTAACCTGCGCACTGACCTCTTCGCGATCGGCGGCTGTATTTTGATAATCCTGGCTGCATTGCTGTTACTGAATTACGGCAGATCTCACCAGGTCTCCTCGATTCTCGTCTTCGGTTTCGCGCTCGACGCTATTGCATTCACCGGCGTGGTCGGAAACTTAATCGTGTTCCTGCTGATAAAGCTGACCAGATTCAGACCGCTGCGCGTCGCGTTCTTTACATTCCTGATCGTGAGCCTGGCGCCCGCCATCGCACTCACCGTCATAGCCCTCGCTGTAGATCCAAAGCTCAACGCGCCTAACGTCCTGATCGGCTACGTCGTCAGTTTCTTCTTCTGGTACGGACTTCACTGGCTGTGGTCAAACAAGCTCAAGCCTTCTGAAACCGCGTGAGTTTGGTCAGTTCTCGGCTTCGTGCTCAGAGTCGTTCGCTATTATTTGAGCTTCCTGGATTGCCTCGAGTTCGGGCAGTGCTACTAAATCTTTTGGACGGCCAGCGGCGCGCTTCGCAAGGATCAACTTCTCGATATCCATCACTGCGAAGCGATAACCAAAAAGTTCAACCGTCACTGAATCCGTCACTACTGCTTCGAAATGTCCAATGCCGCGAACTTCGCCTAAAAGATCGAGATCTCCGATATCTGTAGCAAAGGTGAAATTTAGGCCACGTCTCAAGGTCTCATCATCGAGAATGAAAGGTAAACCTTCCGGAGCATTTCGCAGCCGGGCATGAACTGACCGTAACGCTTCAGCGAGGCGCATGAGATTAGCGGACTCTCGGGCGTAGCAAACATCAAGATCACTCGTCAGAAGTGAAGAGCCGTGAATTGCGGCAGCTACGCCGCCCACAATCACGCAATCTACTTTGTATTCACCTAAGAGCCTGAGAGGCGCCTCAATGATTCTCGTGGGCAATGGCATCAGCAGTGGCCTTCACGCGCGTTGAGGTTTTGAGTTGGGCGACACCCTCAATAAAGTCATCCAATTTGCGGATTCTTTCCTCTGGAGTGAGTCTCAGGTTGCCGAGTGTAAGTGTGAGATCTATCCCAAACTGTGCGGCGCGAGCGGCCGCTGAACCAGCGGGCGGATGAAGAAAATGATCTTCGATACGGACGCGCATAGTGCACTCAGTATAACACTGCGTTAAGAATCCGCGTTTTTTAATCTGCGTCATCCGCGGCTAAGATTCCTCGCTGATGAACCATCTCATAGACTGGAAACCGCCCGAACAGTGGAGGCGCGTCACCACGATCGACATGCATACCGGTGGTGAGCCGCTGCGGGTCATCATTGATGGGCTGCCGCAGATCGAAGGGCGGACCGTACTCGAAAAGCGACGTTACTTTCGCGATCACTACGATCACTTGCGCACCGGTTTGATGTGGGAGCCACGCGGTCATGCAGATATGTACGGCGCCGTCATCACAGCATCCACAGACGCCGACTTCGACGTCTTCTTCCTGCACAATGAAGGCTACAGCACGATGTGCGGGCACGCGATCATCGCGCTCACAAAACTCGTCGTCGAAACGCAATTAGTCGAGCAGCGGGAGATAACTTTCAACGTGCCTGCGGGCAGGATCCTCGCGCGTGCTTCTGTTTCAGACGGCAAAGTTACAGAAGCCTCGTTTCGCAACCTTCCTTCATTTCTTTACCTGCGCGATCAGCGTGTTGACGTTGAGGGGATCGGCTCGGTTGGGTTTGACGTCGCTTATGGCGGCGCGTTTTACGCCGTCATCAATTCGCAGTCTGTTGGCTTGCAACTTACACCCGAACACTTCGATCGGATCATCGATTACGGTCGTCGGATCAAACGCGCGGTGATGAATAACTTTCCGATCGAACATCCGTTTGAGGACGAGTTGAGCTTTCTCTACGGCACGATATTCACTGCGCCTGCGCTCGATCCTTCGCATCACAGTCGCAACGCCTGCATCTTCGCCGAAGGCGAACTAGACCGATCGGCTACAGGCAGCGGCGTGAGTGCGCGTGCGGCTTTGCACTTCGCAAAAGGCGAGTTGAATTTTAATGAGCGTGTAACGATTGAAAGTATTCTCGGCAGTACGATGTCGGTCGAGGTCGTTGATGTGACGAAGTTTGGACCTTACGACGCAGTCATTCCCGAAGTGAGCGGCACGGCGTCAATTACCGGCCGCAATGAGTTCTACTTCGATCCCGAAGATCCGTTTCAAAAAGGATTCATCTTTAGGTAACACTCATCTCCCCTTCTTATGAACCTGCAAGAGCTCGTACGCGCGACTGCCGCGATTTGCGATGTCCTTAAAAAAATAGAACTGCTGCTGTTTTCCCCCGGTGCGAATGATTAGCCGATCGAACAGCAGCCGCTTCTTAAACTGGATATCTTCAATCGTGCTCCGCTCAATCTCATGATCGCGAAAACGGAACAGCCGCTTCGTCACAAACACGAGACTGTCGTCATCGATCTGGAGATAACCCACCGAGTGCCGCAGTTTCTTCACGCCGTTTCCGGCAGTACAACGGATGAAGAATCGCTGACCTCTTGACCCAAACTTGCTGTCGAGGCGATGTAAGATGTGTTCGGGAACCTCGTCATTGTCATCAGTTCCCGCATTCCCACCACCAACCACGTCGACAGGCACATTAAACTCTGCACCAACCGTCGCTAATCCTGGATGCTGAACGAAACTTTGCTTAACTACCAGGTAGAACTTCTTCAGCAACGCCAGCGACGCAAGATATTCCACTCTCAATAACCGGAACGCCTTCGGCGCGAACCAAATAAACGCGATCAGGAAAATCGCCACGATCGTCACCATGATCGCGGGATGACTCAGCGCCAGCCAACTACCAACCACCACCAGACCGTCTTCAATCAAGCTGAGCGCGATATTAGAAAACGGCTCCGGACTATGGTTCGCGAGCAGTCGTGTTCCGGCTTTCACTGAATGTCCAGAAAGCGACACGCCCGCGCAGAGAGCGGCGATGACGGCTGTTTGCGGCTCAACCGCGCCAATGGCTGTCGCGCCAATCACCGCCGCACCGAGGGGTCTGATAAATGTATGGACGCTGTCCCAGATGCTATCGACCCACGGAATTTTGTCTGCGAAAAACTCGATCAGGTAAATCACGCCCGCAGCGATCAGCACGTAAGGGCTCGCCAGCACCGCGAGCCCTGACGTCTCCGGGCTGAGCGTGATCAGTCCAAGGCGAATTCCGAGCCCAACGGTGAGAACGGTCGCGTAGAGATTCAGCCCCGACACCAAACCAAGGCCCATTGTCGATCCGAGTAGGTTAATTGCTTCCATTGCCGGTGATCTACGAACGACGTGTACTGGAGGATGCACCAATTGAAGGCCGAACGTTAGTACAAGTTCAACATCAGCACAAGGCGATCCTGAACCCTGCTAGAATGGACCGGTATGCAGTGTCCCAGGTGTCAGAGTGAGCGGATTCAGCGCGATTATGACGATGCGGTCTTCTTTTTACGAGTGTTTGGACTCCACAAGCTGCTTTGCAACAACTGTGGGCTCGTCTTCAAAGGCTTCGATCCGCTCAGCACACAAAAACGAACGCCGTCCGAGAAGCCGAAACAGGTGCGAAACCGCCGTCGTAGCCCTCGTTATTACGTCCACCTCCCGGCGGGAATATCCCTGATTGACGGAAACGCCCAGGCCGGAAAGGTCTCGTATTCCCAGCCATCGCGTGGTCATTGCGAAACGATCAGCAAGTTCGGGATGAGGCTTTCGCTTGTCGGCACTCGCTTTTCCGAAGCCGAAATGTCCCGGCTGGGCGGACTGCTGTTCGTCCGCGTCGACTTGCCCGAAGGTTCGGCAGAAGCTGTCGTCAAGATCGTTACCTCCGAGCGCGCCGGTGAGGAAGGGAAGAAGAAGTGGCTCCTCGGTGTGAATATCCACCAAATGTCAGACGAGGACCGCGAACGGCTCACCACATATCTCGAAAAACGCCGCCAGGACAACCCTGTACTCATTTCCGATTAGCCGCAAAAGGCGCAAACAGCGCAAAAACGATAGAATGCCAGTATGTCACTGACGCTCAAACTGCAGCTCATAGTAGTGCTTGCCCTGGCGCTGTCCTGTTTTCAATGCCAGCCAACTGGCAGTAACAGCAAAACGACTGCGGCTCCGGCAAACGGTCCGGCCCCGAAATACGGCTATCAAATCGTCAATATGTGGCCCCACGACAGCAACGCTTTCACGCAGGGGCTAATCCTAATGGACGGTAAACTGCTGGAAAGCACGGGTCAGGAAGGCTTCTCGAGCTTGCGACGCGTCGAGCTCGAAAGCGGCAAAGTTCTGCAGAAAGTCGACGTGCCTGAGCCTTACTTCGCGGAAGGCATGACGCAGCTAAATGGAAAGGTTTACCAGCTCACGTGGCAGCACAATCTCGGTTTTATTTACGACGCGCAGACGTTTAATCGTTTGGGGCAGTTCAATTACCAGGGCGAGGGCTGGGGACTGACGACGGACGGCCAGTCGCTGATACTGAGTGACGGAACCCCTAACATCAGGTTTATCGACCCGACGAATTTTCGAGTGACGAAGACTATAAACGTAACAGACCAAAACCGGCCGATCAGGGAGCTGAACGAGCTGGAGTATGTGAAAGGCGAGATTTACGCGAACGTCTGGCACGACAATCGGATTGCCACGATCGATCCGCAGAGTGGGCGCGTGAATTCGTGGATCGATTTGACGGGGCTGATGCCTGAAGGCGAGCTACTGGATCCGGAAGCGGTGTTGAATGGAATCGCGTACGACGAGGCTAGTGACAAGTTGATCGTTACGGGCAAGCTCTGGCCACGCGTGTACGAGATCAAAGTTAAGCGTTAACGCCGAAGGCGTTGGCTAATTTAAGCCCAGGGTTCGAGCTTGCGAGAACCCTGGGAACTATCACATCAAAAGGCGTTCTAACCCTGAAGGGGTTCGTTAACCGCCTAACCCTTTCAGGGTTTGGTCGTCATTGTCGGTGTACCCAGGGTGTCGCTGGCGCTCCAACCCTGGGCTGCAATTAGCGAACGCCTTCGGCGTTACGAATAGCAGGTTAATTCGGCGTTACGAATAGCAGCTTAATAAAGATGAGTTTTGGAACGTTCTTTCGAGCATTTTCTTACGCCATGATCGCGGTGGCGATGCTGGCGCTCGTCCTCGCCGGGGGATTGAGTGTCGGGCTATCGCTCGTCTTCTTCGTCGTGATGGTGGGAAGCTGGCTGCTCGAGAATACGAAATGGCAGTTACCGGAACGTTATGGCCTCGGAATCGTCCTCCTCTCGATCCCGCTGTTCTATGTCGACTGGAATTACCAGAAAGCGCTTGGTGAACCGACGGAGCGGCTTGGCGTCACCGCGCTCGCGCACCTGATCGTCTTTCTCTCGGCAGTAAAACTCTTACAAGTGAAGAAAGATCGCGACTGGGTCTTTCTCTACCTGATCTCATTCTTCGAAGTCCTGCTCGCCGCGGGCTTGAGTTTTAGTCCCGTGTTTCTCGGTACGCTCACACTGTATTTGTTGTGTGGCTTGTCAGCCGTCACTGCATTTGAGATTCAAAAAGCGCGACGCTCGCTCGCTACAACAGAGACGCGCCTGCTCGTGCCGCCCGATTCGCGTGTCTTCAAGAGATCCGGCCACCGCTTTTGGCGCACCACTGAAGCCGCACGACTGCCGTTTGTCGCAGTAACGCTGCTGCTTCTGATCTTTGTGCTCGCGCTGCCGCTGTTTTTAATCGCGCCACGATCCGGCGCAGCGGCGTTAACACGCAACGGTGGCCCGCTCCAGAAGTTCAGTGGCTTTTCTGAAAACGTCACGCTCGGTCAGATAGGGCAACTGAAGATGACCGACGGCATCGTGATGCGTGTGCGCGTCGACGAGACACAGCCGCTGCGCGAGTTGCGCTGGCGTGGTGTCGCGCTCGACGAATTCACCGGTCTCGGCTGGAGAAAATCACCGCAGGCGCGACAACTCGACGTGATCGTGGAAAAGGGTGGTTTTTTCAAAGTCGATACGACTGAAGCGCTCCATCGCCTGACAACACAAACGTTCTTTCTCGAGCCGTTGGAATCTCCCGTGCTCTTTGCGGCGCCGCGCGTAGTTGCGCTTCAGGGAGATTTGCCGTTCGTCCGCGTTGACGAAGAAGGATCGGTGCAGTCGCGCCGACACGATTTCGAACGGCTGATGTACAAGGCGCTCTCCGACACAACCGAGCCGCGCATGGATCAACTCCGCAACGATCTGCGGCCGCTACCGGTGTCTTACTATCGTTACCTGCAAGTACCTGACCGGCTGGATCCGCGCATCGGACCGCTGGCCACGTCGATTATGCTGCACGCTAATGCGAATAATCGTTACGACGCCGCGAAAGCCATCGAGTCGTATCTTCAGCGCGAGTACGCTTATTCGCTGGACATGAAGGCAAGCGGACCGGATCCGGTGGCAGATTTTCTTTTCAACGTGAAGGCCGGTCATTGCGAGTATTTTGCGAGTGCGATGGTTATGTTGTTGCGCACTCACGGCATCGCTTCGCGTCTCGTCAATGGTTTCGTGTCGGGTGAGTACAACGACGCTGCAGATGCTTACACGGTTCGGCAATTCGATGCTCACTCGTGGGTCGAGGTCTACTTTCCGGAGACAGGTGCATGGGTAACGTTCGATCCGACGCCGCCTGCCGGACGCACCGAGCCGGTCCGTACAGGTTTCACGGCGCAACTGCAAAAATACGGTGAAGCACTCGAGTTGCTGTGGGTTCAATATGTAGTCGGTTACGACAAGCAGGAGCAGCGCTCGCTCGCCACGTCGCTACACAACAGCATCTTCGATTACGGGCGAATGGCGTCAAACATGCTCAACACGATGAGCCGTTACATGAATAGGAACGTGCTCGTAGTCGTAGCCGGCGTCACAGCGTTAGCCCTCACGCTACTGCTCGTCTTCTACGGCAAACGGATCTGGGCCTGGACACGCAGAGGGCTGGACCATAGGACGGCGGATGGGCGTAATTACTCGAATGTTCAGTTCTATGAGCGTTTGGTTTCGTTGATGGAGCAGCGTGGCGTCTTGCGCGACAAGCACCTGACGCCGCTCGAATTTGCAAACACATTGAGATCGAATGACGTGATGGTAATCACGCGCGCTTACAACCGCGTGCGTTTTGGTGGGCAAAAGCTTTCGGCGATCGAGAGGAAGGAAGTCGAGCGCGCGCTGTTTGCACTGGAAGGGAACACAGATAGACACGGATGAAGAAAGTCGGATTTATTAGCCTCGGCTGCCCGAAGAACCTCGTCGACAGTGAGGTGATGATGGGACAGCTAAAGCTCCACGGATATCAGATCACATCGAACGCGGAAGACGCTGACACGGTCGTAGTTAACACGTGTGGGTTTATCGACTCGGCTAAGAAAGAGTCGATCGACACGATCCTCGAGGCGGCCCAGCTCAAGAGTAACGGTCAAGCTAAACGACTGATCGTCGCCGGCTGTCTCGTCGAGCGTTACCGCGATGAGTTGAAAGCCGAGATACCCGAAGTCGACGCGTTCATCGGCACGAATCAGATCAACGACATCCTCGCCGTCTGCGATCCAAAGACCAACACGCGGTCGCTGCCGGTCGTGCCGCTCGGAAATCAGAGCGCCACTTATCTCTACGATGAGTCGACTCCGCGCGTACTCGCAACGCCGTCACATTACGCGTTCGTGAAGATCGCGGAAGGCTGCGATCGCCCGTGCGCCTTCTGCTTCATTCCACAGATGCGTGGACATTTCCGCAGTCGTCGCTTCGGATCGATCATCGCCGAAGCACATCAACTTGCTGAAGAAGGGGTGAAAGAGATCATCCTTGTGGCCCAGGATTCGTCGCGCTACGGTGAAGATCTCGGCAAGCCGGATGCGCTCGCGCGTCTGTTGCGCGAGTTGTCGCACGTCGATGGGATCGAGTGGGTGCGCGTAATGTACACCTATCCGACGCACATCAGCGACGCTTTTCTCGACGTCATTGCTGAAGAACCCAAGGCTGTGAAGTATCTCGACATGCCTTTGCAGCACGCATCACAGAACGTTCTGAAACTGATGAAGCGTGGCGGCAATCGCGGAAGTCTGGAACGACTGATTGAGCGTGTTCGCAAGCGAGTTCCGGAGATCGCCGTACGGACGACGTTTATTTCCGGCTTTCCCGGCGAGACTGAAAAGGATTACGAGGAGCTGCTCTCGTTCATCAAGAATGTTGAGTTTGATCGCGTCGGCGTTTTCACTTACTCGGACGAAGAAGGCACACCCGCGTTCGACTTGTCTGACAAAGTTCCGCAACGCACTGCGGCGCGACGTCGCAACAGTCTCATGAAAGAGCAGGCGAAGATCTCGCGGCGTAAGAACCGAGGGCGCGTCGGGCAGGTCGTGCGTGTGTTGTTCGAAGGCGAGTCGAAAGAGAGCGAGCTGTTGTGGCAGGGAAGAATGGAGACGCAGGCGCCGGACATCGACGGTTGTGTGTTGATTAACGATGTGCCTGACGGTGTGTTGCCGGAGAACGGCGAGATCGTGAACGTTGAGATCACGGAGGGACACGAGTACGATCTTGTCGGGAGGATTATTAGCCGCTGATAACACGGATGAAGCCGACTGATTATCTGGCGTTATCGATTGCGACGTGCGGCGTCGGGTATTTGCCATTGGCGCCGGGTACATTCGGATCGTTAGTTGGGGTGGGAATATTTCTCCTGTTGGCGCATGCGAATCCGCTGGTGATCATCGTCGCGATTCTCGCTATTACGTTTGCGGGGATATGGGCCGGTTCGAGGGTCGAGGAAGTGTCGGGTCGAAAAGATCCGGGCAAAGTCGTTATTGATGAAGTCGCCGGTCAGATGATCGCCCTGTTTCCATTGACACTCTTCGCGCGGTGGTCCATCGGCGCAGTCATTCTTTCGTTTATACTTTTTCGCTTTTTTGACATCGTTAAGCCGTATCCTGCAAACCGGTTGCAGGATCTCGACGGCGGCATGGGAATCATGTTCGACGATCTCGTAGCTGGCGTTTATGGCGCAGTGGTAGTTTCAATCGTATTAAGAATCTTTTAGGAGCGAGCACATGGAACGTAAAGAGTCGATTGGCAAAGACGCCACCAGCAAAGAGACGTTGAAGGATTTGGAAGAGAACGAAGCTTCGGTGACAGACACGTCTGGTGACGACGCGGAGATGCCGAGTCCTGATGGCGCGTTTGATGATTCGGAGGAGAAGAAAGACGCGGATCCGGTGTGATCAATTTTCCGGCGTTTCCTCTTTGCTCGAGCTGCCGCCAATCCAGCCGCGCCTTTTGAAGAACATCAACATGCCGATGGCGACTGCGGCCATAATTATCCACACGCCGTAATATCCATATCTTGAATGCAGCTCGGGCATATTGTCGAAGTTCATGCCGTAAACACCGGCGATGAACGTTAATGGAAGCATAACGGCCGAGAAGATCGTCAGCACTTTCATGATCTCGTTCAGACGGTTCGACACCACCGACAAGTAAGCCTCGAGCGATCCACTAATCAGATCGCGATAACTATCCGCCAGATCGACCACGCGCACGAGGTGATCGTAAACGTCGCGATAAAACGGGCGCATCTCTTCGGTTATCAACGCAAACTCGCCGCGGCTCATGCGATGCAGAATGTCCATCTGCTTGCCCGAGATGCGCCGCAAACGCAACACGCTGCGTTTGAGGTCCATGATCTCGGAGAGGATCTCATTGTTGGGTCGTCGAAGCGTGAAGATATCGTCTTCGAGTTTGTCGATGCGATCGTCGAAGTCGTCGAGCACGGGCGAATAGAAATCGACTACCTGGTCCAGGATCTGGTGCAGCAGAAACGCCGGACCACGCTGGCAAGCTACAGGCGTCGTTCGCAGCAGTTGCTTCACGTTGTTGATGCTGCGAAACATGTCGTGGTGATAGGTGATGACGTAGTTCGCTCCGAGAAAGCCGTCGAGCTCGATCGTATTGAAGCGATCGGGACTGGTATCGGCAGTTACGCCATGTACGATGAAGTAGATGTAATCGTGAAACTCTTCGATCTTCGGGTAGTGGCGATTCTCGCGACAGTCTTCCACCGTCAGTGGATGGAAATGAAAGACGTCGAGCAGCACGCGTTCGTCGGCTGTCGTGGGTTGTTCCATGTCAACCCAGATCACTGCCGACTTGTCCTTCAGCAGCTCGGGCAAGTCGTCGACAGTCTTGCCTTCGATAATCTTCGGTGTGCCGGGTCGATAAACGAGAATCTCCATCAAAGTCTCCTTAGCCACAATAAAGCACAAAGGGCAGAAAATTTTACTTCAGAATTCAAAGTTTTTCTCATTTGTGCCTTTTGTGGCTAATATACCGGACCAAATGACAGCAAAAATTTTCGTGGCCGATGACGTGAGCGAAAGCGGACTGGGACCACTCCGCTCCGCCGGGTTCATCGTCGAGAAACGACCCGGACTCGCACTCGCCGAACTACAAGCCGCACTGAAAGATTGTGAAGGACTCATCGTCCGCAGCGAGACGAAAGTCACAGCGGATCTTCTTGACGCGGCGAACAGCCTGCGTGTCATCGGGCGCGCGGGAGTCGGCGTCGACAACATCGACGTTACCGCAGCGACGATTCGCGGCGTCGTCGTGATGAATGCGCCTGATGGCAACACGATCACGACCGCCGAGCACACGATCGCGATGCTGATCGCGCTCGCCCGCTCGATTCCGCAAGCGAGCAGCAGTCTGAAGTCAGGGCGTTGGGATCGCAAGAAGTTCGTCGGTGTCGAGCTCCAGGGCAAGACGCTCGGAATCGTCGGTCTCGGTCGCATCGGACGCGTGGTCGCTTCACGCGCACGCGCGATGGGTATGCTGATCGTGGCTTACGATCCGTTCATCGCGCCCGAGCAGGCGCGCGATCTCGAAATCGAGCTTGCGCCACTTGACGAGGTCTACGCGCGCGCAGACTTTCTCACGGTCCACACTCCGCTTACGCCTGAAACACGCGGCCTCGTCGATCGCGAAGCAATCAGCAAGATGAAGAAGGGTGCGCGCATCATCAACTGCGCTCGTGGCGGCCTCGTTGATGAAGAGGCGCTTTACGAAGCGCTCGCGAGCGGTGCCATCGCGGGCGCGGCGCTCGACGTTTTCAGCGAGGAGCCGCCGCCTTCCGATCACAAGCTGCTGCAACTCGATCAGGTGATCGTTACGCCACACCTGGGCGCATCGACGAAAGAAGCTCAGGAGGGCGTCGCATTCACGGTCGCGGAACAGATGCGCGACTATTTGTTGACCGGCGTTTTGCGCGGCGCTGTGAACGTACCGGCGATCGGGATCAAAGAGTTCAACCTGGTCCAGCCGTACGTGAAGCTCGCGGAGAGTCTCGGACGTTTCCAGGCGCAACTCATCGACAAAGCCGTAAGCGAAGTGAGAATCGAGTTTGCGGGTGAGATTGTTGACATGGACGCGGCGCCGGTCACGCGCGCGTTTCTCGCGGGGCTGTTGCGCGACGTCAGTGCTCGCGTGAACGTCGTCAACGCATTTCTGATCGCTGAAGAGCGCGGCATCAAAGTTACTACTACTTACGTTCGCACGGGCGGCGACATGGCGCCGGCAATTCGCACTGAGATCAGCACGGGCCAATCAACGCAGAGTCTCGCCGGAACCCTCTTTGGTTATGGCGGACAGCGGCGCGAAGGGCGTATAACGGAGATCGACGGCTTTCATCTCGAAGCGACACCGCATGGCCACATGCTCGTGACGCGCAATCACGATGTTCCCGGCGTGATTGGCGGCATCGGCACGATTTTAGGCAAGGGCGGCGTCAACATCAGTCACTTTCATCTCGGACGTCGCGAACGAGGCGGTGAAGCAATGGCCGTAATCGAGATCGACGCGCCTTTGAGCAAAGAGACATTGCAATCACTGCGCTCCCTCGAACAAGTCATATCAGCACAACCAATCGACTTGTGACAGGATTACAGGATTTTCACGATTTACAAGATTCATCCTGTTAATCTTGTAAATCCTGTAATCCTGTCATCTATAAACTATCTCTTAATTCTCGGAACAAGCGCGCGAGGTCGGGGGCTTGGTAGTTGGCGTTGAGGCCGCTCGGGTTGGGAAGAACCCAAAGGATCGTTTTGCCGATCTGATCTTGCTGGCGACCAATGATTGCTTTCGGTTGATTGAACGCGGTGCGATAGGCTCCGACTCCCAGCACGGCGAGAATACGTGGGCGATAACGAAGCACCTTCGCTCGTAACTTCTCGCCGCCGGCGACGATCTCTTCTTTCGTTAACAAGTCAGCCGTTGCTGTCGTACGCGAAACAACATTTGTGATCCCATAACCGCTCTTCAATAGCTCACGTTCGTCGAACGGCGACAACACACGGTCCGTAAACCCACCGGCGTAAAGCGCGGGCCAGAAGCGATTGCCCGGACGCGCGAAGTGATGGCCCACGGCGGCGGTGTAGAGACCGGGATTGATCCCGCAAAAGAGAACGCGGAGGTCGGGCGCAATCACGTCGCGAACCGTCTTTTCGGTGGCTGCGAGAAGTTGCTCCTTTGTCGGTTTCCAGGGCTTGGTCACGCGAGGTCAGTAGACGTCGAAATGAGTTTGTCGTGAGGTGCTCTGCTTCGACACGCGATCGATCAAAGTGACAGTCAGCAAATAACGACCCGGCAACAACTCGTTCAAAGGAATCTCCGCTGCGTAAGGTATTCGCGTCAGATCCGTCACGCCGTCAGTGCTGAGTTTTCGCAAAGCAGTCGTCAGCACAGGCTGATCGTCGCGAACAATCTGCACCTGCACGGCGACGTCGGGCTTCTGATCCGCAGGTGAGAAAGCGCCGTTGTAGGCGAAGATCAAAAAACGCATCATCGACTCACGGTGAAAACGATGACTCGCACTTAGTGCGACGGGATCGACACCGCCATTCGAGACGGCAGTCAACATTGCCTGCGTGCGCTCGCCTAAAAGCAAACTACTCATCGCGAGCTTCTTGTTTGCCAGATCAGGTATCTCGATCCATGCATGAGCGCTGCCGACTTTGCCGCTCTTATCGTCACGCGCCGCAACTCGCACCTGGTAGATCCCCGGCGTCAACTTCGCGGGATACGTGAACATGAGATCGTTGTTATAATTCTGCGCCTTTTCGAGAGTCGGGGCGGTGGTGACGATTCGCTCCATAACACTGTCTTTGACCACGCCCTTCTCGTCAAAAAACACGGCAGACAAATCGATGACGGCCTGGATCTTCCCGTCGGGTTGTTGACCAAAGACGAGAAACTCACCGGGAATGTGAATCGCGGTCGAAAGCGCGGGACCTTTGTTCGGCACGTCGTAATAATCCGCGCTGAGCAGTATCGGCAGTCCGCGCTCGGGATACGCTGCCGCGATCGCCTCGCGGAGTTTGGCAGGGGCGGTTTTAGTTGGTGTCGGTTGCTCTTTCGCGACCGCCGGCGCAGGAGCCGGATCGAGATCGAAATATCCTTTACGCACACGCACGATAAGCTCGGGATGATTGAGCAACTTCACCTCGAGATTTCTAAACCGGCTTTTCTTGTCTGACTCAACGTCAGGCTTCCACGCCAGCAGATAATAAGTTGACGTTTCTTTGATTGCCGGAGCGAGTCCCTGTTTCAGATCGTTTGTGTTGAAGATCGCCTTGCCGCCGGTGTCGACTGCGAGAGCATTTAGACCATCCTGAGTTGCGATGAGCTCCTGATGATTCGAAAGGCTGAGCCGGCCCTGAGGATCGAAAGGTTTGTCGATAGAAATGTCGTCGAGCGTCGCTACCAGACCACGTGTATCCATCGAATAGATCACTACGCCGCTCTTCGCCGCAGCATTGGTGATGTCGCGCAGTTTGTCTAAAGAATCGCTGCGCCGGTTCTCCACCAGGAACCCGCCGGAAAGAAAGAACAGGACCTTCCGCCCGGGAAGGTTCTTCGCAGACTTGATGAGACTCTCGAGACCGGCGAACGTGTTTTGGTTGAAGCGAGCTGCTTGCGCTTGTGAGGCTCCTGCGCGGCCACGCACGAGACTCGCTGCCGTGTCCCGATTCATGCCCGGATTTTGCCGGATAGTTTCTGAAATGAAGTACTCGAGCACCTCGCGATCGTTTCGTTCGATCAGAAGGGCCTGGTACTCAGTCATCGGCGGGCGATCGCCGTCGCGCACGGAGTAGCTTCGCGGATTAAGCCGCTCCAACGCCTTGCGCAGTATCATGCGATCGGTGGTGAGTTGTTGTAGAAAGCCGATCTGACCGGTAGCGGAAGTGATCGCGGCCTGATCGTTTTGGCCCATCTCTTTGTCGAGAAAGTGATTGATGACTTTCCTGGCCGCGTTTAGACCCTGGAGGTCGATATGAAAGTCGTCGATGTAGAAGAAGACGATGCGACCACGATCGAGTGGTACGGGACGTTTTAGATTGATCGTGGTAGTGCCACGTGCGGCGGCCAGTTGGCTCTCTTCATCACTGCCGGCGGCGATCTGTTCGAAACTCTGGATCGTTCGTGGCTTGCCATCGACACGCAGCTCGAAATCTTTCGCAGTCAGGTTATTGACAAACTTTCCCTGCTTGTCGAACACCATCACGTCGGTTTGGACCAACTCGGTGTAGACGCGAACAACGTCGTCCTTTGGTGTTGGCGAAGGCGTTGGAGTTTGGGCTGATGTCGCCGACCAGGCGGTCAGGAGAAGCAGCACCAGCAGCAGAGAATTGGGGCGCGTCAGCATAAATTGGTGCGATTAACCGAATTGCAAGGGGAAGACTGGTGTAAATATGTATCAGGTAAGGTTCTTGTGGCAATCAAAAACCAACATTTGTTAGGCTAACGCCGAAGGTGTTGGCTAATTTTAGCCCAAGGGTTGGAGCGCCAGCGACAACCCTGGGTACACCCGACAACAACGCTCAAACGCTGAAAGGGTTAGAAGGTCAGCGAACCCTTTCAGGGTTAGAACGCTTTTTGATGTGATTATCCCCAAGGTTCTCGTTCCTCGAACCTTGGGCTGAAATTAGCGAACGCCTTCGGCGTTAGAGCAGAAAAGAGCTAAATGGCCACTAACGAGACAACCGTAAAGCTGGATGGCGTAAGCAAGAGTTTTGGGGAATTCACGGCGGTAAGCGAGCTCAGCCTCGACGTGCGCGCGGGGCGTGTGTTCGGGCTGCTCGGGCCGAACGGGGCCGGGAAGACAACCACGATCCGCATGATCGTCAACATCACCGCGCCCGATTCGGGCGCCATTCTCCTGTTTGGCCGTCACATCGATTCCAGTCTGCAGGACCGCATCGGCTACCTGCCGGAAGAGCGCGGCTTGTACAAGAAAATGCGCGTCGCCGATCAGTTGAGGTTCTTTGCCGAGATTAAAAACATGCGCGGCAAGCAAGTCGAATCGAAGATCGACGAGTGGCTCGCACGCGTAAAACTCCCCGAATGGAAAAACAAGCGCTCGATGGAATTGTCGAAAGGAATGCAGCAGAAGATCCAGTTCATCACTGCTGTGATTCACGATCCCGACCTGCTGATCCTCGACGAGCCTTTCTCCGGTCTCGATCCCGTCAACGTTGAATTGATGAAAGAGATCGTGCTCGACCTCAAACGCGCCGGCAAGACGATCATCTTCTCCACGCACCAGATGGAAGTGGCGGAGAAAATTTGCGACGACATCTGTTTGCTCAACCGATCGCGGAAAGTGTTCGAAGGAAGTCTGCGGGAGATCAAGAGCAGCTTTGGACGGAATTCCGTGGCCGTGCGCTGCGAAGGCGGTAACGGCGTGCTCGACGATCCAACGCTCGTTAGTAAGCTCGTGCGTCATGCGGATGAGGCGCAGGTGCTACTTGCGGCCGGAGCGGATGCGCAAACACTGCTGAAACGTTTGATCGACTCAGGCGCGGCCATCGGCAAGTTTGAGATGGTCGAGCCGAGTCTGAACGACATCTTCATCACGAAAGTGACTGAACCCGCATGAAAAAGTTTCTGACGGTCGTCAAGCGCGAATACATCCAGCGCGTGCGCGCGAAGATGTTTATTGTCTCGACGATTTTGTTGCCGGTGGTGATGTCGCTCTTCCTCCTCGTGCCTGCAATCATCCTCAGCATCGAGACGCCGCCGATGCGAGTGGCGGTGGTGGATCAGTCCGGCAGAATGTATTCACAAATACGCCAGGCTCTCTCCAATGACCAGCAAGAGACGGCTGCGCAGGACGTGAATTCCGGCGCGCCACGCACGACGACGACACCGCGGCGAAGCTTCGCCAGGTTCAACGTGGAGGAAGTGAGCGCCACCGATCAACCGCTCGACCAGATTCGCGCGAACCTGGACCAACGCATGCGCGCACGTGAGCTCGATGGTTACGTGATCCTGCCGCCGGACTTTCTCAGTGAGGGCAAGGCCGAATTCGTTAACCGCAACCCTGGCGATGTTTTTTCCCTGCAAGCGCTGCAATCAGCCATAAACCGCGCTGCACGCGAACAGCGGCTGATCGATGCGAAAGTCGATACCAAGACGAGGCAGGAGCTGTTCAAGCCGATTGAGTTGCAGTCAGTGAAGACCGGCGGGGCAGGTAGTCAACAGGCTAATTCCAATGCCGGGTTCGCAGTCGTGTTCGGTGTCGGGTTCGTGATGTATCTCGCGATCCTGATGTATGGCCAGATCGTGCTGGGCGCGATTATCGAAGAGAAAGAGACGCGCATTGCTGAGATTCTGTTCTCGTCGGTTAAGCCGTTTACCCTCATGATGGGCAAGCTGGTCGGCGTCTCGTTACTCGCGTTAACGCAGCTCGCGATCTGGGGAACAGCGTTCGGGTTATTTGCTCTGTATGGCGTCGGGCTGCTCGCTTCGGAAGGAGTGCGGGCCAGTATTCCCAACATTCCGTTTTTGCACTTCATTTACTTTGGCTTGTTTTTCCTGCTCGGTTATTTTATTTATGCGACGATTTATGCGCTGGTTGGATCGATGGTGACGACGGCGCAAGAGGGCGGGCAGCTCGCGATGCCGATCATTCTCATCCTCGTCGTCAGCTTCTACTTATTCTGGCCGGTGAGTCGCAGTCCTGATTCGCCGTTCTCGTTCTGGGTATCAATGATTCCGTTTTCAGCCCCAGTGGCGATGCTCGTCCGCATTGTGACGCAGACGCCGCCGTTCTGGCAGATCGCGCTCTCGCTCTTGATTGGGTTCAGCACAGTGTTCGTGATCATGTGGGTAGCGTCGCGCATTTATCGTGTCGGCATGTTGATGTACGGCAAGCGCGCCTCGATTCCGGAAGCCATACGCTGGGTCAGACAGGCATGATCGAAGTCGAGAAAAAATTTCGACTAACCACACGCCAGCGCGACGCGGTGTTGAAGCGTCTGCCTGAAGTTGGAGCGGAGCTGGAGGGCGAAGATTTCGAAGAGAACACGCTCTTCAGTGGCGACGCGCTGGAGATGGGGACTTCGGTGCTGCGTCTGCGGCGAGTTAACGGCAGAGCGACGCTGACGTACAAGAAGCGTCTGCCGAGCTCGTCTTCGATCAAACAACAACGCGAGGAAGAGACGGTGGTCGACGATCCCGAAGCGATGGAGGCGATACTCGTCGCGCTCGGTTTCACGCCCGCGCTTGTCTATGAGAAACGGCGGCAGACATGGAAACTCGGGAACACGGAGGTCGTGATCGATGTGTTGCCGTTTGGGTTGTTCATGGAGATCGAGGGAAGAGTCAGTGATATTAAAGCGGTGGAGCGCAAGCTTGGCCTGAAAGGATTGCGCGCCGAAAACGCGACCTACCCACAACTCACGCAAAAACACGGGAAAGTTTATGAGGGTCTGATCGAGGCAAGGTTTTAGATCAGGCCGGCGATCAAGCCTTTGAGCCAGTTCACGTCGATCGGTTTGGTGACGTACGCGTCGAAGCCGGAGGCTTTCGCATCCGCGCGGAAGTCGTCTTCCTTGTGGGCGGTGATGGCGATGATGGGAACGTTTTTGAGCGCGTCGTTCTGGCGAATGAGCTTCGTGGCTGTAAAGCCGTCCATCAGCGGCAGCGTCAGATCCATGAGGATCACGTCCGGCTTCTCGCGGGCCGCTATCTCAACTCCGACCTGACCATTCTCAGCTTCAAACACGATAAAGCCCTGTTCTTCCAGCTCGAGACGCATGAAGTGGCGCGTGTCTTCGACGTCTTCGACCAGGAGAACCTTAAGATCCCTTGAATCCCGCTCATGCATAGTTCGTGGACTCTATGTCCCGCTCGACGCGCTGTCAAGGCGCTTCTATTGGCGATAATTCATGCGAACAAAATGTGAGCGCCTGTCGTTAAAGCCTCCGAGTGTCTTTTTTACTCCCTTTTTGAGGCCGAAAAACATGAAACGCATAGTGATTCTGATCGTTCTGGTGGCTATAGCCGGCATTGCTGGTGTGGTGCGCTCTTCAGTGAAGTCTGTCTCGGAGTTGCGCGGGCTCGTTTCGCACAGGAATACGGCGGATGTGCGCCAGGAGATTCGGCAGAGCTACGAGCTCTCGCCGGGTGCGCGGGTCGAGATTGTCGGCTTGAACGGAGCGGTGAAGATTGAAACGTCCGATACGAAGACCGCAGAGGTTTTCATCGAAAGAACCGCGTCGTGTCAGGAAGCCATGGACCGTCGCAAGGTGACGATCGAAGCTGATGCGAATAGTTTGCGTATTCGTGGTGAGAAGTCAGACGATGCAGGATTTTTCTCGCGCCTCTTCGGTTCGTCAAACGAGCGCACGACGCTGAAACTGCCGCGACAGATCGCGCTATCAGCTAAGGGAGTGAATGGATCGTTTATTACGGGCGACATCGATGGGGCGGTCGAGGTAACTGGTGTTAATGGCCGCGTCCAGGTTGGGAGCGCTGTCGGGACCGCGCTGTTCAAAGGGATTAACGGCAATATGGTTGTTGGGTTGAAGTCGATCGGGCAGGAAGGCGTGACGCTCAGCGGAATCAACGGAAACATCGAATTGAAGTTGGGTACGGATGTGAACGCTGATTTTGACGCGCGCGGGATGAATGGACAGGTATTTTCCGATCTGCCGAATGTTTCGATCGATAAGGAAAAACGCGGTAAGGTCTGGGCGCGCATTGGCACGGGCGGCTCCGGGATCACGGCGAAGGGAATTAACGGCAACATTCTCTTCACACGCGCCGCGGTGGAAACGGCAGCAGTTGGACAGGATTAACAGGATGTTTTCAAGATTTACATGTTTATCCTGAAAAATCTTGTAAATCCTGTCCAACAACTCTCAAAATTCGATTGGCTTGCGGGTTGTTAGCGTCGGAGCATTCCACGCGCGGAGTTTGTCGTTCCACTGCGGCAACGTGTCGCGCAGGAATTTATTTACCTCCTCGATCCGCGTGCGATAGACCGGCTGAATCTCATCGAAATACTCCTTCTGCCCTGCGGTTGGCCCAAAGTTCGTATCAAGTGAAAAGTACAAGCTGCCGATTTCGTCTATCACCTGCTCCCGCCCACCGAGACCGAGCCCTTCATTGCGCGCTGAAAGCCGATCAACGAGCGTGTCGACCTGTTTGATGTAATCATCGAGCGCCTTCATCAGATCCTTGTCCGGCTCCTTCTGCAATCCTTTCATCGTCGTCTGCGCATTCTTGAGCTGCTCTTTCACACTATCAAGAAATCGCAGCGACGTGTTGATGTTCGACTGCATGTCGCGCAGCTTCACCTGCATGTCGAGCGCCTCTTGCAGATCTGCAACCGGAACATTCACCGCCGGATCGAGTTTAACTTCGACACGCTCCTTGAACGTCTTATCGTTAACCGTAAGCTTCGCCGTATAAGTGCCCGGCAGCACCTGTGGACCACGCGAGCCGCCACCAAACGCAAGCTGCTCCTCACTCGGCGGACGCCGCACTTCCGGACCACCAAGCCTTAGATTCCACGCCACTCGATTCAAACCCTTCTCGCGCGACGGCCGCTCAATATCCTGCACGAGCTTGCCGGCGCTATCGAAGATCTGAAGCCTGATCGTTGCCTTCTCGTCGAGCTTGTCTTTCAGGTAGTAAGTGATTAGCGCGCCTGCCGGTGGATTTGGTCCGGCAAACTGCTTGTCGCCGGTACCGTAGCGCGTAAACCGGCTCGCGTATCGCAGCGCCGGCCGCACTGGAAACAGGTACGCATTGCTACTCATGATCTCCGGTGTCATCTTTTGAATGACGCTCGCATCGTCGAAGATCCAGATGCTGCGACCATGCGTCGCGAGAATCAGATCGTTATCACGCGGATGAATGAGAATGTCGTGCACCGCGACGTTCGGCAGGTTTTTCAGATTCAATGGAAACCATTCCTTGCCGCCGTTGTACGACGCAAACAGTCCGAGCTCCGTGCCCGCGTAAAGCAGGTTTGTGTTCTTCGGATCCTCGCGCACGACTTGCACGTACGCCTTCGCAGGTAAGTTTCCGGAGATGTTCGTCCATGATTTTCCGGTGTCCGTGGTCTTGAAGATATATGGCTTGAAATCGTCGAACATGTGACGGTCAAACGCGACGTACGCCGTGCTCGCATTCGTTCGCGACGGCTCGACATGCGAAACCGGCGAGTTGCCCCCGACGCCGGAGACGTTTTTGATTAGATTGGCCCAGTTCTTTCCAGCGTCAGTCGTGAGCTGCAGGTTGCCGTCGTCAGTGCCCACCCAGATCTGTCCCTTTTGCACAGGCGATTCGGCGATGCTGATGATCGTCGAGTGATACTCGGCGGTCGAGTTCTCGATCGCGATCGGACCGCCTGCGTCTTTCAGTTTCTCTGGATCGTTCGTGGTTAGATCCGGACTAATCGGTTGCCACGTCTTGCCGAAGTCAGGCGATCTGAATACGACGTTGCCCGCGAGGTAGACGGCCGTTTTGTCGTGCGGTGAGAAGACGATCGGCGAGTTCCAGTTGAAGCGATACTTTTGCCCGGCCGCTGGGCCACCGCCACTGCCACGCCCCCACGGATTGACGAGCTGCTGCTCGCGCGTGGTCATGTCAGTCCAGACCATGTTCGCGCCCTGCGACTCGGAAAGATATTGATCGGGATTGTCAGGATTGTTGATGACGTAGAAACCGTCCCCAAAACTGACCATGCGCCAGTCTTCGTTCATGATGCCGGAGGGCTCGCGCGTGCGGCTCGGCCCGGTCCACGAGCCGTTGTCCTGAAGCCCGCCCATCACGTTATAAAACGGCAGGCGATTGTCTGCGTGAACCTGGTAAAACTGCCCGAGCGGGATGTTGTAGACAGCTTCCCACGATTCACCGCCATCGTAAGTGACAGCGATGCCGCCGTCCTGTCCGTGCCACATGCGTTTCGGGTTCTTTGGATCGAGCCAGAGTGCGTGGTAGTCGATGTGTGTGCGTCCAGTGATCGAGCGAAACGTCCTGCCGCCGTCGACTGACGTGTACAACGTCGACGCGACTGCGAAGATGTGGTTCTCGTTTGTCGGATCGACACGCACGCGCGTGTAGTAAAAACCACGCGAGACGATGTCAGTATTCTTCGAGACGTTCCTGAACGTCTCGCCGCGATCGTCTGAGCGATAGAGCGTGCCGTCCTTTGATTCGACGATTACGTAAACGACGTTTGGATTACTCGGCGCGACGCGAACGCCGATGCGACCCATCAGTTTCGGCAAACCGTTGGTCAGCTTGTTCCACGTGCGGCCGCCGTCGATTGATTTGTAAACACCGCCTTTCTCACTGCCGCTGCGATGCGTCCATGGCTTGCGCTCGAAACTCCACATGCCTGCGTAAAGAATGTTTGGGTTCGTCGGATCGATCTCGAGATCCGCGACGCCGTGCTGGTTGTCGATGTAGAGAGTCTTGGCCCAGGTCTTACCGCCGTCCGTAGTCATAAACACGCCACGTTCTTCGTTGGGACCAAAAGCATGTCCGAGCGCGCCGATGTAAACGATGTCAGGGTTCTGCGGATTGATGACGATCGCAGAGATATGCTCGGTGTCTTTGAGGCCCATGTGCTGCCACGTCTTGCCCGCGTCAGTCGATTTGTAAACACCGTCGCCGAACGAAACGCTGTTGCGCACGTTTGACTCCCCGGTGCCGACCCAGACCACGTCCGGATTACTCGGCGCGAGGGCGATGTCGCCGAGCGAGAGTGTGCCCTGGCGCTCGAAGATCGGTTTCCAGGTGATGCCGCCGTTCGTCGTCTTCCATAAACCACCGGACGCGCTCGCGACATAGACCACGTTCGCATCACCCGGCACGCCTTCAACGTCGGAGATGCGGCCGCCCATGATCGCGGGGCCGATGCTCCGATATTCGAGACGAGAAAACGCTTCTTCGTATGGTGACTTCGCGACACCGCCGTTTTGTGCAAAAACAGTCGATGCGAGCAGACAAATAACCAGCAGGGGCAGTGGAAAGCGCATATTGTTCTCCTTAGGACAAAGACTAACGCGGATGATACTGATCTGTGGCATATTTACAACCATGACATTCACTCAAACCGAGCGCACGAAGCTTAAACGACTGCCGAAACGGGGACATTTCGATCGCGAGACTGTTTACGGGATTCTCGATGAGGGGTTTATCTGTCACGTGGGTTTTGCGCCGGAAGGGAAGCCGTTTGTTATTCCGACTGGTTATGCGCGTGTTGATGACACGGTTTACATTCATGGCTCAGCGGCGAGCCGGATGTTGCGAACGTTGTCGGGTGGGATTGATGCGTGCGTGACGGTGACGATCGTTGATGGGCTCGTGCTGGCGCGCTCGGCGTTTCATCACTCGATGAATTATCGATCCGTAGTGATGTTTGGGCGGACGACGTTGATTGAAGATCGTGAAGAGAAGCTGGCGGCGTTGCTGGCGTTGTCTGAGCACATTGTTCGTGGGCGCTGGGCGGATGTGCGTGAGCCAACTGAACAGGAGATTAAGGCGACGACAGTGCTTTCGTTGCCGCTGGAGGAGGTGTCAGCGAAGATACGCACCGGCCCACCGTTGGATGATGAAGAGGATTACGAGATGAATGTTTGGGCTGGGGTTGTGCCGTTGCGATTAGTGGCGGGGGAACCCATCAAGGACCCACGATTGCCCGACAATATTCAAATTCCGGTTTACGCGCGTGAGTACAAGCGTTAGTCGTAGACAGGATTTACAAGATTTTTCAGGATGAACATGTAAATCCTGAAAAATCTTGTAAATCCTGTCTACAACTGATCTCATCTCTTAAGTGCCTCAACTAAAACGCGTCCCGTGGAATTACTCGGCGCTGTGATCCTCAAGATTGCTGACAATGTGGGCGCGATGTCGGCGGGTGTCGCAGGCTCGAGATATCTTCCGGCATTAACACCCGCTCCCATGATGATCGTCGGGACGTGCGTGTCGTAAGAATAAGGCGAGCCGTGTGTTGCCGTGATCGTCTCCGCGATGTATTTGTACGGCTCCGCCACCAGTACCACGTCACCACTGCGCGAAGGATAAAACCCATGCAGCGCTCGCCGCTCGATCGGATCCGTCACTGACGTCGCGCCACGCAACAATTGCAACCGCGAAAAGCACCGCGCAATTCCCGGCACACTCAGCGCCGCCCTGATCACCACCTGCGAAAACTCCTCGACATCCACACCATCACGTTTCAGTGCGTCGTAGTTGAAGTAGATATTGTTATTGATGAACCACTCCCTCCACGCTGTACCTTCCTGAAATCGAAGCAGGTAATCAGCCGACGGATCTGGCTTCTTCCCTTGCGGGTTGTAGCGCGCGCTGATCGCCGCCTGAATCTTTCCCATCACCGTTTCGAACGGGATTCTGCCGCCTCCCAAACCCATCGCTGCTGCGTGCTCGGGAATCGGCGAGACACCATGGTCTGCCGTGAAGGCGACGAGCGTGTTCGCCAGTCCGATGCGCGAATCAACGAAATCAAGCAACGTCGCGATATTGCGATCGGTGCGCAGCGTGACGTCCATCACTTCCTGACTGTATGGACCAAACCGATGACCAACGTAATCATTCGCCGAGAAGCTAACCGTCAGCACGTCCGTGTCGTCGTCCTGGCCGAGCTGCTCGTTGACGATTGCATTCTGTGCAAACGAAACGAGAATGTCATTTGTGAATGGCGTGTAATCGAGCGCCGTGTAGAATTTTTGCCCGGGCGCGGTCTCGCCGCCGGTGATCGTGTGCGGAAAAGTATTCGTGTCAGGCGTCCACGCGTTGCTCACGTCTTCCCATTTTGGATCGTCCGGCCCGGCGCGTTTGAGATATTCAGCTTCGGGCAACAGGCGTTCCCATTTCGCGCCGAAATATTTGTCTGCGGGCTTCGTGTTGTTGAAGCTAGTTACCCAGGCAGGCAACTGGTTGAAGTAGTAAGTCGATGAAACCATCGTGCCGGTGAGCCAATTGAACCAGTAGGCGGCGTTTGCATGGCGACCCGCAGGCAGGATCGCAGAACGATCTTTCACGGAGATGCCGATCACTTTCGCGCGGTCGTTCGTGGCGAGACGAAGCTCGTCGCCGACAGTCGACGCCATCAGGCGCGATGGGCTTGACGCCGGATCGTTTGGATTACCGCCGAGCAGTTTCACTGACTCATCCGACACGCTCGTGATGCGCTTGCCGGTCGCGCGGTCCAGCCATTCGTTACCGATAATGCCTGACTCGGCGGGATACGCGCCGGTCATCATCGTCCCGTGACCCGGAGCAGTGTACGTCGGCATGTGATCGTAGTTGGACTGCGCCCACGATGCTCCATCACGTATCAATCGCCGGAACCCGTCTGGACCAAACAGATCCCCAAACCGCTCGAGATAGTCATAACGAAACTGGTCCACCACGATCAGCAGGACCAGTTTCGGACGCTTTTGAACAGCGGGTTGTGGCCGTCGTTGAGCAAAACCAACGGAACTAAAAAAGACAGATATTGTTAAGACGAAGCAAAGGAAAGTTCGGCGACGCATGCGCGCGATGGTAACACGGATAACACGGATTCGATCCGGATCGATCCGTGTTATCCGCAGTTAGATTTTACTCGTACCGTAGCGCTTCGATTGGATCCAAAGAAGCGGCTTTGCGTGCCGGGTAGTAGCCGAAGAAGATCCCGACCGCAGCAGAGAAGAGAACCGATCCGATGATCGCCATCATCGAGACGAGTGTGGGCCAGCCAAGAAACGCCGGAATCACCAGCGAGAGTACGACACCGAGAATGATCCCAATCGCTCCACCCGTCAGACTAAGCACGATCGATTCAATCAAAAACTGGCTACGCACTGCAGACGAACGCGCGCCAATCGCCATGCGGATACCGATCTCACGTGTGCGCTCCGTGACCGAGACGAGCATGATGTTCATGATGCCGATACCACCGACGAGCAGCGAGACACCTGCGATACACGCCAGCAGAATCGTCATCGTCTTGCTGGTCTCGTTCGCAGCTTCCGCGACGTCAGTCATGTTTCGCACTGTAAAGTCGTCCGGCTCACTCGCCGTGAGCTTGTGACGTTGGCGGAGCAAGTCAGTAATCTGCGACTGCGCCGTGTACGTCGCGTCCTGTGAAATCGCGGAGACGAAAGCAATCTGAACGCGATCACGACCGAGGATTTTCTTCTGCACCGTCGTGTACGGAGCAAAGGCGACGTCGTCCTGATCGCGGCCCTGCGGGTCCTGCCCCTTGCGCAGCATCACGCCAACCACGCGGAACGGCAGATTCATCACGCGAATGTCTTGGCCGATCGGATCCTGGCCGGGATAAAGATTGTCGGCGAGCGTTTGCCCGATCACGATGACGCGAGCTGCGGTGCGCACGTCTGCGTCAGTAAAGAATGAGCCGCTCGCAACGGGCCATTTGCGAATCTCGGGATACTGTTCGCTGACGCCTGTGACCCCAGTGTTCCAGTTCATGTTGCCGGCGACGAGCTGTGAGCGCGCGTTCACGTTTGGAGTGACCATCGAAACACTCGGCACTTCGCGCTTGATTGCATCGAGGTCATCCACCGTCAAGGTGTTCGTACCCGTGTCGCCTGTACCGCTGCGAACACCGCCGACGTTCTGAGCCCCCGCGCTGACGAAAAGCAGATTCGTGCCGATGCTCTCGATCTGTGCCTGAACAGAGGCCGACGCGCCCTGGCCGATACTCACCATCGCGATCACGGCTGCGACGCCGATGATGATGCCGAGCATGGTCAAAGCCGCGCGCATCTTGTTACGAACAAGAGCGCGAAATGCGACGCGAATGATCATTAGGAGGTTCATTATTCTTCGTCCTCATCCTCATCATCGATGATGGGGAGGTTCTTCAGTTCTTCGGCTGCATTACGCCGATGCTCGACCGGACGGTCCGACTTGATCTTTCCATCTTTGAAAACGATTACGCGGTCAGCGTATTCGGCGATGTCCGGTTCGTGCGTGACCAGCACCAGAGTTATTCCGCGCTCTCGATTCAGACGCTGGAAGATCTCCATCACTTCAACTGACGTGCGCGAGTCGAGATTGCCGGTCGGCTCGTCTGCGAGAATCAATGCCGGATTGTTGACGAGCGAACGCGCAACCGCGACGCGCTGCTGCTGTCCGCCTGACAACTGGTTCGGATGGTTCTGTTCGCGTCCTGACAGGCCGACTGCCGCAAGGGCTTCGGTCGCGCGCTGGTGACGCGATGCCGCGTCGACGCCGAGATAAAGCATCGGCAGCTCAACGTTCTCGAGCGCCGAAGTTCGCGACAGCAGGTTGAAGCCCTGGAATACGAATCCGATCTTCTGACAGCGTATGTCGGCGCGCTCGTCCTTCGACATCTGCGAAACGTCTTCGCCGTCAAGAATGTACGTGCCGCGCGTCGGACGATCGAGACAGCCGAGGATGTTCATCGTCGTCGACTTTCCTGAACCCGAAGCACCCATGATCGCTACGAACTCGCCTTCGCGAATCGTCAGTGAAACTCCACGAAGCGCGTGAACTTCAACGTCACCCATCGTGTAGGTCTTGTGAATGTGATCGAGCTCGATCACCGGACGCGCTTCGGGGGCTTGCGTCGTTAATCCAACTCCGGGTTGGAATTCCTGTTGCTCAACTGCAAACGTGGTAGACATCGTTTCTCCTTTCTCTGCGTAACCTCCGCGTTCTCTGCGTCTCTGCGGTTAATCTCACCGCAGAGACGCAGAGGACGCAGAGGTTACGCAGAGATTCAATTATCGCCTCGGGCCACCACCGCCGCCTGTTCGCGGAGCGTTACCGAATCCTGGCGGTGTTGACTGGTTTCCAGTTCTAGCTGCGCCAGAAATCTGCTGACCGGTGATTACCAGGTCGCCTTCATTCAGCTCGC
Source organism: Pyrinomonadaceae bacterium (assembly GCA_036498585.1). Lineage (GTDB taxonomy): Bacteria > Acidobacteriota > Blastocatellia > Pyrinomonadales > Pyrinomonadaceae > PSRF01. The sequence continues at coordinate 37,698 of DASYFE010000150.1, read as the reverse complement.
CGTCGACAACTTCAGTTGCCGATCCATCACTCAGGCCCACGGTGATTCTGCGGCGCTCCGGTTTGCCGTTCTGGCCCATCACCCAGACAACTCGAACCTGACCCGGTAACACTGGGGCTGACGCTGGTGCGAAGCGGTTCTCACCACCATTTCCAGCAGCGTTATCGCCCTGCTGCTGTTGTTGCTGTCTGCGGCCCTGGCCCTGTCCTTGACCCTGGCCCGCACCAGCGCCAGTGCGCTGTCTCGTAGCATCCTGCGGCGTGAAGCGAAGCGCCGAGTTCGGAACCTTCAACACGTTGTTCCGCTCATCGATCGTGATCGTCAAATTCGCCGTCATGCCCGGCTTCAGCTTCTGGTCCGGATTATCAACGTCAATCACGACGTTGTAAGTCACGACGTTCTGCACGTTCACCGGATTCAGACGCATCTGCTCAATCTTGCCGTCAAAGTCCTTGCCCGGAAACGCATCGACACTAAACCTCACTGACTTCGCCTGCTCGACGAGGCCGATGTCAGCCTGGTCGATGTTTGCAATCACCTGCATCTGCGTCAGGTCGTTTGCGATCGTGAAGAGCGTCGGCGCCGAAAGGCTCGCAGCCACTGTCTGACCAACGTTTACGTCACGCGAAACAACCACACCATCGATTGGCGAAGTGATCGTCGTATGACTCAGGTTTACCTGGGCCACGCTGAGCGCGGCTTGTGCCTGCTGCACCTGTGCCTGCGCCTGTCCCACTTGCGCTTGGGCCTGTTGCACCTGCGCCTTCGACTGTTCAACACCCGCCGCCGACTGCGCGATACCCGCGCTCGACGCTGACTGTTCCGTCAGCTTCGCCTGGTTCAACTGCGATACGGCCTGGTTGTAACGTGCTTCAGCAGTCTTATAAGCGGTCATTGCGACGTCGTAGTCACGCTGCGCAACCACGCCAGCTTTCAATAACGACTCCTGCTGTTTCAAAAGACTCAGCGCATCGTCCTGTTGTGCTTTCAAAACGGCAACGTTTGCTTCCGCGCCCGAAACGCCAGCCTGGTTGTTCTGCACTGTCGACCGTGCGGCGAGACTCTTAGCCTGTGCGTCAGTCACGCCCGCCCGAGCATTAGTGACTGCTGCTTGCGCATTCGCCAGACTCGCGCGCGCGTTTTGAAGATTTGCGTTCGCCTGGTCCACCTGTGCTTTAGCTGTGGACGGATCGAGCTGCGCGACTACCTGTCCTTTCTTTACTGTCGAATTGAAATCAGCGTAGAGCGCTGAAATCGTTCCCGAGGCCTGGCTGCCGACCTGCACCGTTGTCACTGCCTGCAGTGCGCCGGTTGCGGTCACCGTGTTGCGAAGGTTTCCGCGCTCGACGCGAGCGGTCATGTACTGCGGTGTGCTCGTGTCGTCGCCCCAGAAGTAAAAGCCTGCGAGCACGACGGCGGCCATGAAGCCACCACCGAGCAAGAGTTTCATCTTACCAAGGAGCAACTTTGCCCAAATTTGTTTAAGCCAGCCGCTCCAAGTGTTCCCGCCTGTACTGATTCCACCCACTAAAGGTTGTTTAATTGTTTGAGTCGACATGCGATTCCTCGTGTTTAATAGCGTTTCCGGTGTTAAAGGCAGCTTCCGTACCCATGTCTGCTAGACACTGGTGTGGCTTTATTGGTTACAGGTGAAAAAAGCCCACGACGAACGGGTGGCCACGGAGAGCCACCCCTACAGTTGTTGCTTATCGGGCGCGTCCCACGAAGTAGCGTGATTGACTACAACTGTAGGGGTGGCCCTCCGTGGCCACCCGCACGTTGTATTCATTCTTCTGTAACCGTCCTCGCGTCGTGGGTGTCTATGGGTTCAGGAAGCTCCCCTGGATTGAACTAACGAACACGTAGGAGTGAATAAAACAGCAATGAACAAAGGACGGTTTAAGACACTGGCAATAGCTACTCTCTCGGCGATTGCTTTGGCAGCCTCGATCGCTGTCGCCCAAACGGTCACTACTGATCAGGGCGCGCAGCAGGGCCAGCACATGGGACGACATGGCGGCCGAGGTGGACACAAAGGCTGGGGAGGAATGCGCGCTGGTGGGTTCTTCCGGCAGCTAAATTTAACTGATGACCAGAAAGCCAAGATGAAACAGATCCGCGAGTCTTTCGCCCAATCAAACAAACCCCTGCACGATCAGCTTCGCGCGAAGCGTCAGGAGTTGCGTCAGGCGAGCGAAGGCGGTACGTTCAACGAAGCACTGGCAACTCAGAAACTGACGGAAATCGCGCCTCTTGAAGCAAAGCTCATGGGTGAACAGTACAAGCTGCATCAGGAAATGCTTTCCGTCTTAACTGCTGAGCAGAAAGCCCAGTTGGAACAGTCGCGAGCGCAGTTCAAAGCCCGTCGTGGCCAAATGCGCAACAACGACGAAGAGTAAGCGTTCCCCCACGGAGTTGGCGGATTCGAAAGTTGTTGAGAGTCCGCCATCCGTTAAACCGATGAGGACCGCAACTGGCGAGTGGGCTCGAACAAGCCTTGGACCTGGACCTGGCGCGGCAGGCGCAGGCTGGCGAAGAGTCTGCCTTTGCGGAGATAGTGAGACGTTACAGCCCGCGCGTGTTTAGTGTGGCGAGCCGGTTCTTTCGACAAAGAGCGTTGGTTGAAGAAGCGGCGCAGGAAGTTTTTTTGAAAGCTTACACGCAGCTTGGAAGCTTCGAAGGTCGCGGCTCTCTCGAGGGCTGGTTGACACGAATCGCAACCAACACGTGTCTAAATATGGTGAGAGGCGCGAAACGGCGACCGGAGTATACCGTTTCAGATCTCACTGACGACGAGCAGGGCTGGTTGGAACAGCAGTCGGCTGGTGATGGTGGTGAGCCGGCGTCAGTCGAGAACAGCATAGTGGCGACGGATCTCGCGGATCGATTGTTGTCGGTGTTGTCGCCTGAGGATCAGCAGGCGTTGTTGATGATCGATGGTGAGCAAGCGTCGATCAAGGAAGTGGCTGAAGCGACTGGCTGGTCGGAGTCGAAGGTCAAGGTGAGAGCGTTTCGGGCGCGGCGTAAAGTTCGTGAAGCGATGGAGAAGTTATTGAGTTATAAGCGAGCGTGAACAATGCCAGAAGGTAATCAAACAAACAAGCACATCACTGAGATGCTGGACAATACTTCGATCGCGATGCTCTCGGAGAGCGAGCTCCTCGAGATTCATGTGCATACGCTGGACTGTATGTCGTGTCGCGATGCTTTCGAGGCTGCTCGACTTTCGGCAGTGGTTATCAAGAGCCGTGCGGAGGCGACGATTGAGCCTTCGCCGTTCTTTCAAACACGTGTGATGGCTGCGTTGAGAGAGCAGCAGGCGGTGGAAAGCGTGCCAGCAATGTTACGGCTGTGGAGATCGGCGAAAGCGCTCGTATCGGTCATGGCCGTAACTACCGCCGCCCTCGCAGTGGTCAGTTTTATTCAGCCGTCGCAAACGACTCCGGTGGTGGATCAAACCGCTTCGGCGTATTCCGCTTATTCGGTAATCATGGATCAGGGCGCGGACGATCAGATGAGTTACGAGCAAGTGCTCAGCACAATCTACGAAGATGATGACGATGCGAGGTAATCATGACTAACGTTATTAAGAATCGATGGCAGGTACGTATTGCGGCCACGATCATCTTCGTGCTGGGGTTCACGGCCGGCATCCTTGCGCTGAATGTTTATCGGGGCTGGGGGCCACGCGGCGTTGGCGGTAACCGTATGGACGAGTTATCCGAGCGACTGCAATTGACCGCCGATCAAAAGACGAAGGTGCAGGAGATCTTCAACGACACGCGCGAGCAGCTACGAGCAGTGCGGCAGGAGACGGAGCCGCGCATGGAAGAGATTCGGCGCCAGGCTGATGGACGTTTGCAGACCGTTTTGACTCCCGATCAGTGGGAAAAGTTTCAACGTCTCCGCGACGAACGAGGCCGTCGCGGCCGTGGACGAGGCGGGCCAAATCGGTAAGTTCAGAGTTCAAGCGGCTCTTCTCTGTGCAACCTCTGTGTCCTCTGTGTCTCTGTGGTTGACGATTGCTTAGGAAATACAACCACAGAGACACAGAGGACACAGAGGTTGCACAGAGAAATCAGACTAAGGACGGATTAGCGCCTTGAGCACCCGCCCTTCGGATACATCAGCGAGCGCTTCGTTTGCTTGATCCAATCCGTATGAAATCAGTTTCATCCGTGACCACGCTTCGGGACGGTGCTTCACGAGCTGAGTAGCGCGATAGAAGTGCGAAAACTCCGATCCCCAACACCCACGCACATCCAGATGTTTCTTGTTTAGATCGAGATGCGGATTGAACGACGTCAGTCCGTGATCTGTGTACTGTCCCACAACCACTACAGTTCCCGCATCACGCGTAAATCTCATCGCCTGGACAACAGCCTCGGGCGCGCCCGTCGCTTCGATCGTCACGTCTGCGCCGCGTCCGGTAGTTTGTTCCAACACCCACGCTAGTCGTTGCGGGTCATCTTGCGTCTCGATGTTCAGCGCCGCGTTAGCGCCAGCTTCAATCGCCGCATCAAGCCTCGTCTGCGGTGCGCCGATGCAGAGCACACGCAGCGCGCCGCGCATCAGCGCCAGCACGATCGCGTTGATACCCACCGGACCGGATCCGAGCACCAGCACTGTGTCGCCAATCTTTATGTCGCCACGCTCAACCGCGTGAAGCGATGTCGGCAACGCGCAACCGCCGGCCATGAACGTCTCGGGTTCCGCGTCGAGCGGGATACAACGCGTTCCCGGTTTGATGTAGATATGAGTAGCCCATCCGCCACTCAGACCGTCATCAAGACCGTAAGTGACGCCGTAAACCTTTCGTTGCGGGCAGCGTGTGCCGGCCTTGGCGACGAGGCAATACCAGCACGCGTTACACGTGCGATGAACGTCGAGAAACGTGATGCGATCGCCTTCGTTGAATCGTCTGCCTTCAACGTCGAGCAGTTCACCGCGAATCTTCTGCAACCGCCCGACAGAGACGTGTCCGGGAACTAAAGGGTATGGCACACCTGCGAGCCGCCCCTGTTGCAGGTGAACATCCGTTCCGCAAACCTCCGAGACTTCGACTTCGAGTAGCGCGGAGTTTGGCTCGAGATCGGGTTCGCTAACTTCACGAACTTCGACCGGTGCGTTAGGCTCAGGGATGACAGCTACGAGTGGCATGACGGGAAGGATAGAGGTTCTCACGCATCGTCGCAAAGCACAGAACCGAGCGCGGTAGCGCCGGGTCAATTTCCCTTGTCACGATCTGAGATGAGTTTGACCCGGCGCTACCGCGCTCGGTTCTGTTGGCGTTTGCGTGCGAATACTGTATAAAAACCTTCCCGCTGATAATCATAGAAAGCAGGTTCCCTCTCGTGCCAACAAGTCGACATCGAAAAATTGAAAGGGCGAGAAAACGCCCTCGAGTTGCACCTTCAAATCCAAACGCTGCAAGTACGGCTAGGCCGACTAGCAGTAGCGATCAAAAGAAAAAACTCATTGCCATCATCGTGACTGCGGCAGTCGCGGCTTTTGTGGCTGTGTACGTCATTTCAACGCTGCGGAACAAATCAAATACCCCGCCCGAGATCACTACTGAATCCGGATTGAAATACCAGGATGTGAAAGTCGGTGACGGCCCCACTCCGACTTTGGGACAAAGCGTAACAGCCCACTACTTCGGTCGGCTTGAAAACGAGAACGGTAGAGAATTTGACAACTCACGCACCAAGGGCACGGGCAAGCCGGCTGAGTTCAGACTCGGCCGGGGGCTTATTCAGGGTTGGAACGAAGCTTTGCAGACGATGAAAGTCGGTGGCAAACGCAGGATCTGGATTCCGAGCAAACTCGGCTATGGTCCAGCCGGCAATCCACCAAACATTCCCCCCAACGCCAATCTGTATTTTGAGATCGAACTACTAGGGGTGAAGTAAGTGAGCGAAGACAGTCTGACAATCACTGACAATCGCACGGGGAAGCAGTATCAGTTACCCATTCAAGATGGCACGATAAAGGCCATGGATCTGCGTCAAATCAAAGTGTCTGACGACGACTTTGGCCTGATGACGTACGATCCCGCGTTTATGAATACGGCGTCGTGCAAGAGCCGTATCACTTTCATCGACGGCGACAAGGGAATCCTCGAATATCGTGGTTATCCGATCGAGCAGCTTGCCGAGAAGAGCACTTACCTCGAAGTCGCGTACCTGCTGTTGAATGGTGAGCTCCCGACGGCGACTCAGCTCGAGGGCTGGACCAAAAACATCACCTATCACACGTTCATCAACGAGAACATCAAGAAGGTCATCGACGGATTTCATTACAACGCGCATCCGATGGGCATGTTTGAAGCAACTCTCGGCGCGCTCTCGACTTTTTATCCTGACGCAAAAGACATCTTCAACGCCGAGCTTCGTTGTAAACAGATCTATCGACTGATCGCGAAAGTGCCGACAATCGCGGCGTTCGCTTTTCGACATCGTATTGGGATGCAGTATTCGTACCCGGATAACGATCTGAGTTACGAAGGCAACTTCCTCAACATGATGTTCAAGACGACGGAGCTGAAGTACCAGCCGAATCCGGTGCTCGAAAAGGCGCTGACGGTGCTCTACATTCTCCACGCCGATCACGAACAGAATTGCAGCACGAATGCGATGCGTAGTATCGGCAGTGCGCACACGGATCCGTTTTCGTCGCTCGCGGGTGCGGCGGCGGCGCTTTATGGGCCACTGCATGGTGGCGCGAACGAGATGGTGTTGCGGATGTTAAAGGAGATTGGGTCAGTTGAGAACGTGCCGGACTACATCAAGCGCGTGAAGGCTGGTGAATTTCGTCTGATGGGTTTCGGTCATCGTGTTTACAAGAACTACGATCCACGCGCGCGCATCATCAAGAAGGTTGCGTATGAAGTGTTTGAAGTGACGGGAAAGGATCCGCTCCTGGACATCGCGATCGAGCTCGAACGAATCGCGCTCGAAGATGATTACTTCGTGAAGCGGCGGCTGTATCCGAACGTCGATTTCTACTCGGGGATTATTTACCAGGCGATGCGTTTCCCGGTCGACATGTTTCCGGTGATGTTCGCGATCCCGAGAACGTCGGGCTGGCTGGCGCAGTGGGTCGAGATGCTCGAAGACGCCGATCAGAAGATCGCGCGGCCACGTCAAATTTACCTCGGGCATAGGACCAGAGAGTACGTCCCAATCGATCAACGACAGAGCTAAATTTCCAGCATCTTTGCCGCGATCTCTTTGAGGAGTTTGGCGCAGACGGTGCCCGTGACGTGAAGTGGGTCCATGCGCGGATTGAATTCGACAATATCTGCGCCGACGACTTTACCTTTCAAGCGTTGAATCAGATCGATTGCTTGTCGTGTCGATAAACCGCCGGGCTCACGATGCGAAACGCCGGGCGCAAACGCCGGATCGAGCGCGTCAATGTCGAACGAGATGTAAACGGGGGTATCAAACTCCAGTTGCAAATTACCGATCAGGTTACGCATCTCGATCGACTCAACACCAAACTTCCGCACCTGCTCACGCTGATGCGCGGTGAACGTTCTGATCCCGACCTGCACGAGTCGCTTCACCAGTTTCTCTTCCATGATGCGCGCGAACGGCGATGCGTGCGAATTACGATTCCCCTGGTAGCTGTCGTAAATGTCCGGATGCGCGTCGAAATGAAGGATGTTAAGGTCTTTGTACTTGCGCGCAAACGCTCTCACGATTGGGTATGTGATCGAGTGGTCGCCGCCGAGCGAGATCGGCATGAAGCCGTCAGCGATCAACGTATAGACGGAGTTTTCGATCAACGCAGACATCTGACTGCCCGCGACTGGCTCGATATCACCCGCGTCGAAGAAGACTGAATCGCCGGAAAGATCCGTCCCATTTTCACTGGTCAAATTCCACGCATCCGAACGCAGTGCGGCGCGAATCTGCGGCGGCGCATCAGCCGCGCCCTTCGTGAAGGACGAATTTTCGTCGTAGCGAATTCCGAGGAGTGCGAGTTGGGCCCGTTGTTCGTTGGACATCGTAGTGGTGCACCCAGCAGGGCTCGAACCTGCGACCTTCTGATCCGAAGTCAGACGCTCTATCCAACTGAGCTACGGGTGCACGCCGAGATGGTGCCACAAAGAGGCACAAAAGCACAAAAGCATTTCATAAATCTCTTTTGTGCTTTTTTGTGACGCTACTTGCCTTGGAAGTGTGTACGAACGAACTTCACCATGTCGCTGATTTCCTGCTGCGACATCTTGTCTTTGAAGGCCGGCATCGCTTCTTCGCCGTTCGTGATCATTTTGGCGATTTGATCGTCGGTGTGTTTGATTGCGTGGTCTGACTTCAATGACGGAACTTTGATCTGCTTGTTATCGACTTTGACAGGTCCGCCTTCGCCGTTCGGACCATGGCATGGTTCGCAGTTCTTCGTGAAGTTGGCGCGTGCGGTGGCGAATGGATCGGGTGTCGCGGTTGCGGCGGGCGAAGCAGCCGTGCGCGACGTGTTTGTGTTGGTGGTCGTCGGCGTTTCAGTGCAAGCAAGAGCGACCAGTGCGATGGCGACACACAATAGAGCAAGCGAAATTAGTTTCATCAGACAGTTCTCCGAATTGAGTTGTTCTTACAGGGGGCGCAAAAGTATAACGGTCACTTCTTCAACTTCACAATCCACTCAGCAATCTCTCGCATCTGCTCTTCCGTGAGCTTCTCTGAAAACGATCGCATCGGCGGCTGCAGACCGTAAGCTGTCGGGTCTTTGAGCAAGCTGACGATATCGTCGACACTGCGACGCGGCTTCGCTGAAACATCAAGCAATGGTGGAAACTTTAGTGGCCCCTGTTGCGCGCCTTGGCCCTGCGTGCCGTGACAGTTGGCGCAGTACTTTGTGTACATAACCGGCGCACCACCAGTCACGTTTGTCGTCGTGGCAGCGAGTGTGATTGTTGCTGGATTGAACGGCTGACGGCGCCACGCTTCTTCGGCTGCTGCTTGTCGCGCGAATTGTTGAGCCGTTCGAGGATCGCGACGGTCACTGAAATATGAAACCGTCGTCATGATCACGACGAGAACGACACCGAGGCCCAATAACGAACCCGCAATCAACCTTTGCCGTTTGAGCCACGGTAAGGCGACTAGAATCGCGAGTACGATTCCCGGCAGGACCACGCCCACGATCGATCCGAGTCCGCCCGGAATGTATTTCAACGACTGATAGAGCCACAAAAACTGCGCACCGGGTCGCGGCAGATAGTCTGCACCAGCTTCGGCGACTGATGGACCAAATGGCGCGGGATGTTTCAACGCCCAAAGTGCGAGTACGAGAAATACGAGTGCGCCTACGATCGCATCGCGTGGGCCAAAAAGCTCCGCGATTTGTGCTCGGAACATTCGCCACACTACGACGACGCCGATCACCGCTGGAATCACGAGCACATGAAGCGCGAAGAATCGCGAGAGCGTCACTCCCGAGATCTCACTGCCGCCGAGTAACCACAGCCGCGCCATTCCTCCTGCAAGTGGAAGCCCGGCCATCAATCCTTCCGCCACCCTCGTGCTGAAAAACGCGCGCGCGTCCCACGGCAGTGAATATCCTGTACCTCCTGCCGCCATCACGAGCCCAAGCATCAAAATCGCAGCGATCCACTGAATCCTGTTGGCAGCGTAAGCGCGGTCCCAAAACAACCGGATCACATGAAGGAAAACAAAGACTGTGAGCCACTGCGATCCGTAGTGATGCAACGAGCGAATCCACGAGCCCGACGACACTACTTTCTCGATGTACGACACAGTCGTGTAAGCATGATCGACAGACGGCACGTAATAAAACGCCAGCAAAACTCCAGTCAGAAACTGCACTAACAGGAGCACAACAACCACGCCCGTCGTCGTCTGTAACCACACGCGAATGTCGTTGGGGCTTCTCATGCGCGTGTTGCCTGTTCCTTCGAGATGTATTGCACTTGCAGCTTTCCGTCCTGCACGCGCGCCGGTAACGGATCGAGACCGCGCTGAGCTGGACCACTGATACGCGAGCCGTCGGCAGCGAAGTAACTCTCATGACACGGACACGAAAAGCGATTTCTGTTTTGCTCCCACGCGACTTCGCATCCTTCGTGAGGACAAATTGCCGAAACGACCTGGTTGTTCTTCGCGGGGAGGACAAACACGTTGTGCTCTTCCGTCGTGATGGCCCAGCCGGTGATCTGCTCGGCGACGATCTTCCGGCTGATTGGCTGTGGGCCACTCAGCTCCGAGACAGAGGCGACGTCGAGCCAGGCATTGGTGGCGGCCGAGAGTTTCGGGCGCAGGAAGCGAAATGCAGCGCCGCCAATCGAGGCGAAGACGGCGGCGAGCGGCAGAAACTTGAGAAATGAGCGGCGCGATGTTTCCACAGTCATGTTTGTTCACCTTCGTGACGTTTGACGGGGAAGCCTCCGAATTTCTTCCGGAAAACTTAACCCGTGGTTGCATTCAGCCCTGAGACTGGGCAGAATAACTTTGCATCGCTGATTCCACCAAGGTTAGTCATTCGTAATTCAGACCTGAGGTAAAAATAATGAGTAGCGATAAGGATCCAAATAATGCCACACGTGGCTCGCTTCGACTGGCCCCTGCTTACGACGAAGTCGAAGTGGAAAAAGCCAAGCTTCCCCGACAGTATGTAACCTTCACGTTCTATAAAGCACGTACCGAGTGGCGCCAGCTCGCAGACGGCGACAAGCAGCGCTGTCGTGACGGATTTGTTAAGGCTGTCGATGAGTTTCGGTCCTCGTTGCTGATTCATTCTTACTCAACTATTGGACTTCGTACGAATGTTGATTTCATGATCTGGCGCATCGGTTACGAGCTCGATCCGATCCAGGAGATGACCTCGCAACTCAACAAAACGGAGATGGCCAAATACATCGAGCCATCGCAGTCGTTCCTTTCGATGACCAAGCGCTCGATGTATATCGACAAGGATAATCCCGAGCATGTTGAAGATCGGCTGCACATCATTCCGGGCAAGTCGCAGTATCTTTTCGTTTATCCATTCGTGAAAACTCGCGAGTGGTATTCACGAGACGCGGAGCAACGCCAGGAGATGATGGACGAGCACATCCGCATCGGCATGAAGTATCGCTCGGTAAAACTGCACACCACCTACTCCTTTGGCCTCGACGATCAGGAGTTTGTCGTTGCGTTTGAAACCGACTACCCGTCTGACTTCCTCGACCTGGTCCAGGAGCTTCGCGAAACGAAAGCCAGCTCCTACACGCTGCGCGACACGCCGATGTTCACTTGCCGCCAGCGCACGCTCGGCGAGTGTCTCGAAGCCCTCGGCTAAAAGTTGATCCACAGATTACACAGATTGCACAGATATCTGCGTAATCTGTGGATAGTTCTGCTTGTTCTACTTTCCGCCCCGAATCTTTATTCCCAAACCGACACGCCTTCAGAGTATCTCTGGTACGAAGCGGAGAACATGCGTGGGTTCAGCACCGGCAAGCTTGGTGAGCCGCTGCTTAATCCGTCGCACATGAATCTGCCGCGCGAGAAAGCGCCGGGTTGGGGAATCAATGGGCCGGGAGTTTCAGCGGAGTGGACGCAGGGCGGCGAGAGCGAATGGAACTCAGCCGCGGCGAGCGCCGACGAGACGCGCGCCACGTTGTATCAGGATCTCGAGATTCCACGTGGCGGCGAATATCGGTTGTGGGTTCGTTATGCTGACTGGGCGGGGCGAAGTGAAAACTTCACTATAGTAATCAACCAGGACGGCGCTGAAGTGTTTCGACACGAGTTTGGCGCGAAAGATGTGATCGATCCGCATGATGAATTCAGCATGTACTGGGGTTGGGCCTTCGTGTGGGACGGTGCGAGCGCGACGGTGAAAAAAGGCCCCGCGCGTGTGTCGATCGTTATTGAGAAAGCCGCAGAAGCACGAAGACACGTTGACTGTTTTTTGCTCACGAACGATCTCGCGCTCAAGCCGTCAGGTCGACAAAAGCCGGACTTCTCAGCGATGCGCTACCTGCGCACGTGGTCCACGACGCGCAAGCCACTGCAATCGTTACTGCAAAGCGAAAGTGTAACGCGCGTGCCGGAAGCGTGGGTGCGACCGAACGTTGGCGGGCGCGACTTTCTGATGCCGTGGAACATCGCGAAAGAGTTTTGGCCGGTGCTCGACAAACCAACTGAGGAACGACCGCTGTTTCCGTTCAATGCTGAGCCGATCGAGGAGTTCGTCAAAAAGTACAAAGGCGCGCGTGATGTGCCGCTCTTTCAATCGAAGCTCGTCGTGCCGGTTATCTATATCAACGACCTGCCTGAATATCTAAAAGACGGCAGTCCGTTTCTGCGTTACCTGCGCGAGACTAAAGTTCCGTTTGCGATCCTCATCAACTACGGCGCCGCAAAGCTTGATCAAGCAGCGTGGCAACTGCTCAATGGCGAATTAAAGGATCAGTTCCTGGGTTTGATCTCAGGTGAGAGTGTCGGCTACGTGTGGGACTCCGCGCCTGCGGAGTTGAAGATCACGCCTTCGATGTCGCGCCGCGAATTGCTCGAAGCGCACCGGCAGTTTTACTCGAATGCGCTCGCGCGCAAGTGGCGCGAGATGTTTCAAACTGAGACCGGTCCCCTGTGGGACAAGCTAATTCCCGCGCAGTCGACGTCGAGCACTTCGTTTGCCCACGCGTTAACGCAGTGGGGCGTGAATCTGATCGGCATGGAGACCGCCGCGGTGATGCCGATGACCGGAATGCGCATCGCTTTCACGCGTGGTGCTGCACGCCAGTATGGCTGCCCGTTTCTCTATTACCACGCGCCAAACTTCGGCGACACCGCCACGACTTTCACGAAGCAGCAAAACTTCGCCGGCCCGGATTACTTTTACCACTCGCGCTATGGTCCAACGATGGGGCCGTCGCTCGCGTGGTATCGAAAGAGTTACTACCTCTACTACATGGCCGGCGCTTCGGCGATCTATCTCGAGCAGGGAAACGACCAGTTCTTCAAGCCCGGGCCGGGAGATCATCCGTTCCAACTCAATCCGCTCGGCCGCATCACCGACGAGTTTATGCGTTTCGCGGAGAAGCATCCGGGGCGCGGCACGCCGTACACGCCCGTCGCTTTTCTGCTCGATCCGGCGCACGGGTTCGAGATGACGGACTACCCGCAATGGCCGTTTGAAGTGTCGCAGATAGATCGAGGCGATCGAGCGCTGCGGGAGTTGTTTGGTGTGGCTTACTATCCGGGGCTCGTGGTTGAAGGGGAGCCCGCGATGGCAGACCGGCAGCCGTTTGTGCCGGGTGTTTTCGGCGACATATTCGACGTTCTGACTGCGGCAGACGTTCAGGGGTCGCGATCGAAAATGCAGACGCTATTGCCTTCGTATCGTGCGGTTGTTGTTGGTGGACGGCTCGATTGGTCGAGCGAATGGATCGCTCGGCTGAATGAGTACGTGCGAAACGGCGGCACTGTCGTGCTCAACGCGGCGCAGATTAAGAATCTGCCTGAGCAGTTTCTGGGTGTGCGATTGATGAACGACACTGGCGAAGCGCACAACGCAGTTTGCCTCGCGCCCGGCGATGAAGCGGAATATCTCAAAGGCCAGATATTCCGCTATGAGAAAGTCGAGCTAAAGGGCGCGACGGCGCTGATGATTGTGCCGAGTGGAGGTCCGATCGTGACTGTGAATAAAGTCGGGAAGGGAAGCGTCGTGTTCGTCGCGGTGCCGGATCTGCTCGGTGAAGACGAGCGCATGACGCCGTTCGCCGCGCATCTGCTCGCGCACGTGTTTGCCGATGCGACGCCGCTCAAGGTAACGGGAGATGTCGAGTATCTGATCAATCGGGCGGCGAATGGCTGGGTGGTGACGTTGCTGAATAACAACGGCGTGCTCAAGCCGCAGCAGGGAATGGCGCAGGTCGATCGGAGCGCTTACGTGACCGCGACGATCACGCTACCGGCTCAGATTAAGAAGGCGAATGAATTGACCAGTGACACTGCGCTAACAACAAATGGCGCGACCGTCAGAGTGCAAATCCCACCTGGCGGCCTCGCCATTGTTGAAATACAGTAACCGCGGATCACGCGGATTAGACTGTGATTGTTGAGCCGTCGAATTTCGTTAGGCTGAAGCCGTTGAAGACTTCGTTGTAGCAGGCTCGCTGCTCCTTCAGAATTCCGATGGCGATGGCCTCACCGAGTTTCATCGACTCAGTCCCGTCGGAGCGCCAATGGACGCCGGCTGTGTTTCTTCCGAGCGCCACGTCTGCCCCTATCTTGTTCAGCTCACCCCCCACTGTGATGTCACCCGCGTCCGAACCCGTGTAAGGCACGAGACTCAATCCGTCATCAGTCGGTTGCACTGGATCGAGACCGATGTCGACAAGTCGTGTTGTCTCATTGAACCACGCCTTCAGAATCGTGACGCATGCACCCGCGACGGTTGCGTGTCCGGCGCCGTAAGCGGGATGCGTCGGTGAGCCTTCCGGAAACGCCATCGGCAGGAGCGCGTTGCCCGCCGGCATGAAGCCCCTCAGACGATTCGAATCGTTGAACGAATTGAGTATCTCCGAATGTACCGGATAACCCGTGCCCGCAAAAAGCGTCCGGTGAACTCGCTCCGCCATCACTTCCGGTCGCAGGCGTCGATGCACGAACCACTTCTGATACCACACGGCTTTCAACGCGCGAGTTGCGACTTCGCACAAAAGCGTCGCGATGTGCGGTCCACCAAAAGTGCCGAAGCCGAACTGATTCGGATTATTGTTGTAAGGATTGCCGTCGTCGAACGGCGCGCCCGCGCCCGCGAGAACGAGAAACGCCTGGAAGTACGCCTGGAACAAAACGTCAACGTGTACCCACTGTCCGATGTCGCGTCCGTTGCGCATGTAGCGTGGCACCGGATCGAATGCGTTCGGGCCTTGCGCGACGCCGCGCTGGACGGCGAGCCACGTGTTGAAGTCAGTCATGTAATTGACGCCCGGAACAGTGGTCGTGATCTTCTGCTCGAGCTTGTTTGCGCCGAAGTTGCAGTCCTGATAGAAGAATTGAGAGAGCTGTGGTCCAACCTGATCGCCGGGCGTGAGACCACGAAATAGAGTTGCAGTTGTGACTGCGCCGCTACTCTTCGCGCCTTTGAAATCCGAGCCGTACGACGTCAGATCGGCAGCGGCCGCGTTTGCAATCGGATTCGTCGCGTATTGAGAGTAGGGAACGTCGCGCAGCAGCGCCATCCAGTAGTTTTCCGAAATCTCTGCGGCTTGTTCACGACTCGCAAGAGCAGGCGCAGGCGGTTGTACGAGTGCGTGCGCGTCGGGTCCTTGTATGTCGAAAGCGAGCCCGGATTGGGGATTGGTCAGCTTTACCGTGCCGCCGAGTGGAATGGCGTCGAAGTCTGCCGGACGGCCACTGTTAATCGCGTTCACGAGAGCGTTGTAAGCGCTGAGTACGACAGTGCCGTCGTTGTTGTGCGGCAGGCCTTTTGAGAAGTTGCCGATTTTGTTCGGGTAAAGGTTTTCGTCCTGGTTGTTTGGGTGTTGGAGGTTCTGTGGTGTCGCTTGCAGGCCGGCTATTGCGGCGTCGCGACGAAGCTTCGCGCACTCATTCGCGCGCTGATTGGAGCCGGTTGCGGCGTGAGCATCGACCTTGATGACACTTGCGGCAATCGTAGCAGCCCCAACTTGAGTTAGGAACTTCCGTCTGTTTGGTTGCATGGGAGGAACTTCCTTTTCTACAGGGTTAGATCGGGGCGGGTATTCTACACAGGTGAGTGGTGGGAGGGAAGAAAATTGAACACGGATAACACGGATTTTAAATCCGGATTTTAATCCGGATCTGATCCATGTTATCCGTGGCTACGGTTTATGGTTTCTTGCCTTTGCCCTTTCCGCCTCCAGGTGAAGCCGGCGGTCCGCCTTTAGGCGCACGTTCCTGCTTCTGCGGCTGTTGACGCTGCGCCTGCGGTGGACGTTCCTGTTTAGGCTGTGGCTGCGGTTGAGCCCGCGGCGCCGGCGCAGGTCGTTCCGCACGTGGCGCAGGTCGCGCAGGCGCTGCTACACGCTCGCCTCGTGGCTGCTCCTGTCTCACCGGCTGCGCAGGTCGTTCAACCTGCGGCGCACTGGCCCGCCGCTCCATCTGCTTCTGCTGACCTCGTGGCTGCTGTTGCTGTTGAGGTCGCTGCGGCTGCTCAACGCGACTTGCTTCACGTTGCTCCTGACCACGGCCTCTTTGCTCAGCCTGGGCAGGTCGCTGCTGTTGCACCGGTGCTTGCGGAGCTTGCGCTGACTGCTGTGGTGGTCCACCGCGTCCCTGGCGCTCATCACGCACTTGGAACTTTTGTCCCTTCGCATGATCGGGCGCATTGTTCACGCGCATCCGCTTTGCGAGGTCTGGACGGAACTTCGGTGCGATCGGAGTCGTGCTCGTGACGACTGTGGTGTCGTTCAGCTTCTTCGCGATTCCCGGCGGAATGTCGACCTTGCCGCGACCCCACGCGGAGTGCACTACTGCATTCCGCAACGGCGACACCAGCAACGGATCCAACACCGGATTCACCGACGCAAGCATGTTTCGATCAGCCTTCCGCGCGCGTCTCCAGTCGACACCACGCGTGAAGTCGTCGACGCTCACAACAGTCACCGCGCCCGGCACGTCGAGATTCACCACACGCTGGTGGAGATTGTCACGGGTCAGGTAATACGGATCCCACGAGTTGTTATTGTAGTAATGCGGCACGTACACGTCGCCTGGTCCAAGCGGCACCCAGCCGATCTGGTTCTGATCGAACGGAACCCACGCTACGAGTGCGGGCGAATAGACCGGATCGACGTTCGTGCGGTCCGGCACCCAGTACCAGCGATCGCCGACAAAGGCCCAGCGCCCGTAGTGATAAGGCGCGTAGCCCCACGGCTCGCTCGAAACCCACGTCGGACCATACGGGTAGTCCGTGTACCAGTAGCCCGTTTGATATGGCATCCAGCCGTTATCGACGCGCGGCGACCATGCATAGCCGTAGCCGTCGAGATTGCGCCAGTCGCCGTAGTAATCGAGATCATAGAGGCCGGGAATATATGAGTTCGCATACTGGTAACTGACATTGCGTCGATAAGGATCGAAGTAATATGGATCGTTAAGATAAGCGTTGTAGTCGCGATAGCGGCCGTCGTAATACTGCGGATACTGGTTGGAATAGTAATCGTCCACGAGGTAACCAGCATCGCGCCCATTTAGCTGAGAAAGGACGGCGTTCGCGGCGGTGTTTCCGACAAGCGTCAGCAACTCACCTTTGCTGATCTGGCCGCTGCCGCCGAGTCCGACGACTTGCGCGAGACCACTCAGCACTGAGACCAACACCTGACCGTTGTCGATGCCGACGTTGTAGAGCCCCGGTTGCTGAAGATCGACAGCGCCATACGGCGTCGCTACTTCGAATAGATCTCCCGAGTTCAGATAGCCGACGTCAAACACGGCCGAGCCGTCACGCAGAGCGAGCTGCGTGCGACGATCGTCGAGCGCAAGTACGTCGAGCGACGTGTTTGGATTGAGCCGTGCGAAGTTGCGCCCGGTAAACGCCAGACTCGTACGCGAGTTGTCGCGCGTGTAAATGCGATCGCCGACCGAGACCGGTTGGTTCTCAGTTGCGTGAATCCAATCTTCGGTTTGGGTGTTGCCAGCCACGTCGTTATTGAGCGCCACCTCACCTTCGACGCGCTGAATACGCGCTGCATTTGGTATCGCCTCAGCCGACGCGGTCTGTTCGTGCTTCATCCACAGGGCCACCCCAGCTCCTGCCAGGACGGCACACACCACCGCCACGATCGTGAGGTGTGGCCACACTTTTATTTCTCTCATTATAAGCCCCCCTCAAAAGCTATTTTTCAGGGGAATTCCGCAACCTCCATGCCAACACGGGATCCGTACCTAATCCGTGTGATCCGTGGCCCAAATTACTATCCCATATCGTTACTTCCTGCTTGATATCGTCTCGTAAACCTACATAGATGCACCGGAATCCAGCCTTATTCTCGTGTGGAATGGCGCTTGCCAAATACGCCTGAGTCGACCTCTCTCCCGTCGGACTGAAAGGAAAATTAAAGGTGAAATATTTAAAACAGATCGGTCTATCACTGGCGATAAGCGCGCTCACGTTGGGAGCAAGCGATATCGCCAATGCCCAGGGACGGCGGGGTCGTGGTGAGGAGCGCCGGCAGGAAAACCAGGCTGCACGCGAACAACGACAGGACGAACGACAGAACCGTCGTAATGAACAACAATCACAACAACCGGCGCAACAAGAGCAACGACAGGAACAACGGCGCCAGGAACAACAGCAGAACAACCAGGAACGGCAACAGCGCTGGGAACAGCAACGCCAACAGCAACAGCAGAACAGTCAGGAACGCCAGCAGCGTTGGGAACAGCAGCGCCAGCAGCAACAGCAACAACGTAACGACCAACAGCGACAACAGCAGATCCAGCAATCTCGCGAACGCGACGATCGCTGGCAGCAACAGCGCCAGGAGCAGATCCGCCAGTCGCAGGAACGTGATCAGCGTTGGCAGCAACAGCGCCAACAGCAGCAACAACAACAACTCGAACAGCAACGTCGCGAACAATGGCAGCGCGATCGCAATCGCGACCAAAATCGCGACGATCGAAATCGTGACTGGAACGGACGTCGCGACGACAATCGCAATAACAATGACAACTTTCGCCAGCGCAACTGGCGGCAGGAACAGGAACAGCGCGCCAACAATTATCGTCAGGACTGGCAGCGACGCCAGAACTTCCTGAACCAGCGTCAGCGTCTGCTCGAGCAGCAAAGACGTTTTAACCAGTTGCGTTACCAACAGCGCTACTATGAACAACTGCGTCGCGATCAGTTGCGATTGCAGCAGTGGCGTTACAACGATTACGGTCCGTACAACTATCGTTATCGCAGAGGCGGCAGCTACTACGAGACCAATCGTTACGGCGCAGAGCAGTTGCAGCGCGCGGTCAACGATGGTTATGGAGAAGGCTTCCAAGCCGGGCAGGCCGACCGCCAGGACGGCTATGGCTACAATCCTGAAGAGGCTTACGGCTATCAGGATGCGAGCTACGGCTACGACGCCTACTACGTCGATCTGAACGAGTATCAGTATTACTTCCGTGAAGGTTTCAGGCGCGGGTATGAGGACGGTTACAACAGCCGCTCACAATACGGCCGCTACTCAAACGGAGGCTACAGCATTCTCGGTACGATCCTCGAACAGATCCTCGGGCTGCAGCTTTTGAACTAAAACTGCTATCGGGAAAATAGGTCCTATATGTCCTATAGGACCTATTTCCTTGTAAAACTGAACTGATAACTCATCCCGAGCGAACCACCAAGCGCGTCCTTGCCCGTTCCCGTGAGCTTCTTGCTATCGCCCGACAGCGTTCCGATGTCTTCACCAAGACTCCAATCTTCTCCACTTAACACTTCGGTTTGCGTCATCGTCAGCGTGCGTGATTGCGAGTCGTAAGTGCCTTTGAAAGCGACACGGGTTGCTCCCTGTTCTAACGTTCCGTCGAACTCCCGGCCGTTTTGGTTTTTGATGACGAGCTTCGTCGCGAAACCCATTGGACCGTAAGTTCCCGCCCATGTGCCTCGCAGATCCTCTGACGATGTAGTCACGACCGGAGGAGCGGTGTTCTGGTTGGCTATCTGGACAGCGCTTTCACGACTCGCTCTGATGCGACTTACTCCAAACTGAATCGCGATCCCAAGACCGACAATGACAACCAGCGCGACCATCACGGCTGCCGCGGCCGCGATCCACCGTAAAGGCGAACGTCGTGTCACGGTCTGCGGTGCAGACTGGTAATGGACCGGCGTCTCCAACGCTTTCTTCAGCTCGCGGCCGAATGCGAGGGCGTCGGGCTGGCGTTGATTGCGGTCCTTGGCGAGCGCGCGCAGGCAAACTGACTGGATCGCAGGCGGAACCTGGAGAAACTCCGGAAAAGCCGGCGGCAGCTCGTGAAGATGTTTTGAGATTATTCCGGCCATGTTGTTAGCGCGGAAAGGAGGATTACCGACGAGGATCTCGTAGAGCATCGCGCCGAGACTGTAAACATCCGCGCGCGCGTCGAGCTCTTCACCGCTGCATTGTTCCGGCGACATGTAATACAGCGTGCCGAGCACCGTGCCGGTTTTGGTCAATGAAGTCGCTGCCGCGACGTCTCGAACTTTGGCGAGTCCAAAATCAACTACCTTCGCAGTTTCTTCTTCGCCTTCATGCGCAGGCGGAACAACGATCACATTGTCAGGCTTTAGATCGCGATGCAGCAGTCCCTGGCGATGGGCCACGCCGACGCCGTTGCAGATGTCCAGCATCAAGTGCACCGCGCGCTTTGCCGGCATACGACCTTCGCGACGCAGCAGTTTGCCGAGTGACGCCCCCGGCGCCAGCTCCATCACGATATATGCTTCGCCTGCCGCACCGGCGCCGTCGCTAAAATCGTGGATGGTCACGACGTTTGGGTGGCGGATCTGCGCTGCCGTGCGAGCCTCGCGGCGGAAGCGCTCGAGCGCCTGTTGCTCACGCACGAGATCACGATGCAGTAGTTTCACTGCGACCTCGTCGCCGATGTGTAGACGCTCCGCGCGAAAGACGGAACCCATGCCGCCTTCACCGAGACTTTCGATCAGCTTGTACTTGGAATCGAGGATCAGACCAATGCGACGATCGACCTGCTCGTCTGTCGCTCGCGGAGAATCAGCGTTTGTCTGCTGTTGGCCGATCTGGGTGGTGGCGTCGCTCGGATGGCGTGATGTCGGCAGACCGCAGCTAGCACAGAATTGCGCATCGTCGGGTAATAAGGTCTGACAACTCTGGCACCTCATTGAAGCTTTAGAGCAAATCCCTTCCGGTGCATATTCTTCACGCACGACGTGTCGAGGCCTTTGGTGGTTCCGCGTTCGATGAAGTCCACGATCAGGTTATCGATGCAGTCCATGCCTTCGAGTCCGTCAAGACCATGCGCACCGCTCGGCACGACGATGTTAAGACTGTTCGTCAAAGTCTTCGCCGCACGTTCGCCATTCGCCGGCGGCGTTACCGGATCCCATTCACCAGTCAAAATCAAAACCGGTACGTCTGATTTAACCGGCTGCGCGTAATCTCGCTCGATCTCGGCGCGTGGCCAGAGCGTGCAGGCTTCGCGTTGCTGGCGCAGACGGTAATCACCGAGAAACGTGTTCGCCGCCATTCGCTCACCCTCGCCGGGTTTGATCCACGGCAAGTCTTCGGCGCAAGTGACTGAGAGATACATGCCGTTGCTGCCGCTTCCCACGAGATTCGAGCGATAACGAATTGCGGTCTGGGCCAACGGACCGTAATTGCCCTGCGACGCGAGGTGCAGGATAAGTGGAACCCGACTGGCAGGCACCGGTGAGTAAAGCATGTAGCGAATCGCTTCCGCTGCGAGGTCGCGAGAGAGTTTTACCTTCACGCGATCGTTTGAGCTTGGTTTTTGAATCTCGACTTCGACTGGTCCTTTGATTAACTCTGCGAGTACCGACTTCGTTTCCTCTTTGATATTTGGAAAAGCTTCACTGCAAGCTTTGTCGGCGAGACATTCTGAAAGCACACCCTGAAGCGCGCGCTCCGTCTGCATTGGAAAATCGCTGGGCATGAAGTGGTCCGTCGGCGAGATGCCCTGCAGCAGCGCGGCGCGCACGTGTTGCGGGTGTCGCTTCAGGTAAGTCAGCGCCGCGCGCGTGCCGTAAGAGCCGCCGAAGAGATTGAGTCGCTCGTAGCCAAGCGCCGCTCGGAGTTCATCCATATCATCGGCCGCGATCGTCGTTGTGTAGAGCTTCAGATCTGAGTTCGTCTCGAGTTGTTCGCGGCATTTGCGAACGTCGTCGAGAGGAAAGAAATAACCGAGATACGTTTGCAGATCTGCCGTGTCGTAAAACTTGCAATCGAGTGGATGCGAGCCGCCTGTGCCGCGCTGATCGACGAAGAGCAGGTCGCGGTGGGCGAGTATTCGGGGAAACGCCTGCGCGATCCCGGCAGCGTCTTCGGTGGCTGAGCCGCCTGGTCCACCAGCGAAGTAAACGAGTGGCTCCGGTTCGTGTTTGTCACCAGTTGCGGGGACGAGGACGATCTTCAGGGAGATCTTCCGGCCATTTTTGGTGGCGCGGTTTTCGTAGACTTCATACGTGCCGCACTTCGCTTTGATTTGGGCGCCGCCGAGCTGGCAGTCATTTAAAACAGGTTTGGATCCATTCTGTCGGACAGCGCTCGCGGATTGAAGAGTGAGAAATAGTGCGATGGCGATAAACATTGAAGTACGCATAGTTTTTTTACAGGATGACAGGATTTACAGGATTTACAAGAAAAACTTTTGTGCATTCGCAAATAACAACGGGTGGCCACAGAGGGCCACCCTTACAGTTGTTTACGAGTAGCCCTAAGAATTAAAACTCACGAATGCCTGAGACGTTGTTGGCGGACGCGATTCCCAAGTTCAAGCCGG
Source organism: Pyrinomonadaceae bacterium (assembly GCA_036498585.1). Lineage (GTDB taxonomy): Bacteria > Acidobacteriota > Blastocatellia > Pyrinomonadales > Pyrinomonadaceae > PSRF01. Next base: position 15,226 of record DASYFE010000150.1, on the reverse strand, counting down.
AAGAGTCGTATTGAATGGTTGAGTTACCGCCACCGTTTGTATGGAACGTGGGTGTGGTGAAGCCGCCGGACGTGCGATTGAACGCGGCGATCGTGATGCCGCCAAGGATATCGCCGTTTCCGCCACCATTGCGGATCAACTTGCCCTCGCCCAGGACCATAATGATGCCGTTGAAATCCGTGTTCCCTCGCATCGTCAACGTGCCGGTCACAACCAGAAATCCAGCGCCGCTCGTGAGCGTGCAATCGCCCTCGACAAACGTGAACTTGCCGCTGGTAGTCGAGTCGGCGATCGTCTTAGGTCCAGTGAATAACCGATTAAGCGACTTTGCCTTGTCGTATAAACCCTGAAGATACGCGCGCGCTTTGTCGGCGGAGTCGAGGAACCAAGGTGTTTCGACTGTGCCCGGCGTCGTGTCATCGTCTCCGAGGAGACCAATCTCAGGATCGGCCACTGTGTCGTGTTTCACGATACCTGCATTGACGGAGGCCGCGTCGCACGGCGAGACAGCAAAAGCCGGACGCTGCGGTTCCATTCCAGCGTGGTCCACGCCTGAATACCACTTGGCGCCGCTGCTACCCGAGTCAAATGAAACACCCGAACAATCGTCAGGGCCCTTCACCGTGAAACCCGCGGGCGACTCAAACTCGAGATTCGCTCTGCTGATCATCAGCTCGAGACGCTTCTCGGCGCCCTGTGGTCCAAAGCCATACGACTTGAGCAACAATCGCTTCGGATCGGGAGAAGTAACTTTAGAAGGAATGCTCGTAGTGGTTGGTGATACGTTGTATTTAAGATCCAGCACCTTTGTGCCGCCGTCGAGATTGAGCGCGTACTTCGTTCCGTCAGCTTTCACATAAGCTTTATCGAACGTGACTTTGACTGTTGTTGCAGCAGTGTCAACATCACCTTCGAACGCGCCTTCGAGAATGGTCGTTGCCGCCCACGGCAGAGTTTGCGTGATCGTGATTTCGAAACCGGTCTTCGGGATCGTAACGTCGTTGTCGGTGCTGGTCCCTGGTCTTTCAATAACGAAACTGCCGAGCGCTGAATCGGTTGTCAGCGGGAAAGTATAAGGATCGGGAGTCAGTGTTGTGGCGCCCTGGCCTTCGTATCGAATCGTCACTTCATCAGTTCCGCCCGTGGCGCCAAATGTCCTTTGATATGTTTTGCCTGCCGCGCCGCCATCAATTTTTGCTGAAGTTGAAAACTCGACGATGTGACTGTTGGGATCCATGTTCTCGACAGTGACTCGGTAGCCCCCAGTGATTGCTCCGATGCTCACGGGCACGAGACTCGTAGCGTTTGCCGGATCGTTGTAAGGCAGCCAACCGGAAAAACGCGGTGTGCCGCCATTGCCGCCGTTCGAAATGCGCGCGGGATGATCGCGGTGCGAAAACTCATTCGATCACTGTCAACAAGCAATGGCTTCGTATTGCCACGCAGCACGTTCAGTGCCGATTGCATTCCCGATTCGGCGACGTAGTAAGCCTGCATCTCCGCGGTCGAGCCGACCGAGTTGTTTGCCGACATCATCGTCGTCATGATCAATGCGCCGCCCGCACCGAGTAGAAGCACAGACACCAGCAACATCGTTACGAGCGCGGCCCCTCGTTCGCCCGCGCGGTTAGTGGCAGTCAGTTTGGAATCGCGTTTCATTGCTGTATCAGGCTCCTTCAGTATTCGATTGAGTTGCGCAGGACCACGTCCGACGTGAGTTGTACTTGTGATGCGGGCTGATAACCGTCAGTTTTCGGGCTGCCAACTGCCGGCAGCGTCACGCCAACAGCGATCACGACGTACTTCGCTTCACCTGGCGAGACTTCGGTCTTATTGTTGCCGGCGGCATTCTTCACATTCGTAATGTCGCAGATCTGAGCGCCGTCGACGGTCCGGACGGTCGTGTCGTAGGTAACTTTCTCGTCGTAGTAACGAAAGATCAGCGAATCGATGCGGTTCGCGAGCACGGTCGTTTGATTGCTGCCGTTTCTTTCGTAACGCACGATGTAGCGCTGACCGATAGTTGAATCAACGTACATCAGGAATTTGAGGTCCTCATCGGTATCGTCAACGTCGCCATCTTCGAAATAACCGTTGGCGGAGTCAGGCATACCATTCAGGTTCGAGACGATGCGCAGCGATTCACTGTCGCTGTCGTTAGCGACGATGCCATTCTTCGAGACGGCCGCAAGTCCGTCGGGGAGTTTCAGGCCGGCGTTGGCGATCTCGCGCGTCATGATGTTGAGCGCGCGTTGCACGTCGGCGACAGCGTCAGACTTGCGATCTTCGCGGGAGCGCACGCGAAAGCTGGCGGCGAGTAAGGTGGTGGCCAGGGTCATGATCGTGATGGTGGTTGGGTGGTCCTGATCCGTGATGGTAAATCAAATTGCTCTGGCGTATAGCAGCCTGACTGGAGTTTGACATACCGTGAGTTGGGCCAAGACAATCGCTCCGAATACCTAAACTACTCACCTGCATAGTCTTCGAGAGTTTTTAACGCAAACACGCCGAGGCGGCATATCGCTTGCTGCCGCACGTGTGCCCCTCCTCTTGCTCTCCCCGAGCAAATGTATTGGAGATTCGACTATGAAGAAGAATGAATTCTCGGAGATCGCTTCGAACCTACTGATCTTTGGCTCAGTCTCGCTCGCACTCGCACCATTTCTGCTGGGCGATCGATTGATTCTGGTAGTGACGGGCTTAATGAAAGAAGGCGGGGTCATGATCGACCAGTTCGGCAACTACCTGAGCTGGTTAGTCTCCTGATCCCACCTTCCTGTTAATCCTGAAAATCTTGTAAATCGTGTCTACGACTTGCTTACAACGTTGCCCTCCGAATCGTAGATCGTCACATCACCAAACGGCGTGACCTGGTCCTTCACCTTCTCCCAATCGCCGACAATCACGATCGCCGCACGGTAAGTATCGAAATACTTCGCCGCGACTTTTTGAATATCCGCTGTAGTCAGCGCTTCGATCTTCGGTCGAAAGTCGTTGATGAAGTTCTTGTCGAGATCGTACGTGTAAATAGTGCTGATACGACCCGCGAGTCCAAGCTGGCTCGCCAGCTCGACAGAGAAGTTACCAGTGCTGTATTCCTTCGCCGCGCTCAGCTCCTCATCAGTCACCGGCAGTACGCGCATCCGATCGAGCTCGTAAAAGATCTCGAGCAACGTCGGACCAGTCACTTCGTTACGCACGAAAGCGCCCGCTACGAACGATCCCGTCTTCGCCTGGGTATTTGACGAGCTGAACGGCGAATACGTGTAACCCTTCGACTCGCGTATGTTGCGCGTCAGTCGTGAATAGAACGAGCCGCCGTAGATTGTGTTGGCAGTGCGAATCGCGAAGTAGTCTTTGTCTTTACGCGGAATACTCACGTTGCCGATGTAAATGGCTGACTGGATCGAGCCCGGCCGGTTCACGAAATAAATCTGACGCTTATCGCGCTGCGGTACCGGCGGATTATCGTCGGGCGGCACTGTGCCGCTCTTCCAACTGCCAAACGCTTTCTCGATTTCTGCGAACGTCTTATCGACCTCGATATCGCCGACGACAACGAGATAAGCGGCGTTCGGGATGTAATACGTCGTCACGAACGCGCGCAGATCGTTTCGCGTGAGCGCGTTGATCGACTTCTCGTCCGGCACGACGAAGCTGTACGGATGATTTCCGAAGACCGCCTTTTGAAAACGCTCGTTGACGAGGAAACCCGGATCCGCACGGCCCGCGCGAATCTGCTGGATCGTGTTTTCCTGGGCCAGCTTAACTTCGGTCTCCGGATACGATGGGTGTTGGGCCACGTCGCTCATCAATTCAAAGAGCTTCGTGGAAAACTCTGACAACGACGTGGCGGTCATCGTCGTGGAGTCGGCGTCGCTGCCTAGCCCGAGCGAGCCGCCGATCGAGCGCAGCTCTTCCTTAAGCTGTTTGCTGGTGCGCGTGTCAGTGCCTTCGTTTGCGACAGACGCCGCGATCTGCGCGATACCCGGATGCGCATCACGATCGCTGGCGGTAGTTGCCGATCGAAACGTGAGAATCGCGGAGACCTTCGGCACGTTTGGCAACGGGGCAAGCACGACGGTCAGTCCGTTGGAGAGTTTTTTTTCGGTGATCTTCGGGAGATTCAGAGGCCGCGCGGCGCCCGGCGCCGGCGGCGTCTTCTGTTGTGCGAATGCAGTTGTCGTCAGCAGTATGATAGCGAGTAGTGTTTTCATCTCGACACCTTTCAATGTGGTCCGTGACTATTTCTCAGACTTGGGCTGCGCTTTTGCTTCGGGGACGCGATCGATCACCGTGCGATTCGTCGCGACGAGATACTTCGCGGCTGCAGCTTTGACCTGCGCGGCGGTGACTTTCTCAAACGGCGTCAACAACGAGTTGATCTGCTGCGGATCGTCACGGAAAATAGCCAGCGCTGACAGCAAGTGTGCTTTGCCCATGCTGCCTTCTAGCTGGTCGTAAAAGTTCGACCGGTAACTGACCTTCGCGTCTGCCAGCTCTTTTTCAGTTATGCCTTTCGACGTGATGTCAGCGATCACTGCGTCCATCTCCCTGATGACTTCATCGGCAGTGTGACCAGGCTTGTACGTCGTGCGCGTGGTCATGATCATCGGACCGCTGTAGTCAAACTCGTTACCGAAGTAATTCAGCCCGCCGGATAGATCGAGTGTCAGCTCCTTCTCTTTCACGAGACGCTGATACCAGCGCGAGCTTTCGCCGACCTGAAGGATTCGGACCAGGAGCGCCATCGCTGGAAAGTCAGGCGAGTTTTGCGGCGGCAGGTGATAGCCGGTTGCGAGTGCGGGCAGGTTTGCGAGCTTGTCAGTCTGCGAGATTCTTTTCTCTTTCGTCTGCGGCGGCTCAGTCAGATCGGCGCGGGCAGGCATCGGCTGGCTCGGGATGCTCGTGAAGTGTTTCTCGACCATCTTCTTCACGTCGTTCACGTCAACATCGCCGACAACAGTTAACACGGCATTGTTCGGTGCGTAGTAAGTCTTGAAGAAGCTGCGAACGTCTGCGATCGTCGCGGCGTTGATCTCCGCGAGATCACCGTAGCCATTGTGCGAGTTGTTCCAGTTTGTGAACGCGTTCCCCCAAAGGCTGATCCATTCGAATAATTGGTAAGGCTGATTCAGCACGTTCACGCGAACTTCTTCGCTCACGACTGCCTGCTGGTTCTTGAGGTTCTCCTCGCTGACGTCGAGCGAGCGCATGCGATCGGATTCGAGCCAGATCCCGAGCTCCACGCGATTGCTGGGCATCGTCTCGTAATAGTTTGTGTAATCAAAATCCGTGTGGCCGTTCAAACTGCCGCCGTTTGCCTCGACGAACTTCGCGTGCTCAAACTTCTTCACGTTCGCAGAACCCTGAAACATCATGTGTTCGAAGAGGTGTGCGAAGCCGGTGCGGCCCTTGGGTTCGAGACGCATGCCGACGTTGTAATAGACGGCGACAGTCACGACTGGTGCGTTGTGATCTTCTGAGATCACGACCTTCAGGCCGTTCGGAAGTTTGTAGTAGACGACAGGGATGTTGAGCGGTTTAGCTTGAGCCCTGTGCATGTCGGTGACGGTGGAGACCGCAGCTATCAGCAGGAGCATTGATAGACAGGTCACGAGTAAGCGTCGCATATTTTGGGCATCCTCACTTTGAACGATAGAAAACAGAGACCGGGACTTGATCCGGAGATCAAGTCACTCGAAAAACTGACATGAGCTACGCAGATTTGGATGATAGGTCGTTCTCACCCGCAGTGTAGCGTACTACGCGGTGATTTGTCAGAAAGTTTCTCTGCACTCTACAATGCGAAGGCTATGTTTAAGAAGTATCACATTCTTGTCTTGGCACTTGTTTTATTGGCGGCGTGTTTCGTCATCGCGGAGGCAGGAAAGATGCAGAGCATTCCCACCGGAAACTGGGGCGGCCAGCATATTAATATGAAGGTTGGCGCGAAGTCGGCGACGATTGAATACGACTGTGCTTCGGGCGTGATTCAAGGGCCGCTCGTGGTCGATAGTGACGGCAATTTCAACCTGCGCGGTACGCATCGCATGCAACGCGGCGGACCCACGCGTGCTGACGAGACTCCGAACGACCATCCCGCGACTTACACTGGATCGATCAAGGGCAACACGATGACGCTCAATCTCAAGATCAGCGATTCAGACGAAGAAACGTTCACGTTGGAGAAGGGAAAAGAGGGCGAGCTTTTCAGGTGCAAGTAGCAAGAAGGTTTTTTATCAAAGGTGACGTTCAGGGAGTCGGGTATCGCTTCTTCGCGCAACGAGCAGCGGCGCGGCATCAGGTTGTTGGCTACGTGCGCAACTGTGATGACGGCAGTGTTGAAGCGTTCGCGGAGGGACCGGCAGGCAGCGTTGAAGCTTTCAAGCACGATCTTGCGACTGGGCCACAGTGGGCCGTAGTCGATCAGGTTGAAGAGATTGTTTTGGAGCCGACAGGCACTTATTCTGCGTTTAGGATTGAGAGATAACTGAAACGATGGACGAGCTAAAATCTTTGATTCGCGAAGTGCCGGACTTTCCCAAGCCCGGCATCAATTTTTATGACATCACGACGCTGTTGAAGCATCCTGAAGGTTTGCGCAAAACGGTCGACGCGCTCGCATCGGAGTTTGAAGGCGAGAAGGTTGATTCAGTGATTGGCATCGAGGCGCGTGGATTTATTTTTGCGCCGGCGCTGGCCTATCACCTCGGGGCGGGATTTGTTCCCGTTCGTAAGCCGCGCAAGCTGCCGGCCGAGTGCGCCGAGATCTCTTACGATCTCGAATACGGTCAGGACACTCTGCAGATCCATCGCGACGCGATCGGTGACGGGCATCGCGTGATCATCGCCGACGATCTGCTCGCGACGGGCGGCACTGCACGCGCCGTCGTCGATCTGGTCGAACAGCTTGGTGGAACGGTGGTGGGCCTTGTGTTTGTGGTGGAGCTTGAATTCCTGCCCGGCCGCGAGAAGCTGGCCGGCTATGATGTGCGTTCCTTGATCAAGTACCAATCGTAATCCTGTTTAAAGGACATACATGATACGATTCCTCACTCGTGCTCCCGTAGCTCAGCTGCATAGAGCGCTCGCCTCCTAAGCGAGAGGTCGCGCGTTGGAATCGCGCCGGGGGCACCATTTTTCCTAAGGAAATTAGAAGCCTCGCCCTCCCCGGCACGCTTTGTCCCGCAATTTGTCCCGCAATTTTTCTTGGAGTCTCTGGCACGAGCCGTGAATACGTATCGGAGGCAACATGAAAAATTTCTCGAGCAGCATTCAACGACGGAAGCGTGGTACCCGCACGGAGTACATCGCCAGACTCACTTACTACGACAAGACTGGAAAGCGCAAAGGCGTTTCCAAAAGTGCAGCCACTCATTCAGAGGCAAAGAGGGAACTACAGGACCTAATAGATCAACACGTGGCAGGCGGCGCCGAGGTTTTGGAGGCGCGTAACATGACCTTTGCGGCACTCGCCGAGCATTGTAAAGAAACCCGCTATTGTGAGGCGTTCTACGACGAGCAAGGCCGTAAACTATACGGGGTGCGTGAGCCGAAAAACTTCACCTCAATGATTAATCGGCTCGTCAGTTTGTTGGGACACCTTAAGCTGACTGATATCACGGTCAGTCATTTACAGCAATACCGCCGTAAACGCCTGAGTACCAAAACGCGCCGAGGCACTTACACGGATGTCGCGACTGTCAATCGTGAACTTTCTACCTGCCGAGCGATGCTCAATGACGCAGTCGTAAATGACTGGCTCGTCCGTTCTCCTTTTGTTAAAGCCAAGAAAGGCGAACTAATCGCGATCGCACATGAGGCGAGACGTCAAGTCGTACTCTCTGTTGAGGATGAGCAGAAGTTGTTGCAGGCGTGCAGTACAAGCAAGCGGAGGCACTTAAGGGCAATGATCATCGCCGCTATCGATACCGGTTGCCGTCAAGGCGAATTGCGCCGCCTGCGGTGGTCGGATGTGGATTTGCAGGGCAACACACTCAAGGTCATGAGCTACAAGGGTAAGGCGGTGAACAGACGCATTGTGCCGATTACAGAGCGCTTGCGAGCCGCGTTGCTGGACCTCCGTACTAAACCATCCGTTGCGGCATTTAGAAGGCGTAGAACTGGCGAAACAACTGATAACGCCTCGGTCTTTGGCATCGCTAATAATGTAAAGAAATCGTTTAACGCAGCTCGTCTCGAAGCTGGTCTCCCACATATCCGGTTCCATGATCTCAGACATACGGCCGGCACTTTTCTCGCTCACGGTGGCATGAACATCGCGCTGGTCGCTGAGATACTTGGACACTCTGATCCCAAAACCACTCGACGATATGTCAACGCAACCGTGGACACCGTAGAGGCCGCGCGAGATATCCTGAACAAACGCCAACTCGTGGCAAGTGTTTAGGCCATCCTGCGGAGATTATCAGCGCGGAGAAGGCGCTTTGGCTTGCCGTTCAGCGCCCGAAAGATATTGTTCAAGATGCGCGGCACCCACAACGCGCCTTCGACCGATCTGATAGTAGCCAAGTTTTCCACTGTCCATGAGGCGCGATACCGTTGAAACGTGTACGCGGATTAGCTCGGCAACCTTGCCCATCGAGAATTTTTGCTCTGTCACTCTGGAGGTTGCTACTGGATTCGATTTGTTTGATTCCTTCATAACTCGTTTCCGAACCTCACGCCAAGGTGTGCATCAATCGTGCCATTTTGGTAAGCACATCCTAACCATAGCCCTCTTCGGGCCCCATTCTGGCCCACAAAGCGAAGGTGAGTCTTCAGACTGAAGCCTGAATAGGGTTAGTGGCACCTGCTTTGCACCGTGCGTCTGCCAAATTTGATTAGGTCAAAGGAACAAAACGCACATGGGAATGTCGTTCACGGGACCGCAGTCACTAGTGCTGATTCGAACCAATGCTTAAAAGCGGTTAGGGAGGGTGTTGTGAGTTACACACACCTGTTGTGATTTGAAATACATGATGCGATTAGTACAGCAAGGTGCGTGAGATGCAATTGGGCCACGAAACTTTGAATAGCCTTACACCGACAGACCAGCTCATTGATGGAGTGCAGCTTCACGGCCGGCGAGCTAAAAACAACGATTCTCGGCTAATGAAACTGGACCTAATGATCCGCGGTGAGTCCAAGGTAATGCGTAATTTAAAGAAATCAATTCTCAGGGCAGCCGACTGCAGTTCGACTGTTTTGATCACCGGTGACTCAGGCACAGGAAAAGAATTGATTGCGCGCTCGATTCACGAGTTAAGCCCACGGCAACGCGACCCATTCCTGGCTATTAATTGCGGAGCTCTTACCGAATCGTTACTCGAGTCTGAACTTTTTGGCCATGTCAAAGGTGCTTTCACCGGCGCTAATGGTTATAGGAAAGGAATGTTCGAGTGCGCGGGTAAGGGAACTATCTTCTTGGATGAATTCGGAGAAATGTCATCGTCGATGCAGGTGCGGTTATTACGGGTGCTTCAGGAACACAAAGTCCGCCCAGTAGGATCGGAAGACTCGAAAGAGATTAACTTCAATGCGCGAGTAGTGGTCGCCACGAATCGCGATCTCAGGCGAGAAGTTGCCGAGGGAAGGTTTCGCCAGGATCTTTATTATCGTGTGAATGTTTTTCCAATTAGGTCGCCGGCCTTGCGCGATCGCCTGGACGATTTACCGCTCCTTGTCGACGTTTTGCTAAACAGAATCGTTGAGAGTGGCAAACTCGTCCGCGCAATTAGCTTTGACTCAGAAGCTCTGAGGGTGCTGCGAAGTTATAGTTGGCCCGGAAACGTCAGAGAACTGGAAAATGTGATCGAGCGATTAGCTATCAATGCGTCTCGGACCGGAGTCATTTCTGGTGCGGACGTGAGTTTAGATCTTGAAGTCAACGGCTTCGCTCAATCTGACGAACATCGGGAAATCATACTTGCCAAAAGACTGCGATGCCTGACGAAGAGCGGAGTGTCGGTGCGTCATCTCTCTAAACGTCAGGAACTTGATCTTTACCTTCAAGAACTTGTGCAAGTTGGAGGCGATGTCACAAAGGCAGCACGACGACTAGGCATCAAGCGCACAACTCTTCACATGCGCATAAAGAGACTAGAAAGAACACTGGCACGATCCAGCACCGTATAATCAGTCCTCCACTCCATCGGGAAACTTTTGATTTTGGTAGGGCTTGGAGACAGGTTGGACGTCGATGTGAGCTTCAAAAAATAATCGCCTCAAAGTCTCATAAACGCCTATGGCAAAGAAAATAATCATAGTGACTACTACCAAGAGTTCTTTGAATTCTACGCACACTTCACGGAACAGTCGAAGCACTTTCTTGGCCTCGACTAGATAGGTTTGTAAGTGAGAAAAGGGTTTTGTTTTGTGCTTATTAGACACGTACACACCCTTCCAGGTCTGCTCAACCAAATCTGGCGCGTGGTGTATACGCCTTGGCTTTAGTGCGCTCAGTCGTTGCAGACCCGGAGCACCAGATTGTATTCAGGTTTTAGTGTTATCGATCCCGATGGCACCGAGATCTAGAAAGACTAGAACGGATGGAGCGTTGTTCTAATCCGAGCAGCTTTTGTAACTAACAGAAGGCTATACCCAATCATCTTGGATGTCAACGTAAAGGTGGCTCGAGCAGTAACATGAGTCAATTCGCAACATTGACTTTTAAGGAAGCGGTATTTATCCTGACGCTCGTATTCAAGGCTGAATCTCACTAGCCGTTAGTCCTTGCACTCTCGCTCTAAGTCCAGCCTTTGAGTTCTTCTTAATCAAATCGGAGATCTCGTATGACTCTAATGAATGCGCACTGGCTTCTTCTGAGTGGGGCCATCATTTTCGGTGGGTGCTTCATTTATAGTGGGCGTAAGAAGTGGGCGCTCATACTGCTATGGCTCTTCGCGATTGGGATCGCGATTCTTGACATTACCATGTTCGTTGGATCGGCTGCTGCGGGTTCCAGAAGAGGACTCTTGCCAGTGCTTATTGTCTGGGCAATCATTCCTCCCTTTTTCTTTTGGCTCGAGTTCACTCAGGTGCGGCCCACGCTGGAGGGGGATGCGCTTCAACGCTTTCGTCATTCGCAAGATCTATCAGGTCGGATGTGGGCGGCAGTTTTGGCTATTCTAGCTTTGTTGGCACAGACAGCACTGAAGTAACAGCTGTGCTATGGTCCCCAATAAACTGACCAGCGCGTCGATTCGTCACGTTCCTGTAGAGTTGCCACAAGGTTAGTTGACCGCTGCTTTCTTGTCGGCCTTCCACCAAACGAGCGAATCGGCTGAGCTGGCCGCTGGTCCTAAGAGACTCGCGATCCGATTCCTCCAAGGTAAAGATATTTCCATTGAACCTTTCCTCCAGTTCTTCGAGTAGAGCTACCAGGGCTTTTCCGTTTCCCATCACCTGAAAAAATCTCGTTGCTCCTCTCTGGAACTGCTGGAAGTAGTCAGGCGTGAAGACACCGCGTTCCTCGAGGTAGGCGATGAGCAAAGACAGGATCAATAAACGGCGTCGGAGTCGCTTTTTAAGAATACCTTCGTCATCCAGTTCGAAATTCAGTTGCTTGACGGCATCAAATAAACGTTTGTGCAACTGGATGAAGCGGGTACGTATCTGCTTACAGACGCCGTTTACTACGGCTTAGATATTCGAGTGACGATGCGAGCGATAGGCGCGTACGGTTGAGAGCACAAAAGGAGTCGAGCTTCACAATGATCATTTGGACCATTCGGACTTTAAAAATCCGCGTTGGATCTGTTCCGTTGCTCACGTGTTCCCCGCAGTGCGAATTAGACGCTCGGCAAAAACGTAAGTGCTTGCTGTTTCAAAAGTTGCAGCCACCGAAGAAAATTAAGGGTTTTTACATGCTTTCCCGTCCCTTACCATGGTCTATACGCCAAGTGCTGTTCTTTTTGGCCATGTATTGGCCAGTTGGAGTCCTAAATAGTTCGGAGCTCTCTGTATGTTGGGTACGAATCGTGAGAAAGCCTGAATGTACTGCTTCTAGTAATTTTCGCTGACGCGAGAAAAAAGCGTTTTCGCGTAGATTTCAGCGAGTGCTCGCGATGAACAGGAATTCAGCTTTGTACTGCCGCCTATCTGCGACTAGGTGCGCTGTTTCGCGAACTATTTTCACGAAGCGCAATGCCTTCCCGAAAAACTTCATGCTGGCAAAAGCACTGTGGATCTGCTGGAATGCCAAACCTCCGGTTAGCACTTGCGCTTTGGGGACGCCAGAACTGAAAACGAAAAGCGTTTTGTGTGACCGACAGCGAGGGCTGATTTGCGCTGCTGTTCAGCTTCAGGTATTCAGCTGCTAAAAGTGTTCCCGCCAATACGGAAACGAAACCTACGGACCATTCGGCCTCGTCAGTTTCAGCCGCGAACTTCCGTAGAGTTGCCCCGCTGATTTCGCCGCATTTGCTTAATGGATCATTGAGAAACTCTCGTAGCGTGTCAGGATCAACTTCCAACTGTTTGGCACGTTGTGCCAACTCAGAAGATTTTAAGGCGCGCAAGTCCGCGATGATTTGCTCATCGGATGGTTGGGACTCGACCGGATTACGGCACTTCAGACATGCGGTCTCGGCAATTACATCGTATAGATTAATCTGAGCGCGCATTTCGTTGGTAGATGCTCCCAATATTAACCGTGGCAAAGCATCCTGAATTGCATGCCGCGCACTGTTACGGTCAACGGCAGAAATCACAATCTCATCAGCAAGTTCCCGCCTTTTTGATATCCAGTCCTCCCAGGACTCATCGATTGGGATTGTTTCAATCCCACTATCAGACAATAGTGCGCTCGCGGCGCTCGCCTTTAACTGTGCGATCTGGTACAGACCAAACAGGACGTAACGATTCAGATTTGTATGAGTGATCCCCTCTACATCGTTATCGAGCATTACTAATTGACCACTAACTGGGCCTGCGGCATAGAGCCCGTGCAGAAACCCATTTGCAACGGCGCCCACGCCAGCGAGGATTGTCGGCTTTAGTTCGAACCGCGTTGGGAATTCTACAAATGCCGGTGCCTCTGTCGAGATAGCGAGCGTCCCAGCGTCGAGCCATAGTTGCTGCACAAATTCTCCGGCCTCTGGCCGCATCCCGCGCACAAATTTGAAGACCTCGCCGGCACAAAGACTTGCCGCAATATAGGGACCAATCGGGTTCGAACTTCGTCCCAAGATTGTTAATGGCTCACGACTCACCCCGCCGCTCCACCCGTTACTGCTCACAGAGATGGCAAAGTCCGCTGCCCGCAATGGTCCAGGACCAACGCGAATGAAGACGGTGGACTTCAAGTCAACCTTGGTCACGAGCACGCCAGGGTTGATCTGCTGAATTCCTGCATGCAAGGCTGACAGGAAATCATCTGTCCTTGGAACTAATGGACTTAAACGGCCAATTGGTTTGATGTTTTTCCCGATCTCGAGTTCGACCGCGTGAATCTCGACCGTTTGCCTTGACAACAGGTTTACTAGCATCCAGATCAAATGTTGGGCCGCCGGGTTCGCTGCCACCTCCGTTGAAGCAGCGATGACCACTTTACCGGGAACGCGGAGATCGCTTAGCCGGCCTCCGAGATCACCGCGATGCCTATTGGAAATCTCGCTCAACACGCGCTGTCAATCCTCCTTCAATCTGCCAACGGCAGTCAGCCAACGAGTCCACCACCAAAAGTCGTTTGCGAATCTGATCCTGAGTGAGTTCACGCCAGGTGTCGGCATCGTGCTCATGGACTCCAATGCCGGCTAAGTCGTGGCCGAACGTTAAGCCGTAGTTGGGCCAGACCAGCGACAAAGAACCTGGTCGGGTACTGTAAGCATGATCATCATCGAACGCGGAATGTCCCACCCAATCCGACGGATGCGTGTGAATCTGCGCCAAATTCTCGAGTCGTTGTTCACCCATAATCTTGGCTAACCGGCGCATTGACTTCGGTTCTACCCGAAACCCGCCTGGACCTTGAGACAGCTTTGCGACTGCCAAGGTCGTGACGACTTGCCATAACCCAGCGTCCACCCCAAACCAGTAGCAACCCGTCTCGACACCCGCCTGCCAGTAAGGAACGAAATGTTCGTGTGTGGTACGCAACATTCCCCGTGGTACCACCAGAATCTTTTCTGACGGCGCTACGCTCGAATTGACTGCTTGCTGAGCTTCCTTGGTTTTCTTCTGCCGCCATCTCACTGAACGTATCTCCCCGAATAGTGCGTTGAATGCAGGGCCCGGTGAATGGTGTGAATCGTCGAGCCGATCGTATGTCGGCCAGGTTCCCAGACCTGATCCGCTGTTGGACTGTGATTGCTAAAGTAATAGCCCAGCGTCATTGAACTACAGACCAGTTGTGGGCCATAACGATAAGGATGATCCCAGTTATAGACGGGATGAACCTGACAGTAAGGTGCGGCGAGCTTGGGAAGATGATTCAGATCCTTATTCAGCTTATATTCAAGCGTTTGCGGATTGACAAACTTCGCATCGGGCGGATGCGTTGGGTAATAATCACAGGACAAACGCACAGTATAGTCCTCAATCCGATCGTTCAAAGGCCGGGCCCTGAGTACGGCATAGAGCGTGAGATCATCAATAGACTCCAAGCGCCAGCCGTACTCTATAATTTTTTGTCGCCACTCAGGCATTTCTAGGAAACTGGCAACAGCAGCCCGCGCCAGCGCCGGATTGACCGGACTCGGTCGAGTCATTTACCGGCACCTCCGGTATCAGCGTCGATGTCAAACCCGAACACGAGCTTGTTCCCGTGTGGTTGTTCATGCACGCAGGTTTTCTGGCTCATCAACACCCGCACGGTTCGATCTAAATAAGGCGAGAGGTCGATACGCGGCTCAATGTGACAAAAATACTGATCGCCTGGCCGCTGTCGTTCCTCGAGCTTCTTATAAGCTTCTTCGATTACTTGCCGAACGGTTTCATCGACCTTCGCCTCAAATGATTTTTCCCGCGCGGTCATCGTGTAGTGAACGGTCACTCGGACTTCTTTTGGTTCTGGTTTCTTATCGTCGTCTTTCTCGCTCATCTCTGGTTTATTCTCCCTGTTGTGAAAACTAAGAACGCGTGCCTTGGCATCGTTGGACTGGAGGCACCACCAACGTGTGTCGCGGTGTTTTCCCGCTCCACCACCTTGAACGAAATGTTGTTACAGGTTATTTGAAGAGTGCGGAGAAGTGGTTCATAAGCGCCACTGAGGCAGCGGATT
>DASYFE010000149.1:0-38919 GCA_036498585.1 Pyrinomonadaceae bacterium | reverse complement strand
GCCGCTACTACGCAGTTGTCCACCATCAAACAAGCCCGGGCGCAAGCCATCGAGGACGCGGCTCGCGACACAACCGATCCAAAGACCACCCTCCCTTATTCGCAACTCGTAACGCGCAAAGCTGCATTGCAAGGTGAGTTGACCAGGATGAAGCAGGAGTTGCGTGAGAAGCATCCGGATGTGATCGCAAAGCAGAAAGAGATCGACCAGGTCCAGGAATATATGGATTCGATGGTCTCTGAATGGAAAGACAAGATCAAAGAGAGAGAAGAGAGACTCAGGAAGAATCCTGACCTTGCTTATGCTGCGACCGAACAGGAAATTAAGTTGACGGAAGGTGAGATCAAACGCCAGCAAACTTTACTGGCGACGAACGAAACCCAGATCGGCTCGATCATCGAGCGAATCAACAAGGTGCCCGGAGTTGAAGTCTCGCTGAGCGCACTAGAACGCGATTACCAGGTGAAGAAGGCGGCCTTGGACCAGTTGCTCGCGCAGCAACAAAAGATCGCCCTCACTGCCGATGCTACCACCGAGCAGCAGGGTGAAGGGATCGAGGTTGTTGACAATGCTAACTTGCCGTCGAAGCCGGTGGCTCCGAGACGATTCATGCTCAGCAGTCTGGGAATCGCCGTCGGTCTCGGCCTCGGCCTCGTGCTGATCGGTATCTTTGAAGGACCACGCCTGCTCACGATTCAAAACTCCGAAGACGCTCGACACTACACCGGTCTCCCGGTGCTGCTGGCTGTGCCTGAGCTGCTGACACCGCAGGAAGCGCGCGCGATACCGCGTCGCCGCAAGTTGCTACTCGCAGCCGGAGTGATCGCGACGATTGTTAGCATCCCGGCGTTGGCGTTGGCGCTCAAGCTCACGCACGTTTTCGATTTCCTGATGCAGAGCTCGGGTCGCGGGTAAAGAACTGGAGGTTCAAATAGGTGTACGCAGAATTTTACGGTCTAAAAGAATTGCCCTTCGCGCTCACTCCCGATCCGCGCTTTATCTATTTCACTCCGTCACACACGGAAGTGATGGCCAACCTGCACTACGGCATTGAAGCGGGCAAGGGGCTCGTGGTGGTGACCGGCGAAGTGGGTACTGGAAAGACGACGATCCTGCGCTGGATGATGGAGCGTCTCGATCGCACGGTGCTCGTCGCTTACATCTTCAATCCACGTTTGTCAGTGCCTGAGTTTTACCAGCACGTGGCGACGCTGCTCGACGTGCAGAAATGGGAAACGAAGTCGGAGTTGTTACTCGAGCTGGGGCGAGCGCTCGAGTCGCGCCATTCACGCGGTTTGCGAACCGTGCTGATCGTCGACGAGGCGCAGGGCTTGTCGCCACACGTGCTCGAAGAGATTCGCTTGCTTTCGAATTTCGAATCGAACACGGCGAAGCAGTTACAGATTGTTTTGACTGGTCAGCCGGAGTTGCGTGAAGTGCTGAACAATCCGGACCTGCGACAGTTGAAACAACGCATCGCACTGCGTTGCGTGATCAAGCCTTTGCCGAACGTTGAAGAGACGGACCGCTACATCACTTCGCGTTTGCTGGTCGCGGGCGCTGAGCGCACGGACGTCTTCACGTCCGAAGCTGTCGATTACATTTTCCGGTGCTCCGACGGCATTCCGCGAAACATCAACAATCTTTGCGACAACGCGCTCCTCGCGGGTTATGCGGCAGGTGACGCGACGATCGGTCGCTCGATTATCGAAGACGTGGCTGACACGTTCGACATGTTGCCACGCACCGATCGAGGACGAGGACAAGCCGGAGAGGAACGCGAAGCTCCCGCAAGGATCTTTACCAACGCCGGCCGAGCCGAGCTATGGAACGCGGGAAAGATCACGGGAGATACAGACTAAGTTAGAGACAGGATTTACAAGATTTGAACAAGATTTACATGTCAATCCTGAAAATCTTGTGAATCCTGTCTAACGACTGACTTGAGGTGAATCGATGGGAAGAGTTTTTGACGCCATGAGACGACACAGCGCGACCGATAACAACGGTAACGCTGCGAAACCAATAGCAAAACCAGAGCACCACGAAGAGCGCCCGCGCGTTACCGGGCTGCCCTCGGCGGAACAGGTTGAGGAACAATTGTTCAGCGGTTCCACAATCATGTCTGTTCCGCACAAGTCGGTGCAGAGTACAGCGTCCACTGCGCACACTGCGGATGTACCCGGCGGGTCGGCACTCCCCGGCGGAATTGCTTCGCGTGATGCTGGGGCAACTTTGGGCGCTGCCGAGGCGACGCGCGCCGCGGGATTCGTCACCTTTGACGTTTCTCCGTCGCGCGTCGAACCTCACTTGATTGCTGTTAGCCAGCCGCGCTCGGCTTACACCGAGAAATATCGAGAGCTGCGCACGAAGCTGCTCCAGGCTAGCGAGCGTATGCAGATGCGTGCAATCGTCGTCACCAGCGCCGGCATCGCAGAAGGCAAAACCCTCACCGCGCTCAATCTCGCCTGGCTGCTGGCCCAAACTGAAGGCATCCGCGCACTCGTTATCGACAGCGATCTGCGTCGCCCGTGCGCTACTGATTATCTCGGTATCGAAGCACAGGGTGGACTGTCGGAAGTACTCGGCGGTCAGCTAAATCTTGAAGACGCGATTGTTCGTCTCGAACCAGCGGGTCTTTACCTTTTGCCAGGTGGACGTCCGCGCGACGACGTCGCCGAATTGCTTTCCGGTCCAAGCTACGCGCGCATACTCAATGAAGTGCGTCGCATGTTCGACTACATCATCATCGACGCGCCGCCGCTCGGCATCTTCACGGACGCAAGCGTGTTGATGCAACGCGCTGATGGTGGAATCCTCGTGGTCCGGGCCGGGAAGACTCGTTACTCGACAGTCGACAAACTCCTGGAACAGATGCCGAAAGAGAAACTGCTTGGTGTCGTGTTGAATCGTACTGAGGAACAGCCTGAAGCTGCTTCTTATTACTACGCGCACCGCTACTACAACCGCGACAGAGGAACTACTGAAATGCACCCGCTCTCGGAAAGAGTTGAAGAGGAGGTAGCCACAATCAATTGAGAGCGTTACGTCTCAACAGACGAACGATCCTACTGATTATCGCCGAGGCGGTGCTCGTCTATGGCGCGATCATCGGCGCGGTGTACCTGCGCGTCGGCATGGAAGGCGCGCAGCATGAGCTCATTGAAAAGCATGGTTACTGGAAAGCAGCCGTTGCGGGCTTCTTCTGTCTCGCCGCGTTCTACCTTTTCGACCTGTACGACTTTGTAGTGATGAACGACCGGCGCGAGCTGGTGCTGCGACTGATCCAGGCGCTGGGTTTGGCATGGATCGCGCTCGCGTTTTCGTTCTACATGTATCCGAGCTTGAAGTTTGGTCGCGGCATCTCGTTGATCGCGTTGCCACTCGCACTCGCGTTGATGGTTAGCTGGCGAGTCTCGATTCACTGGTTTCTGGGCCATCCCGATTTTGGCGAGCGCATTCTGATCGTCGGCTCCGGTAACCTCGCCGTCGAGGTTGCGCGGGAAGTGTTGAATCGTCCAGACGCGGGCTATCGCATCGTCGGCTTCGTCGGCAACGACGCGGAGCTGCTGGGCAAAAGTCTTATCAATCCGCGCGTGATCGGCTTGACCGAGCAGCTCGATGAGATCGTCAAGCGCGAGAACATCGACCGTATCGTAGTCGCGATGGGCGAGCGGCGTGGACAACTGCCCACGAACAAGCTTCTGCAACTGAGTCTTACGGGCGAAGTGAACATTGAAGAGGGCCTTTCATTTTACGAGCGCATTACTGGCCGCGTCTCGTTGAACATGCTTCGTCCCTCGTGGCTGATCTTTAGCGGTCGTGGACGACAGAAAAAACTCGCCGGCGTTACGCGTAGCGCGGTGCACTGGTTCGTGGCCCTCGTGGGCGCGCTTCTTTCGCTGCCAATCGTGATCGTCACCGCAATACTCATCAAGCTCGAATCACGCGGCCCGATCTTTTACAAGCAGGAACGAGTCGGCAAGAACGGGCGCACGTTTGTGCTCGCAAAATTCCGCTCGATGAGAGTCGACGCCGAACAGGACGGCCCGGTTTGGGCCAGCAAAAGCGACTCGCGCACCACGCGCGTGGGACGAGTCATTCGCAAGATTCGCGTCGACGAGATTCCGCAGTTCTGGAACATCCTGAAAGGCGAGATGAGCTTCGTTGGCCCACGGCCGGAGCGCCCGCATTTCGTGGCCCAACTGGCCGAGGAGATTCCTTTTTACGAGCAGCGGCATCTAATCGCACCAGGACTCACGGGCTGGGCCCAGATCAAGTATCCCTACGGCGCGTCAATCGAAGATGCACGACAGAAACTGCAATACGATCTGTTCTACATCAAAAACCATAGCCTGGTGCTTGACGCATACATCATGTTTGACACGATTAAGATCATTCTTTTTGGGCGGGGGGCCCAATAAGTTGGTTGGAGGTTGAGATGACTATCTACACACGAATGGCGCTCGCGACTGCTATGCTGATCGCCTTGACTACCGGCATTGCAGCTCAGACAGACACGCCGGCCCAAGGCGATGCGCAAAAAGCGCGACCGCGGACTACGGCGAGCGGCCAGGAGAAGAAGGATCCAAAGACTGGTGATCGATTGGAGCCCGACGATCCTTCACGGACGCCTACTGATGTTTCTCCCGACATGCAGGCAAACCGGCAAGAGCAGGTCTCGGAAGAAGCCGCGGTCACTCC
Source organism: Pyrinomonadaceae bacterium (assembly GCA_036498585.1). Lineage (GTDB taxonomy): Bacteria > Acidobacteriota > Blastocatellia > Pyrinomonadales > Pyrinomonadaceae > PSRF01. Next base: position 34,215 of record DASYFE010000149.1, on the reverse strand, counting down.
CGTCTACAACAACTTCTTCACCACCTACAAGCTTGGTCCGGAAGACATCATCTCGGTTGAAGTATTCAACCAGGATCGCTACTCGCGTAAAAACATCATCATCCCCCCGAGTGGCCGCATTTCACTGTCTCTGATCCCCGGCGGCATTTTCGTGAACGGCAAAACGGTCGAGGAAGTGGCCGAGGCCATCACGAAGAAGTACGACGAGTTCATCATCGATCCGCAGGTTACGGTATCGCTCGACAAGGCGTCGTCTTATCGCTACAGCGTGATTGGCGACGTGGGCCAGCCGGGTATCCGTTTGATGAGTCACCGCATGACTGTGACAGAGGCGATTGCCGAAGCGGGCGGCGTGCTGAGCACGGGCGACCGGAGCAAGGTTTACGTGTTGCGCCGCCAGCCGACCGGTTTCGTGGCTCCGATTCTCGTCAACGTTTCTGCGATTTATAAAGGCAAAGCTCCTGACACGACCTATCTCGTGCCCGGCGATCAGATCGTGGTGCCCGGCAACAAGATGAAGAAGGTCAGGGAGTGGCTCAGCTTTACCTCAGTGCTCGGCTTCGCACGCATCTTCGGCGTCCCCGTGCCATAGGACTGCTTCTCTGTGCAACCTCTGTGTTCTCTGTGTCTCTGTGGTTGTTAGACAATCATTAACCACAGAGGACACAGAGGTTGCACAGAGAGAGCATGTAGCCAACAGTTCTCAAATGATCTCGAGAGTTGCGCTTACATTAGTGTTGCTACTGCTCGCGTCGCCGGTGTTTGGCCAGGCGGGCACGTGGGCGCGGCAGCGCACCGGGTCGCTGGCCTGGCTGCACTCAGTTTTCTTTCTCGATCAAAACCGTGGTTGGGCCGCCGGCAGCAAAGGCACACTCCTGCAAACGTCAGATGGCGGCAACACCTGGAAGCCGCGCGGCGCGTCGAGTAACGACGTCGTTCGCGACCTCTTCTTCGTGGACGAGCGCAATGGTTGGATGGTCGTCGAGGTAAACGCTTACGAGCTCAAAACCAAAGATGATCCGCGCGCCTATCTCATGAAAACGACGGACGGAGGCGAACACTGGAATCGGGTCGAGATCAAAGGATTCGATATCGATGCTATTCTCGTTCGCGCAGTGTTCAATCGCAACGGGCGTGGCTGGACGTTCGGCGAAGCCGGCTCGATCTGGGCCACACGCGACGCCGGCGAAACGTGGAGGAAGTTGCAGTCACCGACGCGACGCTTATTGCTTGGCGGGATCTTTGTCGACGACGAACGCGGCTGGATCGTCGGAGCGGGCGCAACGATCATTCAAACGTCCGACGGCGGCGAGACGTGGTATCAATCAACACTGCCGCAGGTTGAAAAAACGGTTCGTTTCAATTCAACCTCGTTTATCGACAATCGGAGAGGTTGGGCGGTCGGGAGTGGCGGCGTCGTTTGCAATACGGTGAACGGCGGCCGCACTTGGGAACGCCAGGAGTCGACTGTTCCCGTCGATCTGTTTGACGTGAAGTTTGTTGACGAGCGCGAAGGTTGGGCTGTGGGCGCGGAAGGAACCATCATTCACACAGTAGATGGCGGCGCACATTGGACCCCGGAACGCAGCGGCACGGAACATCCGCTGGAACGCGTGTTCTTCGCGGACAGGAATCACGGTTGGGCCGTCGGGTTTGGCGGGACCGTTGTTTCATATCTTCGTTAATCCTGTAAATCCTGGAATCTTGTAAGACAGCTTTCTCACCATGAAGAAACTTATTTTTCTTGTCGTCTTCATCACCTTGTTTTCAGTACAGGCGTTCGCTCAGGATACGGTGGAGACTTTAAAAACCCAGATCGAGAGCGCGACGAGTGATTCCGATCGCGTAAACGCGATCGCAAACTCGAACGCATTCGATCCGATTGGCTTCTACAATCTCGGCAATGCGCTTGCGCGTCTGGGCCACAACGAAGCCGCTATCGCTGCCTATCGCAAAGCCATCACGCAACGCAAAGGTTTTTACTCGCGCGCCCTGAACAACCTCGGCGTTGTGTTGCTTCGCACCGGTCGCTGGGACGAAGCGCAGGAATCTCTTGTGTCTGCTTTGCGTCTCGAGAACTTCCATTACGCGGAAGCTAGCTACAACCTCGGGCGCGTTTACGCCGCGCGTGGCCAGAATGATCTTGCTGCTCGTGAATGGCGCCGCGTTCTGGCGATCGATCCGCAACATAATGAGGCGAAGCAGGCGCTCGCGAATACCGGCAACGAAGAACGCATCGTCGTCGCTACGTCGGTCAAGCCCGTGAAGCCCGTAAGCACAGTAAGCAACTCGCCCGTGGCTCCAAAGACGCTCACGATCGATCAGGCGAGTTACGATCTGCTGCAGCGAGCACGCAGTGCAGTCGAACGCGGGAAGACGACTGAAGCGGTCGAGGATTTCCAGCGTCTGTTGCGTCGCCAGAATGGTTACTTTCCGCCCGCGAACCTCGAGCTGAGTTATGCGTTGCTGACTCTCAAGCGATACGACGAAGCGCGCACTAACCTGCTTCAGGTGTCGCAGCGCGACGGCGCTCGTTATCCGATCAGTTACTTTCATCTCGCCCGTATATACGAGCGCAACGGTGAGCTAAAACTCGCCGAAGCCGCGTTCGCACAGGTCGCTCCGACAAACGCGCAGTTCTTGTTGGACCTGAGCCGTGTTCGCGAAAAGCTCGGCGACTACAAAGGCTCGCTCGACGCCATGGAGCGCTACATAAAACTGATGCAGGACCTGGGACAAAAGCCCAACTGGTCTGACGAACGCCTCTCCGAGCTTCGCACCAAAGCCGCAAAGCAGTAGTATTGTCTCGCTTCAACATCCCCTACAGGAGTAACGACCATGACTACACGACTCCCTCTGGTCATCGTTCTAACACTCGTCTTCGCATCTTTCGTCCATGCCCAGGCCACAGCAACAACGTCACCATCGCCATCGCCGTCGCCCAAGCCCGCAATGAGCCGCGCGCAGAGCCAGCGTGCGATCATTGCTACAGAGAAGAAACTCTGGGAAGCCTGGAAGAACAAAGACATGAAGCCGTTCAAAGTCAATCTCTCGGCGGACGCCGTCATGATCAGCAACATGGGCGTGGCCGATAAGAAAACTTCGCTCACAGCGATGGAAGGCGAGGCTTGCGAAGTTAAGTCTTACGAGCTGATGGATCTCAAAGTCGCGTTTCTCAACAGCAGCACCGCGATTCTGACTTACAAATCGACACAGGATGCGACGTGTGGCGGCGAGGCGGTCCCGCCCACGGTCTGGTCCAGCAGTGTTTACGTGATGCGAGGCGGACGCTGGTACGCAGCTTCCCATCAGGAAACCGTCGCCAAGTAAGCACAGAACCGAGCGCGGTAGCGCCGGGTCAACCTCCATTCACGAGCGTGATGGTAGAGTTACCCGGCGCTACTGCGCTCGGTTCTGTTTATTCTTTCGGGCGCATGTGCGGGAAGAGGATTACGTCGCGTATTGACGTCCGGTTGGTAAGCAGCATCACGAGTCGATCGATGCCGATACCGATCCCAGCCGCGGGTGGCATCCCGTAAGACAACGCGCGGATGTAGTCTTCATCCATCAGCATCGCCTCTTCGTCACCGCGCTCACGCTGCTTCACCTGATCGCGGAAGCGCTCGTACTGCTCAGCCGGATCATTCAACTCAGAAAACCCGTTCGCGATCTCCATGTTCGCGATATACAACTCGAAACGCTCAGCCACGCTCGGATTCGCAGGCGACGCTTTCGAGAGTGGCGAGATCGGTTTCGGAAAGTCAGTGATGAAAGTCGGTTGCACGAGGTCGTGCTCGACGTGCGCTTCGAAGAGCTCGACAACCTTGTCGTCTGTGATCTGATCCGCCGGAACACGCCCCGTCAAACTCTCCTTCATCCCCACGCGTGAGAACAGCGATCCGAAGTCGATCTCGTGCTCGCCAAACTTCGCGTGCGTGTGGCCCAACACGGTGAACACCACAGTGCGCAACATGTGCTCGCAGAAATCCATCATCGCGTTCACGTCGGCGTAAGCCCAGTAAAACTCGAGCATCGTGAACTCGGGATTATGGCGCGTCGAGATGCCTTCGTTGCGGAAGTTTCGATTGAGCTCGTAAACCTTTTCGAAACCGCCGACGAGCAGGCGCTTCAGATACAACTCCGGCGCGATGCGCGCGTAAAGATCGATATCGAGCGCGTTGTGATGAGTCTTGAACGGACGCGCCGCGGCGCCGGTCGGCAGCGGCGTCAGCATCGGTGTTTCGACCTCGATATAATCGTGGTCTTCCAGAATGTGCCGTAGCTCACGCACCACCGCCGCACGACACTGGAATACTTCACGCGCCGTCAGCTCCTCGTCTTTCTCGACCTTGAGACTACCGGCGATCAGATCCGCGTAGCGTTGGCGCTGTCGAATCTCAGGATCCTGGATGCCGTGCATCTTGTCCGGCAGCGGCAGGAGTGCTTTCGACAGAAACTGAATCTTCTGCACGTGGATCGAGAGCTCGCCCGTGCGAGTCACGAACAGGAAACCTTCGACGCCGATAAAGTCGCCGTGGTCCAGCAGTAGAAACAATTCCCAGCCGTCAACCTCCCCACCTTCGGCGCTGTTGTAAACGCCAACGACCTCATTCTTGCGAATGTAGATTTGCAGGCGCGACACGCCATCCGAAAGATGAACAAACGCGACCTTGCCCATCTGGCGCGGCGGCGTCGCGATGCGTCCGGCGACGCGCACGACAAACTTGTTCAGATCTTCGGTAGGTTGGAAGCCGGTAAACTTCTCGACCACCGCGGTGATCGTGTCGTCTTTCTCGGGGTCGACGACACGGCTGCGCTCATACTTGTTCGGGTAAGCGTTGCCGATGAGCTGCTGCAAAGCTTCGAGGTGCTCGCGCCGCGCGAGCGTTTGATCGTTTTCTTCGATAAATGGAATAGACATAAAGGGCGAATTATACAGACATGCGGCAAATCCTGTAATCTCTGGTTAATGATCGAAAAGATTTTGACCGGCCAGGCAATGCTTGCCGAGCGCGAGCGTCTGCGCGCTGGGGGCAAGCGGCTCGTGTTTACGAATGGTGTTTTTGACCTTTTGCACGTCGGGCACGTGCGCTACCTGGCGCAGGCGCGCGCGCTCGGTCATGCGCTCGTCGTGGCGATAAATAGCGATAGAACTGTGCGCGAACTAAAAGGATCGGACCGGCCAATCTTCGATCAGGCGGAGCGTGCTGAGATACTCGCTGCTTTGCGGGTTGTTGATTATGTCGTCGTGTTTGACGACGTCTCGCCGCGCAGTCTGATCGCCGAGTTGCTGCCGGATGTGCTAGTGAAGGGCGGCGATTACGATCTCGATCAAATTCACGGGCGCGAGGAAGTCGAGGCCGGGGGAGGCAACGTTATTTCGTTGCCGTTTGTCGAAGGTGCTTCGACCACGACTTTAATCGAGCGAATGAATGCACGGAACCGAGCGCGGTAGCGCCGGGTCAACTTCGATTAGCGAGCGTGGGTTGGATTGGACCCGGCGCTACCGCGCTCGGTTCTGTGCAGTGCGGAAGGTTTAATTTGATCGAGCAAGTTACAGAGACTCGGGAATATCAGAGGCTGCTGGCGGAGTTGCGGGCTAATGCACGTGTGATTTCGATCAGCGGGTTGGTGGCGGGGTCTGCGAGGGCGTTGGCGGTGGCGGCGTTGCAACGCGAGACGGGGAAGACGTTTGCGGTAGTGTCGCATACGACGCGTGATCTCGAATCGTGGGAGAGCGATCTCGAGTTCTGGTTTTCTGCCCTCAGCGCAAAAGAGCCGGATGAGAAAGACATACTTGTTTTGCCTGCGTCGGAGACCGATCCTTACGCCGGCATCTCGCCGCACGCGCAAACACTCGAGCGACGCGCCCTCGCACTCTGGCGTCTACAACAACACTCATCGAAGTTCGTTTTACTGACCGCGCGCGCCCTTGCGCGCAAGACGGTCAGTCCCGCTGCGATCGCGAAGACCGGCGTGGTGTTGCGACGCGATGAAGACTTCTCGCCCGAAGTGCTCGTCGAGCAACTGGTCGCGACCGGTTACATGCGTGAAGATCCCGTCGGCGGCGTTGGTGAGTTCTCGATGCGCGGCGGCATCGTCGATGTTTGGCCGCCCGGACGAGAAGCGCCCGTGCGACTCGAATTTTTCGGCGACACGGTCGACTCAGTCCGCGAATTCGATCCGGAAAACCAGCTCTCCACCGCGCAGTTGAAAGAAATCGAAGTGCCGCCGATGCGCGAGTTCTCAGTGAACGCACTCGACTTCCAACTCTGGAGCGAAGCGGCGCGCGAGCGCTGGGCCGACGAGCGTTACGCACGCTCGCTCCGCGATCGAACGGCTTTCGCTGCCGAAGGTGAAGCATTTGCGGGCTGGGAATGGCTGGTTCCGATCACGATGGATTGCTGCTCGAGTGTGTTCGATCATCTCGGCGACGTCGTCCTCGTGATCGACGAGCCGAGTGGTATCGAAGCGTATCTGAGTGAGTTTTACGAGCGACTGGCCGATCGCTATCGCGAGATCGATGAAGCCGACGACATCGCGCTCACGCCCGAAGAGCTCTTCCTCACCGCCGACGAATTGAGAGAGCTGCTTTCAACTCGCCAGCGAGTCGAGCTGCGCACACTCGGCCGCACGGCTTCGGAAATCGACATGGACCTCGCGCTCGAAGCCGAAGCGCCTTCAGTTCAGCTCGGGCGTGCGCGCAGCACGCGGCAGCCGGTGTTTCTATTTCCGGCAGTCGAGAGCGCAGTCGAAGTCGAGTGGAAGTCGCAATCAACGCTTCGTTATCACGGTCGCATCGCGGATCTCGCGGCTGAAGTGAGTCGCGCGGTCGAAGAAGCGCGCGCGACACTCTTCGTGATGCCGAGTATCGGCGTTGCGGAGAGAATCGTCGAGATCCTCAACGAGTACAAGGTCGAAACTCGCCTGACCTACACGACGGAAGCTTCTGATCCAACTAGCTGGCGACCCGTAATCGTGACTGTGGGCGATCTGAGCGGCGGCTTCGAGCTACCGCAGGCTCGCCTGGTCGTTCACGTCGAGTCAGATGTCTTTGACGAAACTGCCGCCGCAGTCGAGCGACGGCCCGCGGCCGCCGAAAGAACACAGCGGACCGAGAGAAAAAAACGCAGATCGAAAGCGGCCGCGTTTCTTTCGGACTTTCGCGATCTCAAAGCGAACGACTACGTGGTCCACATCGATCACGGCGTCGCGCGCTTCGGCGGTTTGCAGACGCTCGACCTCGGCCCACGCACCGGCGAGTTCATGCTGCTTTACTACGCCGACGACGCGAAGCTTTACGTTCCCGTCGAGCGTCTCGACCTCGTGCAGCGTTATTCGAGCGCAGAAGGACATCAGCCCCAGCTCGATCGACTCGGCGGTCTCGGCTGGCAAAAGACGAAAGCCAAAGCCAAGCGCGCGATGCGCGACATGGCTGACGAGCTTTTGCGTCTTTACGCCGAACGAAAACTCGTCGGCGGTTTCGCCTTCGCCGCCGACACGCCGTGGCAGCAGGAGTTTGAAGACGGCTTTCCCTTCGTGCTCACGCCTGACCAGGAGACAGCGATCGAAGACGTGAAGAAAGACATGGAAGAAGCCGTGCCGATGGATCGTTTGCTGTGCGGCGACGTCGGTTACGGCAAGACGGAAGTGGCGATGCGCGCGGCGTTCAAGTCAGTGATGGAAGGCAAGCAGGCGGCGATACTCACGCCGACAACAGTCCTCGCCTATCAACACTACGACACGTTTCGCAATCGCTTCGCTCCCTTCCCGGTGAAGGTGGAGTTGTTATCGCGCTTTCGCTCGTCGAAGGAACAGAAGGAAGTCGTGAAGCGGATCGAGACCGGTGAAGTAGATGTGGTCATCGGCACGCATCGCATCCTCTCGAAAGATGTTCAGTTCAAAGATCTCGGACTCGTGGTGGTTGACGAAGAGCAGCGTTTCGGAGTCGCACACAAAGAGCGACTCAAACATCTCAAGAAGAAAGTCGACGTGTTGACACTTTCGGCAACGCCGATTCCACGCACGCTCAACATGTCGCTCAGCGGCATGCGCGACATGTCTCTCATCGAAACGCCGCCGCGCGATCGACTCGCGATTCAGACGCAGGTAGTGCAGTTTTCGGAGAGCGTGATCAAGTCGGCGATCGATCTCGAGCTCTCACGCGGCGGGCAGGTGTTCTTCATCCACAATCGCGTGGAGACGATTGAGACTGTTGCGGCCCTGGTAAAGAGACTCGTGCCGAACGCGCGCCTCGCCGTGGGCCACGGGCAGATGAACGAAAAGGACATGGAGCGAGTGATGCTCGACTTCATCGACTACAAATATGACGTTCTGGTTGCAACCACCATCATCGAAAACGGCATAGACATCCCGCGCGCAAACACCATCATCATAAATCGCGCCGATCACTACGGTCTTTCTCAGCTTTATCAATTACGCGGGCGTGTGGGGCGCTCCAGCCGCAGGGCTTATGCTTACCTGCTGATACCGAGTGAACAGGAGCTTTCGCCCATTGCCCGTCGACGTTTAGCAGCCATTCGCGAGTTTTCTGATCTGGGGGCCGGGTTTCGTATTGCGGCCCTCGACCTTGAGCTACGTGGCGCGGGCAACCTGCTCGGCGGCGAGCAGTCGGGGCACATGGAGGCGCTCGGCTTCGATCTTTACACGCAAATGCTCGAGCGGACTGTCGCCGAGATGCAGGGTGAAGAGGTTGAAGACGAGACCAGCGTCACGCTCAATCTCGGCGTGGATGTCGCCATTCCGGATGATTACATCTCCGACATGGGACAGCGGCTGCGGACGTACAAGCGAGTTTCTTCGGCACGTGATGAAGCGACGCTCACGGCCATTCGCGACGAGACGGAAGATCGCTACGGGCGTATTCCCGTGCCGGTCGACAGGCTGTTTTCGTATGCTCGTTTGCGTCGTTTGTCGGAAGAGCTGGGGATTGTTTCGATCGATAAGACGCCGGACGGAGCGGCGGTCAAATTTAGTGAAAAGGCGAGGATTTCACCCGACAAACTGGGAGACTTCGTGTCGAAGAATAAGGGAGCAGCCTTCACGCCCAACGGTGTTTTGCGGCTGGTCTTGACGGAAGACGAGCAGGACAATGTGCTCGAAGTAGCCCGCGCCGTGTTGCTCCAGATTCGTGCGAGCGATTAGAATTCGAACCTTTGACAGGATTTACAAGATGTTTCAGGATTTACATGTCAATCCTGTGAAATCTTGTAAATCCTGTCCAACAACCGTTTCGGTAAGGAGTAAGTTTAGTGAAATTTAAATATCTTGCACCCTTTGCTGCGTTGATCCTCATCACGTTTACGTCCATTCACGTCTTCGCACAGGAAGGCGAGATGCAGGTCGTCGACGAAGTGATCGCCCAGGTCAACGACGACGTCATCACGCTCTCGATGCTGAAGAAGGAAACCAAGGAACGCATCGACGCGCTGAAATCGAACGGCATGACCGAGCAGCAGGCGATGGATGAAGTCGCGAAGCGCCAGAATGAGCTGATCGCGACGCTGATCAACGAGAAGCTGTTGCTGCAAAGAGGCAAGGAGCTCGAGCTCGCCAACGACATCGAGGCCGAAGTCAACCGGCGCATGTTGGAGATCGCGCAACAGCAGGGTATCAACTCAATCGAAAAGCTTTACGAAGCGATGCGCCAGAGCGGGCTCGTTCCGGAAGACGTTCGTCGCACGATGCGCAATGAAATGATGAAGCAGGCCGTGCTGCAACAGGAAGTTGACCGGAAAGTTTATCTCGGCCCGTCCACCGAAGAAGTGAAGAAGTATTATGAAGCGCACCCGGACAAGTTTCGGAAGCCCGAGAGCGTGAAGCTTTCCGAGATCTATCTCGTGACGACTGACAAAGACGACGCCGCAGTCAAGGCGCGCGCGCTCGAGCTGATCACACAGGCCCGTGCGGGTGCTGACTTCGGCGCACTTGCCGCAGCCAATTCGGAGCGTGAGAAGGAAGGGAAGCGCACAGCGCCGCAGGATAAGGGCTACGTTGGCGAGTTTGATGTTCCCAGCCTGCGCGAGGATCTGGGAGCTGTTTTGAAGGACGTGAAAGCCGGCGGCATCACTGAGCCGATTAAAACGAGCGAGGGTTATCAGATCCTGCGTGTCGATGCGCGCATTCCTGGCGGCTCGACGCCGACGTTCAACGACAATCGTGTTCGCGAAGCGATGTTGATGGAGCGACAGCCAAAAGAGCGCGAGCTTTATCTTCAGAACTTGCGAAACGAAGCGTTTATCAAAGTCACTGAATCGTATCGTGCCGGCGTTGACCCGCTCCTGAAAATCCAGGCCCCGGTCGCCGCGAAGAAGGACGATAAAAAGAAGAAGGACGAGAAGAAGTCAGACAAACCGTAAAGGATTTCTCTGCGTATCCCTGCGGCCTCTGCGTTAAATGGGCTATTTCAACGCAGAGGACGCAGAGAACCGCAGAGAATGACACTGTTGATTCCATTTCTGATCGGTCTCATCTGTGTTCATCCGTGGCAAGGGCAGCCCATCGAAAAGCCTCGTATCGTCGTTTACAAACGCGAACGTAAACTCGAGCTTTACTCAAACAAAAAACTGATTCGCGCATATCGCGTCGGGCTCGGGTTTAGCCCCGTTGCCGACAAGGTGCGCGAAGGCGACGGCGCGACTCCTGAAGGCGACTTCTACGTCTTCGTAAAGAACAACAAGAGCGCTTACTATCTGTCGCTCGGCGTCAGTTATCCGAACCCCGAAGACGCAGAGCGCGGCCTGCGTGACGGGCTGATAACTACCGCGCAGTACAACGCGATTGTCGAGGCGCACAAGAAGAAGACCGCGCCGCCGCAGTACACAAAATTAGGCGGCCTGATCTACATTCACGGGAACGGTGCGAAGAGCGATTGGACATGGGGCTGCGTCGCGTTGGAGAATGAGCAGATGAAGGAGTTGTTCGACGCCGTTTCAGTCGGAACACCGGTGACGATTAAACCGTGATGACGGAAATCAAGCCTTTCAAAATTCGAGACATCGAGATCAACCCGCCCCTCGTGCTTTCACCGATGGCGGGCGTGACGGATGTGTCTTTTCGTCGTCTGCTGAAAAGGCGTGGCGGTGTTGGCCTGTCTGTTTCCGAGTTCATTTCAGTCGAGGGTTTGACGCGAAACAATCCGAAGTCGAAACGGCAGATGCGCTTCTACGAAGACGAGCGGCCGTTTGCGGTGCAGATCTTCGGTGGACAGGTTGAGCGCATGTGCATGGCGGCGGAGATGGCGCAGGAAGTCGGCGCCGACATTCTCGACGTGAACTGCGGCTGCCCCGCGCCGAAAGTCGTGAAGCACGGTGGCGGCTCCGGATTGCTCAAGGACCACTGCCGGCTCGCAGACATTCTCAAAGCGATCAGGAAGACGATCACGATTCCGTTGACGGTGAAGATTCGTGCGGGCTTTTACGATCACACGATCAATGCGGTGGACACTGCGAAGCTCGCCGAGGATTGCGGCGTCGAGCACATCGCGCTGCACGGCCGCACGAAAGAGCAGGGTTATCGTGGGCTCGCGAATTGGGACCTCGTCAGGCAAGTAAAAGAAGCGGTGAGTGTGCCCGTGTCGGGCAGTGGTGACGTGACGACGATCGAAGGCGCGTTTGCGAAGTTTCGTGAGACTGGTTGTGACGGGGTGCTGATTGGCCGCGGCGCGATGGCGAACCCGTGGATCTTTCGCCAGATCGAAGACGCGATGCACGGCCGCCCGATCTTCGAACCGACGTTAGCTGACAAGCGCGCGATCCTGCACGAGTATTTCGACATGTTGCGCGAAGACATGCCCGAGACCCCCGCGATCAATCGCATGAAGCAGTTGGCGGGTCAGTTCACGCGCGGCTTGCAGGGCGGCGCGTTGTTTCGCACTTCGATTTATCACTCATACACGGTTGAAGAAGTGCTCGATCGCATTGAGGAGTATTTCGAGGCGATCGAAACGGGACGTCCGTATTACGGCGAGGCGGGCGCTCCGATTGAAGAAATGCCCGTTCTCGATTCGTGTGAAGCCGCCACGGTTTAAGTGCGCTTGCTAGCCGCTTTCTTCCCTGTTCCAGTATCGAGATCGACCGGCGCCGGATAACCCTTCTGCGCCACCGTACCCAGATCGATCACGACCTCTTTCTTCGGTTTCAAATTCAACGTGTTGAGAATCTGCGTTCGCTGCTGCTCCGAAAGATCCTCCAACTTCATGCCATTCGCCTCGAGCACGCGCCGCAGGTTCTCTTCAGTGTTCGTGTCCTGCGCGTAAACGTCTCTGTAAATGTGTAGCTTTCCATCCTCGATCACGATCGTTTCGTAGCGCAGCTCGACCGGCACGGTCTGGTTGAGTTTCACGGTCTGCGTTTTCGTCTCGTCCTCTAAATACGTGGCCATCTTCGTGGGCACGTCCGGCGTGTTTGACGCCCGCCCGAGCAGCGTTGCGAAGTCTTTGATCTGCGCATTCGTCAGTCCAACACACCCGTGCGAAGCAAACTTTCCGATCTTCGCGGGCGACTTCCCACCATGAATCAGCGACGGCAAACCAATCGGTATCTTGATTGGACCAAGCGGATTGTTTTTGTCGCCGGCTTCGACGGTCTCACCCGGCGCGACATTCTTCATCTTCGCGACCCACGGCGAATCCGGCGGTGTCCAGGTTGGATTGAAGATGATCCGCTGCGCGCGTCTTAATCCGAGCGGCAAAGGAAACTGCGGATAACCGATGCCGACTTTGTACGATTTCAGCAGCGAACCATCCTGAAAGACATCCATGCGAAACGCCGGAATATTGACGACGACGCGCGTGTCAGTCGGCACGGCGTTTGGTCCTTTCAGCATCTGCACATTATCGGCAGCGGCTTCAGATGCGTCGCCCTTCGACCAGTATTCGTTTGCGACTTTCGCGAGGTCACGTGCTTTCTCTTCACCGAGCACGGAGCGTAACTGCTCCTCGGCGCGCGCCGGTGCATCAGTGGCGTCATTGTCTTCCAGATCTTCGGTGTTGCTTTCGCGAAGCCGCGCCACCGCTGATCCTGACACCTTCTTGAGCTCTTCGACTTGCTGGTCGTTGAGTTTGAGATCTTTCTTGACTCGCGCCACAAACTTGTCGTCAGTCAACAACGCATCGAGTAGCGGCAGCGTTATCTGAACTGACGCGGTGTCGGTGGGGGTTACCGGCGATGGCGACACGCTTGGAGACGGGCTCGGTTGTGTCGATACCGTCGAGTTTGAATTACTTTGCGGCGCGGGCGCACAGCCAGTCGTCAGCAAAATCAGGAACCAGGCGAGAATAAATAGTCGACGAATAATGGTCATGCGAGTGTTTGAGCAACGGGCGTTCCAGCGAGGAGACACTATTTACAGGGATTTTCTGAACGATTTGCGAACGATGAAGGCTTTATCGCGTTCGGTCGTGTAGCAGTGGGTAGGGGTTTATATTTGTGCCTTCCCAATAGCGTTTCGGGTCGGAAACGGTGGCGATCGAGAAGTGCAGGTGAAAGTTTCCGGGCCCTGCATTGCCGGTGTCGCCCACGTAGGCGATCACTTGACCTTGATGCACGACGTTTCCTTCGGCGAGGCCGTCAGCGTAGCGCGCGAGGTGTGCGTAGTAGAAAACGAGATCGCCGTTTGTGTTTAGTTGATAGATCGTCGTGCCGCCGCGCTCGCTTTGAAACAGCTTGAGAATCTTGCCGTCAGCCGCAGCCAACACGGGTGTTTCAGCCGCTGCGGGTATATCGATCGCGTCATGCACGCGGCCTTCCGAACGCGCGTCGTCGAAGGTGTCGATGAGCTGGTCCGGACGCACACCGGCGACAGGAATAATTAGATTTACCTGCCCGACAAAATTTGCTGATTCTGGTGATGGACTTGGTTCGGGTTCAGGCGGTAGTGGCGTCCCGACAGCGACTGGACTGGTCGGTGGAAGATCGATCGCCGGGAGCAGCGGTTTCGTCCGGTAAGTAATCGCCAGCCACACCAGCGACACGATCACCAGAAAAACCACACACAGCAAAATCCGAAGCTTCGCCACGAAGTGGCTACAAACAATCAGCGTTCCAAGAGTTCACAGGATTTACATGTCAATCCTGAAAAATCTTGTAAATCCTGTCTACGTCTATCTCTCGAAACCGAGCGGCAACAGTGGCCGCGGCGTCGTACCTTCAAAAAACCAGCTCGCCCCGACACGCAATCGATGATGCCACGTCGGTAGCCGCGACGTGTACAACGCGAACCTCGCCTGCCGGGCCAGCGCTCCACCAAACGCCTTCCCGCCAGTCAAAACCGCCGCGCGTTCCGTGCCTAAACTGATCGCTTCACCAAGCTCCTCGAAGTGCCTGGTTTTCATCTCTTTCCCTTCGAGATAATCCTTGATGTTACTCCCGGCCAGACTCGCCTGCTGAAACGCGAGTTGGGCGGTGCCCGCGAGCGTCGGCGTGGCGTCGGGATAAAACGCAATGTCACCGAGCGCGAAGACGTTCACGTGCTGCGACAACTGCAACGTCGGCTTCACCATCAGCAGTCCGCGCTTGTTCTTCTCAACATCGAGGTGCTCGATGACGGGATTCATCTTCACTCCGCCAGTCCACACCACTGCCGCCGTCTTCAAAGTCTCCTGATTTCCTTCGTGCTCAAACGTAATCCCGTCTTGCGTGACTTTTACCACGCGCGTCTCTTTATGAGCTTCAACCTTTGACTCGCGCAGCGCGTCTTCAACGAACACTCGTATCTGGTCGCCCATGCCGGGAACAATGCGGTCGGCCATCTCGATCACGAGTACGCGCGGCTCGCCCTGCAATCCGCGACGCCCCACCGCATCGTTTAGCAGGTCGGCCATCTTGGTCGACAGCTCACAGCCACTCGCGCCGCCGCCAACCACTGCGAATGTCAACTCGCGCCGCACCTCCAGCGGAGGCATGTCAGGTGGAATGCGATCCAGCGCCGCTACCATGAGGGCGCGCAGATCATCCGCGTGTTCGAGTTTTCGAAACGGCTTTGAAAACTCTTCCGCGCCTTCAACGCCGACGTAATTCGTGATGCCTCCGAGGGCGAGCACGAGTACGTCGTAATTCAGCGTTTGCTGGTTGGCGAGTGAAACGGACTGCGACTTGAGGTCAATTTCGGTCGCCGCGCTTCGAACACTATGCACGTTTCCTTCGAGGAGCTCATCATACCTTGGCGCGATATGCCATGCCTCGACTTCGCCGCTCAGATACTCGTAGAGCATGGGCGTGAACAGAAAGTGATCGGCGTCGCTGACGAGGGTCACGTCCGCGGCTCCGGCTATCTCGAGCGCAGTAAAAACACCCCCGAAGCCGCCTCCGAGAATCACGATTTTTGCTTTTGACATTGGCCGCGATAGTACACCGAACAGTAGACAGGATTTACAAGATTTTTCAGGATTAACATGTAAATCCTGTTCCCATCTTGTAAATCCTGTCTACTGTTACTCCAGATTACGTGCAGTTTTGTGCCTTTTTGCGGCGAAAAACCTCTCCATTTGTGCGTTTTCGCGGCTCATGTTACAGTGAGGCTGCTTTTTAAGTTTAGCGGTTGCCGCTTTTAGGCGGAGTGTACTGCGGTCGAGGAGGACCATTCAAGCAAGTGGCGTTAGCAAAACAAGCCAAGGAACAGATAGTTTCTGATTTCCGTACCCATGAGGCAGACACCGGGTCACCACAAGTCCAGGTGGCGCTTTTGAGCAAGAGAATCAACGACCTCACAGAGCATTTTAAGACCCACAAGAAAGACAATCACTCGCGGCGCGGCCTGCTGAAAATGGTCTCGCAGCGTCGCAGTCTGTTGGATTACTTAAAGCGCACTGATATCGAACGCTACCATGAGGTAGTTAATCGTCTGGGTCTGCGCCGTTAGATTCAAACGTTGAGAGAGAGCTTCGAATCTCTGTTCAGTTAAAGCCCGCGTCTATCGAAGAGCTTGTGGCAGTGCCGAACGTGACGGCGATTGACTGCAAACAAGCGGACGTGTACGGCCCAAAAGCTTCGAGCATAAGGCGGCATGAGCTTCACGGTTCAAGAGGCTCGTGCCGCCTTTTTTTAGTTACTGCTTACACAAGCCTTACCCGCATCACGTTGGCGGCCCAGAAAATCTAAGAGCAAGTTAGCTTGCCAAAAAACAGCGAGCCCCATGTGTTGGAAGTCGCTCGCCATCCTGACTAATGTTCAGGTGTATCGTGCTAAGGAGAATGAAATGTCACAAAGGAAATACCTCAAAGAATCGATCAAGCTTGGCGATAAGGAGTTGACCGTTGAATCCGGCCGCGTTGCAAAGCAGGCGGACGGCTCTGTCGTTATACGTTATGGCGACACGATGTTGCTGGTCGCCGCAGTTGGAGCTCCAACCCCTCGCGAAGGCGTTGATTTCTTTCCCCTCACGGTCGAGTATCGTGAATCAAATTACGCGGCCGGGCGCATCCCCGGTAATTACTTCCGGCGCGAAGGTCGTCCCAATGAAAAGGAAGTCCTGACCAGCCGCTTGATCGACCGTCCCTGTCGCCCGCTGTTTGCCGAAGGTTATCGAAACGAAACTCAGGTTATTGCCAGCGTTATTTCAGCAGACCCCGACAACAATCCCGACGTTATTGCCATCACGGGCGCGTCGTGCGCGCTTTATCTATCAGATATTCCGTTTCTGAATCCGATTGCGGGCGTGCGTATCGGGTTGATCGAGGGACGTTACATTATTAACCCGACTTACGATGAAGTGCGTGAGTCGCGGTTGAATTTGATTGTGGCCGGAACTGAAGAAGCGATCGTGATGGTCGAAGCCGGTGCGAGTGAAGTTTCAGAAGAGATCATGGTTGAGGCCCTTATGCTCGCGCACAAGGAGATCAATCGCCTCTGTCGCTGGCAGAGAGAGCTTTACAAAGCGCTTGAAATCCAGAAGCGCGAAGTAACGCCGCTTGAGCTCGACCCGGACATGACACGCGAGATCACCGAGCGTTACGCGGAAAAGTTGCGCACGGCTCTCGACACGAGCACCCAGGAAAAACGCGCCAGCTACGCGGCCGTCGATGCGCTGAAGAAGGAAGTTATCGAGTCGTATCCGGAAGATCAGCCTGAAAGACGCGCGATGGCGAAACTGATCTTCGACCAGCTCAAAGAGATGGTCTTCCGCGACGATATTCTCAACAAGCGGCGGCGTCCCGACGGGCGGCGGTTTTCGGAGATTCGTCCGATCACCTCGGAAGTCGGCTGGCTGCCACGCGTGCACGGCTCCGCGCTTTTCACACGCGGCGAGACGCAGGCGCTCGTTTCGACGACTCTCGGCACCAAGGAAGACGAGCAGTTTATCGACGATCTCGAGAAGGGCGAAGTCAAACGTCGTTTCCTGCTGCACTACAATTTCCCGCAGTACTCGGTCGGTGAGGTCGGGCGTTTCGGTTCGTCGAGCCGGCGCGAGATTGGACACGGCGCACTCGCGCGGCGTGCACTCGAGACGGTCCTGCCTGAGGATTCAGATTTTCCATATACCATTCGCATAGTCTCAGATATCACCGAATCGAATGGTTCGTCGTCGATGGCGACTGTTTGCGGCGGCACGCTTTCGTTGATGGATGCGGGTGTGCCTCTCAAAGCTCCGGTGGCCGGCGTGGCGATGGGTCTCGTAATGGAAGGAAACAAGTACGCGATCCTGACCGACATCGCAGGCGCCGAGGATCACTACGGCGACATGGATTTCAAAGTGGCCGGCACGCGCAACGGCATCACGGCGTTGCAGATGGACATCAAGATCGCGGGCATCAACGCGCAGATCATGGCCGAGGCGCTCGAGCAGGCAAAGAAGGGCCGGCTCTACATTCTGGGCGCGATGGAGAAGACGCTTGCCGAGCCGCGCGAGGAGATCTCGGCACACGCTCCGCGCATCATTCAGATCAAGATCAACCCGGACAAGATTCGCGACGTCATTGGACCAGGCGGCAAAGTGATTCGATCGCTTGTCGAAGAGACGGGCGCGAAAATCGACGTCTCGGACGATGGCACGATCTCGATCGCCACGGCGAGTGGTGAAGCTGCGGATGCGGCAGTGAATCGTATTCGTGGTCTAACTGCGGAAGCCGAAGTGGGCCAGACGTATCTCGGCACGGTCAACCGGATCGTCGACTTCGGCGCCTTCGTGGAGATCTTTCCGGGCACCGACGGGCTGCTGCACATCTCGGAGATCGCGGATCGTCGTGTTAAGGACGTTCGTGACGAGTTGAAGGAAGGGCAGCAGATCATGGTGAAGTGCATCGGCCGCGAAGGAAACAAGATCAAGCTCTCGCGGAAGGCAGTGTTGCGCGAAGAGAATCGCAAAGCCGAAGCTGCCAGCCCGAGCGACGGCGGCGGCGAGTAAGAAACGGGACCACGCACAGAACCGAGCGCGGTAGCGCCGGGTCAAACTCCATGAAGAGCCTTGACGATGGACTTTGACCCGGCGCTACCGCGCTCGGTTCTGTGCGGCCCAGCGATGGTCCAATTTCTAGACAGCACGTCCAAGTCTCAGACAAATCCTCGACTTGATCAGCAAATCTCCCGATTTTCTTCAATATTTCCTGCGGCCCTCGAATTGCTCGTAGCTTTTCACCCTTTTTGTGTGTGATTGACTATTGTCCCTGGGCGCTCCCTCACCCAGCAAACTGCAGGCAATAACGAAAGCTTTAGGTGCGGCTGGAGTTTTTTGGTTATTAGCACTGTCCCTGTATTGGATATCGACATCACGATTAGATCAAGGCGGTTAGCGTCAAATCGCTGTAAACAGTATGAATTTAACTTCTGCCCAGTACTCTAATAAAACACTCCCGAAACCTCGGCGTACCGGTCGCGTGCTCCCCGCGACGCTGGTCGTTCTTCTTTTGACCGCGGCGCCCGCCCTGGCTGAACCGGTAAAATTCAACCAGGTGGTCCAAACTCTTACCAGCACTCGAGGCGTTGTCGATCTGCGGCTCAATACGCTTACGCAGGATCCAAAAAAGGATGGACCAAAAGGCGAGACCGTCGCCAAGACTACAGGTCCAACGCAAACCGACAGCAAAACCGAAGCGGTTATCTCCAGTGTTGTAGTTACCGGCGAAGGAAAGACCATCGGAGTCGAGGAGATCGAAGACGGCGAAGTCGAAGGCACGATCTGCGACTGCGGCGAGATCTTTATCGCTGGCGCTTCTTTCCCGAAGTGGCCGTTCCTGTTCCTCGCGGCAGTGCCCCTCGTTTTCATCGACCGTGATTCAAACGAACAGCCAACGCCGACGCCACCACCGGGCAGTAGCCCAACGCCGAACCCGACACCGTCGCCAAGGAACGTCACGGAGACGCCCGAGCCCGCGTCGCTGCTGTTGTTCGGAACTGGCTTGCTTGCTGCCGGTGCGGGTTTGAGAAAACGTTATGCGAAGTCGAAGATTAAGGAGGACCAATAATGTCGCAACAAAGCCCCATCCTCCGTAATCTCAAGTTTGCTTTCATAGCTTTATTTGCGCTTGTCTTTTTTGTGGTTCCGGCGACGACAGCGTCTGCCAAGTCGAAGAAAGCGAAATACGCGACTATCAAGATTCAGACCAATCCGGCCGGTCTTCTTTTGATGATTGACGGTAAGCCGCACGGCGAAACCACAGCGGATTTCCGCGCCTTTGATCTCGAATCTGGATTGCACACCGTGCAAGTCAGGTTGCCGAACGGACAGTTCTGGACACGTGAAGTCGAGCTGCCAGCGGGACGCGTGAAGTGCGTAGTGGTGAATTATCGTCCGTTGCCGCCTCTGCCGAAGTCACCGTGCCCGTTCCCGGTCAGCATCTCTGCGCCGAACCAGGTCACGGAAGGCGAGATCATCACGTACACCGCCGATGTCGCTTACAGCGGCAACGCGGCGCTGAAATACAACTGGGTGGTCACGCCGTCGAGCGCGCACGTTATCAGCGGCCTGGGAACATCGACGTTGAATATCGACTCAACCGGACTCGGCGGACAACGCATCATCGCGACATTGACTGCTGATGATGGATCGTCTGATCCGGCGTGTGCTCAAAGTGCGCAGGCAGTTTCGAGCATCGCGCCGATCAAGAAGGTGGTGATTGTTGCTCGTGAGTTTGACGAGTGCAACAACTGCACTTTCGACGATCAGAAAGCGCGCCTCGACAATCTTGCAGTCGAATTGCAGAACGACCCGACTACACGCGCTTACATCATCGCCTATGGTGGACGGACGAGCCCGGTGGGCCAGGTCGAGAAGCTGATGAAACGTGCGCGCGAGTATATGGTTACGCAGCGTGGCATCGATGCGTCGCGGCTCTCGGTTGTAAACGGTGGTTACCGCGAGGAAGACAGTGTTGAGCTGTGGATAGTTCCGAGCGGCGCTGCCGCCCCACAAGCGACGCCGACTGTTCAGGCCGGGGAAATCAAACGCCGCAAGCGGTAGAATTTATTAGCCACAGATTTCACGGATCAGATCCGGATCAATCCGTGTAAATCTGTGGCTAAAATTTTCTTTCTGGTTTACAGTTACGCCGTTCCCTCCATTTAGCCCCCCGGTTAATCTCGTTCTAAATACAAGGAGGAGCCTTCATGGCCGAAGAAGATGGTGGTGGCGCCGGCAGTGTCGGCGTTGTCGCTATTGTCGTGATTTTTGTGCTTATCGTATTGGTTGGGGTGTTCATGTTTAGAAACCGAATATTCGGAGGTGGAGGATCGCAGAAAATCGACGTCAACATTTCAACACCAAGTAAGTAAACCTTGGCCACAAAAAGGCACAAAAGCACAAATGATCAGGAGATCGTTTGTGCTTTTCGTGCTTCTTTGGTAATCCTGTATTCGTGCCTGCACCAAACATCGACACCATCGTTTCGCTCGCCAAGCGGCGAGGTTTTGTTTTCCCCTCTTCCGAAGTTTATGGCGGCCTCGGCAGCGCGTGGGATTATGGTCCACTCGGCGTCGAGCTCTGCAATAACGTCAAGCAAGCCTGGTGGCGCTGGCTAGTCTACGAACGTGACGATATCGAGGGCGTCGACTCGTCGATCATTCTCAACCGTCTCGTTTGGAAGTACTCAGGTCACGAAGCGACGTTCAATGATTGGCTAATCGATTGCCGCAAGTGCAAAGGCCGTTTCCGCGCCGACAAGATTGCCGATGACAAGTGTCCTTCATGCGGTGCGAGCGACTGGACCGAAGCCCGGCCGTTCAACACCATGCTGCAAACCAAATTGGGCGCGGTTGCAGATGACGATCCCACCGCATTGGCTTACCTGAGACCCGAAACCGCTCAGGGCATATTCATCAACTTCCTGAATGTGCAGACGACGATGCGGCGCAAATTGCCGTTTGGTATCGCGCAGGTCGGTAAGTCTTTCCGCAACGAAGTGACGCCGGGTAACTTCATTCTGAGAACTCGCGAATTCGAGCAGATGGAGATGGAGTATTTCGTCGCGCCAACTGCCGAACACTCGAAGCTCGTGGACTACTGGGTCGAACAATACCTGGAATGGTTTGGCTCGCTCGGTATCAATCGCGAGAATCTCTTTTTGTATGAAGTGCCGGGCGAGGAGCTCGCGCATTACTCCAAACGCACGGTCGATATCATGTACAGGTATTTTCCCGAGCGTGAAAAGCCGTGGGAAGAATTGATGGGAATCGCCTGGCGGACTGATTTTGATTTAGGCACCCACTCGAAGAATAAACTCGACGCGGAAGGGAAGCGCATCAATCCGGACTCGACTGAGGATTTGTCGTACTTCGATGAGGCGGCGAAGCAGCGTTTTTATCCGCACGTGATCGAGCCGGCGGCGGGTGTCAACCGAACGGTGCTGGCGGTGTTGATGGACGCCTATTCTGAAAAGACGAATGATAAGGGTGAGACAAGAGTTATCCTGAAACTGACCCCGCAGCTCGCGCCGATCAAAGCTGCGATCCTGCCGCTCGCTAAAAACAAACCGGAGATCGTGGGCATGGCGAAGGCGATCAAGCGTTCGTTGCAACCAGTGCTGCGCGCCGTGTACGACGACACGGGCGGCATCGGGAAACTCTACGCGCGCCAGGATGAGATCGGAACTCCGTTTTGCATCACGGTTGATCACCAGTCGCTCGAGGACGAAGCCGTCACGGTGCGCGACCGCGACACGTGGGAGCAGGAGCGGATCAAAGTTACTGATCTGGCGGAGCATTTGCAGAAGCGTTTGAAGCCGTTTCCGGTTCCGGAGTCGATTTAAGTTTATGCCTATCGTTAAGAAGCGGAATGAACAAACTGAGACGCGGCTTCTGCTCGAATCGGAAGATCCGGTCGAGCTGCCGGCTGCGGAGATCGCCGACAACGCAGTGCTGGTCCAGTTTGAGAAGTTCAAGCCGTATATTCCGGAGTTGCTGGAGACGTTGCGAGCAGGAACAGTTGCCGAGCCGGTGCCGGTGATGATCGATGGATCGACCTTCGCGGTTCACGGCCCAACGCGAACTTTCTGGGTGAAACTGTGGCACGCCGCCGGCAGCGAGCTGACAAAGATCGATCGCGCACAGGTGATCAGCTGCCTACCCTCCACGCGCGGCGTGCAGGTCGTCGTCGAATCTCCTGAAGAAGATCCATAAAAAATCCGTGTTCATCCGTGGCGAAGTCTTCTCTCTTGCGCGCGCCATTCACGACGCGGGTGGTCGTGCGCTACTCGTCGGTGGCTGTGTTCGTGATGCGCTGATGGGCGCAGAACCGAAGGATTGGGACCTCGAGGTCTACGATTTAGACGCCGCGCGCCTGCGAGAGATCCTCGAGCAGTTTGGACCGGTAAACGTCGTCGGCGAAGCATTCACTGTTTACAAGCTCGGTCATCATCTCGACGTCTCGATCCCGCGCCGCGAACGTAAGTCCGGTCGCGGTCACAAGGCTTTCGTGATCGAAGGCGACCCGGCAATGAGTGTTGCGGAAGCGGCGCGCCGTCGCGACTTCACCATCAACGCTATCCTCCAGGATCCACTCACCGACGAGCTGATCGATCCATTTGAGGGCCGTCGCGACATCGAGCAGCGCGTCCTTCGTGCAGTTTCGAAAGACACGTTTGCCGAGGATAGTTTGCGCGTGCTGCGTGCGGCGCAGTTTGCCGCTCGGTTTGAGTTCGACATCGATGCGGAGACGATTGAGCTTTGCCGCACGATAGATCTCAGCGATCTGCCTGCTGAGCGGATCTGGGGTGAGATCGAGAAGCTGCTGCTGCGCGCAACACATCCCTCCGTTGGGCTTGAGTGGCTGCGACGATTAGGCGCAATCGAAAAACTATTTCCCGAAATTCAGAGCTTGATCGACGTGCCGCAGGATCCCGAGTGGCATCCTGAAGGCGATGTGTTTGTACATACAAAGCTCGTGATTGATGGCGCGCGCAAGTTGATTGACGATCTTCCATATCCGCGACAAGTCACAGTGATGCTTGCGGCGCTCGCTCACGATTTTGGCAAGCCGGCTACGACTGAGTTTCTCGAGGGCAGGTGGCGTTCGCGTGGACATGAGGAAGCAGGCGTGCCGCCGACTGAGAGTTTTCTGAATCGCGTCAATGTACACACTATTGACGGTTACAACGTGCGCGCGCAGGTCATCGCGCTCGTGCGTGAGCATTTGAAGCCGGGCGAGTTTTATAAGAAGCGCGACGAGGTTGGCGAAGGGGCGTTTCGTCGCCTCGCGCGGCGGTGCGAGCCGGATCTGTTATATCGCGTGGCCAAGGCCGATTCGCTCGGGCGCAATGCGGAGTGGGTGCCGCGCGAGAAGTGGTACGGATCCGACGCGCAGGAGTGGTTTATCCAGCGCTCGCGAGAGTTGCAGGTGGAGCAGCGCCCGCCGGACCCTTTACTGCTGGGGCGACACTTATTGGAGCTGGGGGTCGAGCCCGGGCCGCGGATGGGCGAGATCACGCGCGCGGTTTACGAGCTGCAACTGGATGGGCGCGTCCGAAGCCTCGATGACGCCATCGAAGAAGCAAGGAAATTAATTTAGCCACAAAGAGGCACAAAAAGCACAAAAGAAGAATCTCTTGTTTGTGATCTCTTCTTTTGTGCTTTTTGTGCCTCTTTGTAGCTAATCATCTTTGTGGCTGCTGTTGCGTGACGCAGTGGATCGTGCCCATGCCCCAGACGAGTGGCTCACAGTTAATCGGTGCTATATGACGAGTAGGAAAGAGCCGCTGAATCGTGTCGACAGCCCGTTGATCGTTTGCGTGACCAAACACCGGAGCGAGCACGACGTTGTTGGCGATGTAAAAGTTTGCATAGCTCGCCGGCAGACGTTCGAGATCGCGGCTCGTGGTGCTACTTCCGCCGACAGTTCCGGGCATTGGTAGAGTGACGATCTCGAAAGGTTTTCCATTCGCGTCAGTCATCGATCTGAGGCGCTTTAAATTGTCTTGCAGGAGCTCGTAATTCGCGTCGGCGGGATCGTCTTCAACAGCGCAGACGATCACGTCGGAGGCGGTGAACCGGGCGATGTCGTCGATGTGACCGTCAGTGTCGTCGCCGACAATGCCCTCGCCAAGCCACAAAACCTTCATCACACCCAGGTAGTCTTTCAAATACTGCTCGATCTCTTCACGCGACAGATCCGGATTGCGATTTGGATTCGACAGGCATTGCTCGGTTGTCAGCACACACCCGGCGCCGTTCACTTCAATCGATCCGCCTTCCATCACGATTCCGGGTGAGAACCTTTTCATCTTCAGAAACTGTTCGAGGCGCTGCGGCACGCTGTCGTCCTGCTTGAGCGCTTCGTACTTGTTTCCCCACGCGTTGAAGATCCAATCGTTGAAGGCGCCCTCACTGTTTGGACCAATCAGGAAGTTTGGACCATAGTCGCGAATCCAGGAGTCGACTGTCTGAATGTGGTGGAAACGTATGCGCGAAGCTGCCGCCGCACTACACCGGCCGCGCACCAATGTTTCAGTTTCGTCGTCATCAACGAGGAGATTGACGATCTCGTGTGGCGTGAGCGCGGAAATCATCTCGAGATAGATCTCCTCGACCTGCGTCACTCGATCGGGCCAGGTTTCGGGATCCTTGGGCCACGTCAGCCACGTTGAATGATGAGGGCGCCATTCCGCGGGCATGCGGAAGCCGAGCTCTGACGGCGTTTGTGATCCGGGTTCAGCCATCGAGAGTTTGCGACCGCAGCGATTTGAATCGAAAGTACCGGTAGATCCCGACGCAGCTGATCAGCACCCAGAACACTTCCATGATGAACGCTGAGAGATTGAAATTCATAAGAAGTGAAAGGACGATCAGGCAGGCGCCTACTGCATTCAATAGCGAGTACGCGAGTCCATCGCTGCGAAGCTTGTTCAACTGCAACATCAGGTAAGCAATCATCAGCACTACGACGCCGACGTTGCCGATCAGATCCAGTAAACCGTATTTCATACCGATCCACCGAACCGGAAACGCAATCCCTCATACGCATCAATGCGACGGTCGCGGAGGAAGGGCCAGTTTTGTCGAGTCTCTTCGATCTTTGAGATATCACATTCGACGACCAGTACTTCTTCTTTGTCCGCTGAGGCTTTGGCAATGATGCGTCCAAATGGATCCGCTACAAACGACTGGCCCCAGAAATTCAGTTTGCCTTCGCGGCCCACCCGGTTCACTACCACGACGTAAACTCCGTTTGCGATCGCGTGACCGCGTTGAATCGTTTCCCACGCCGAGTGTTGCGCCTCGTTCATTTCCTGCTCTTCGTCAGGGAGCCAGCCGATGGCCGTTGGGTAGAAGAGAAACTGTGCGCCGCCGAGTGCGGTGAGCCGCGCGGCTTCCGGAAACCATTGATCCCAACACACCAGCGTGCCGATCTTGCCGTACGTGGTGTCGTGAGATTGGAAGCCCAGATCGCCCGGCGTGAAATAAAACTTTTCGTAGTAAAGCGGATCGTCAGGGATGTGCATCTTCCGATACTTGCCTGCGATCTGGCCGGACGCGTCGATCATCACGGCGGTATTGTGATACACACCGGCGGCGCGTTTTTCGAAAAGCGAAGCGATGATGACGACCTTCTTTTGGCGCGCCACTTTGCTGAGTGCTTCCGTCGACGGACCGGGAATCGTTTCGGCCAGTTTGAAGAGCTGGATGTCTTCCGTCTGGCAGAAGTACTGCGAGCGAAAGAGCTCCTGCAAACAAACGATTTGCGCCCCGCGCTTGGCGGCGTCGTTGATTCCGGCAATCGCTTTCTTGAGGTTTGCTTTCGGTTCGGGAACGCAATTCATCTGCACTAAACCGACAGTAGTTACGTCGGCGGCTCGATTTTTCTTCGGCATGTCGCGAAGTATAGCAAAGCCCTTTCCACAGATTACACAGAGATCTGCGTAATCTGTGGACAGTGTGGTTTGGACATTGGAGTTTCTACTTCGGTAAGATGTCCGGTCATTTTTAGCACGCTACTGGAAAGAGTAATGAAATGATCGATTTTGAACTGACCGAAGATCACAAGGCCCTCGTGCAAACAGTGCGCGAGTTTGCGCAGAAGGAAGTCGCGCCGCACATAAAAGAATGGGATGAAAAGCAGCAATTTGACCCTGCGATACTGAAGAACATGGCCGCTCTGAATCTCCTTGGAGTCTGCATTCCCGAGGAATACGGCGGCGCCGGTTTCGATTACATCTCGCTCGGACTCGTGTGCGAAGAGCTCGAAGCGGTCGACACCTTTTTGCGTGTGGTGATGTCGGTCCACACCGGATTGAATTCGTTGACGCTTTACACGTGGGGCACTGAAGAGCAGAAGCAGAAGTACCTCGTGCCGCAGGCAAAAGGCGAAAAGATCGCGACCTATGGTTTGACTGAACCCAGCGCGGGTTCGGACGTCGTCGGAGCGCGATCGACGGCGCGTCGCGAAGGAAACGAATGGGTATTGAACGGCGAGAAGATGTGGATCAGTTTGGCTGACGTGGCTGACAACTTTCTTTTCTTCTGCTGGACCGACGAAGAGAAAAGACGTAAGCGCGATCACACGGGTATGTCGTGTTTTATCGTCGAGCGGAGCATGAAAGGTTTTTCGTCGGGCACGATCCACGGCAAACTCGGCATTCGCGCCGGCAACACGGGTTACTTCTCCCTGCAGGACGTGCGAGTGCCGCAGGAGAACATGGTTGGTGAAGAAGGCGAAGGCTTCAAGATCGCGATGTTCGCGCTCGAGCAGGGCCGCTACACCGTGGCGTCCGGAGCTACCGGAGTAATTCGCGCCTCACGTGATGCGTCGGTCGCGTATGCCAACACGCGCGAGACTTTCGGCACGAAGATCGGAAACCACCAGCTCGTGAAGCAGAAGATCGCCGAGATGGAATCCGATTACCAGATGAGCCACTTGCTTTGGCTGCGCGCCGGTTGGTTGAAGAACGAGGGCAAGCCAAACGCCAAGGCGACCAGCCTTGCGAAGTGGCAAGCCACCACGCGCAGCGAGAAGGCGGCATCGATGGCCATCGAGGTCCATGGCGCTAACGGCTATTCAAATGATTATCCGGTGGAGCGCTATCTCCGAAACTGCAAAGCCGCGATCATCTACGAGGGCACGCGCGACATTCACACGCTGATGCAGGCCGACTGGGCCCTTGGTTTGAAAAAAGAGAAGGCCGCACGTCGCACGTTACCACCCTGGAAGAAATAAGATCCGTGTAATCCGTGGCAAAGACTTAACGCGGATTACACGGGCTCTGCACAAAAAGTCTCGATCACACTCTTCTCTGTGCAACCTCTGTGTCCTCTGTGTTTCTGTGGTTGATGAATTCCGAGTAAAACCCAACCACAGAGACACAGAGGACACAGAGGTTGCACAGAGAAATCCCAAAACACGGACTTTGTGCAAGGTCGATTACACGGATTTAAAAACGGCTTAATGTGAGAGGAAGACGTCCCATGCCCAGCGACCGACGCTGGAGTTGGAGGCGTCTTTTACTTTCGCACGGTATTTGAACTCGTTCCCGAATTCATCAACGCGCTTTGATTCTTTGAAGTCCAGCTCGAACGCTTTGACGTTCAACTCAGCGAGCGTGTGCAGCTCATCGGACTCAGAGATGCCGTTGTGATTTTTGTCCTGCCATAAACGAAGACTCGTGAAGATAGAGTCACGATCGTCGATCATGCCGTCAGCATTGCCTCCATTTGCCGGTTTATCAAATTCAGCGAGCGCCAGAAATCCGTTCTTATTACTCGAGGGTGGCTGTGCGGTGAAGTCTCCAAATAGCTCAGAGCCTCGGTCGATGTTTCCATTGCCATCGCGATCGAGGGCGAGCCATGCGTCGTCAGAGCCTGGCCTGGTCCAGCCCAGACGATCTCTGGTTCCATTACCGTTGAGATCGAAATCGACTCCATCAGCCGGGTTCGTTAGCGCGATACCATTACCTACTATGTCGATGACGATCGGCGAGCCACCGCACGTATCGCAGCCTAAACAGGTACAGTTCAGGAAGTCATATTCGCCTCCAAACCTCATACAACGGCTCGCGAAGGTGGTATTACATTCTTTCGTGCCGCTACTGCTGAAACAACACAAACCCGATCCATTTGGACTGGTCCCGATCGGGCAAGCGCCATTGAATGCAGGCGTCGTGCAATTGTTGCCAGCGGTGGCGAGCGCGCAACTGTAGTGTTCAGCATTAACGTCGTGCCAGACGTTGCCGCCGGATATCGTCGCTGATGCGGAGGCGACGAAGACACTCAGAGACACAGAAGCGGCCCCGCCGCAGTTACTGCCTAAAAAGCACGATGAAACCGCCACGCCCGTCGCCGCCGCGCACGAAATGGTACTGCCGACCGCTCCCGTCCGGTTCTCCGTCTTCTGATCTTTCGACGTGACGTGCCAGAAGAAGGAAGTATTGTTACTGAGCGTACCTGTTTCCAGTGCGTGGAAGTTACTGATCCCGACTGAGCAACGTTGCTGGTTGTTCTGGAGCGTGGAACAATTTCCGGTGTATTCCGCGGTGGCCGCGTGCCGTCCGGATGCGTGTTCCGTGTCATCTTCGCTCCACCAAAGGCCCAAAGGGGTCGATGAAAAGAGCGTCTCCGTAGAGCCCCCGTCCGAGATTATTGTATCCCCGCCATCGCCACCGTCCCCGATATCGATTACATCGATCGAAGCGCTAGTCTCAACGAGGATTCCATTCTTCGCCTTGTAAGGGGGACGCTTTTCTTCCCAAACGTTCGTCATTCCATTGACGATCGCATCCAAAAACTCTGGAGGCGCGCCGGGTGACTCACGGAAGAGCGCGACCGCGCGATACGTCCGCGCCCTCCCTTCAAGCGTAGCAGTCACGCGATACGAAACATATGTAGTGACGTCGTAATACCGTGCGGCTTCGAAGTGAAACACGTCACTCACGGTCCATCCGGGATCGAAAACAGAAGCATACTGCCCGTGCTCCCACGCGGCGGCAAACGTAGCTTCCTGTGCTCCACCATCCTGCGAGTGACCACCACGCGTTAACGACACGACGTCGCCCGTCGGCAGCGTGACCAGTTCCGCATAAGGCTTGTTCAGGATCTCCTGAACACTCCCGGAACGAAAATCACTGAGCTCGAATTTCACGCTCGCAGTGGAGCGAAAAGCGCGGCGCGTGCGTTCATTGTCAAAAATCTGAGCGGCGGCGTTATAGAGTTCAAGTTTGCGATAAGTTTCGCGAACGATTTTTTCCTGGGAGGCGTTGGATCGCTGCTGTGCAAGCACTGAACCAACAAAAGACAAAAGTAGTGTAAAGACCAGACAAACAGTTCGTTTCATTGTGAGGATCTCCTAATTTGTTGAGGTAGCGCGTTGGTTCAGCTCCTGCTCGATGATTCTTTGAAAGTCGGCAAAGATGAGCGCGCCTTTGATTACTTTTCCATTTACTACAAAACTCGGTGTGCTCTCGATTCGCAACAGTCTTGCAGCTTCAATGTCTTTAATGACCGCCGCTCGCGATCGCTCCGAGGCGACACACTCCTGGAACTTCGGCAAACCAAGTCCCAGATCCGAAGCAATTTGTTCGAACACTGGTGGCGACAAGTTACCGGCGGCAAACACTGCATCGTGAAACTGCCAGAACCGGTCCTGCTCGGCGGCGCAGTAAGCTGCTCGCGCCGCCGGCAACGAATTCCGATGGCCTTCCAACGGCAAGTGCTTGAACACGAGCCGTACCGTCCGGCCATATCTCTCAACAATCTGCGTGAGGACGCTCTGCGCCTGTTTGCAGAACGGGCACTCGAAATCCGAAAACTCAGCGATCGTCACGATCGGATTCGTCGCTCCTTTAACAGGCGAAGCGCCGTCGTCAAGCTCTGAGACAAACACCGGCGGCGGCATGTTCATCGTGACGGCCCACTTCTTACGCAACGCGTCCAGGCCGGTGCGATAGTGTTTCATGCGCGCCTGGTTCTCCAGATCGAGCCGCAAGCGTTCGCGCGCCTCGTCAGGACTCATCGTTGCGAAGAACGACGCATTCTGTTTGTACGCATCTTCGACCTGCGCGCGCGTGACGTTCACCTCCCCAAGTGTCAGTTGCTTTCGCAGATCATCGATCGGGATTCGTCTTGCGGCCGCCTCGCCTTCCAGAATCTTCGTCGTGATGAGGTTCTCCAGCGCGGCCTTGCGAATCGCGTAGAGCTGCTGCTGTAGCGGGTAGATCTGCGCCGCTACAGAATCATCCACCTGCTTCTGCGTGATCTCGATGTTGTTGACAGTTGCAACCACCGTGTCGGGCGTCTGCGCCGAAGCAACCACTCCCAACACCAGGATCAAGCAGTTGGACCAAATAATCGAGCGTGAGGAATAGAGAGACATTTTAATAACTCCGTTCGTGAGTGTTAATTGCCACTTTTACCGCAACTGTAGGGGCGGCCCTCCTGTGGCCGCCCGTGCCACACCAATAACGTATTTCCGAGAGACGGGCGGCCACAGAGGGCCGCCCCTACAGTTGACCCTTCAACCCTTTTGAAAGGCGATTGACTATTGGTGAGTGACGGCAATCTAGTCTCAATCAAGACCAGAGTCAACGGCTATTTGTTGTCGAAAACGGCTAAATTTTGGCGAAAGTGGCTACCGCCCGCGTCTCTGTTTGCGTCTGATCGTGCGGCGGTAAGCGGTTGGTGTGGTTCCGTATTTCCGTCGGAAATCTCGCACGAAGTGAGCGTTCGATGCGATACCGACCTGCTTCAAAATCTGCTTGATGCTGAGAAACGTCGTGCGCAGCATCTTCTCAGCCCTCATCAGCCGGACGTCTTTGAGATGCTGCGCCGGACCCATCCCGGTTTCCTGTTTGAAGAGATGTCGAAAGCGCGACGGCGAGAGATTCACGAGCACGGCGAGCGCAGGAATATCCCACGACGCCGCAGTGTCTTTTTTGATCTTGGAAATGATGAGCTCTATTCTTCGATCCATAGTGATGAGGCCCAGAAACGAAGAGCGCGCGTGAGAGTACCGTTTAGAGTTGCGTTTGTCTAGTATGCTAGTATGAATGAGCATTTTAAACCTGATTCCTTAACCAGGAGACACAGATGGGTGACGACCTCAGGACAGAGCGCGAGCTGTCGTTGGATTTCTTGCGCGTGACCGAAGCCGCTGCAATCGCCTCAGCCAAAACGATGGGTCAGGGCGATCGAAAATTCTCGGACCACGTCGCCGTCGAGGCGATGCGCGAGGTGATGGATACTGTGCCGATGCGCGGGCGCGTCGTGATTGGCGAAGGCGAACGCGATGAAGCGCCGATGCTTTACATCGGTGAGGAGGTCGGCGGCGGTTTTGGCGTCGGCGAGGAGATTGCCGAATCGTGCCCGGAAGTTGATATCGCTGTCGACCCGCTCGAAGGCACAAATCTCTGCGCGCTCGGTGCGAACAACGCGATCGCCGTACTCGCCGCAGCCGAGCGTGGCGGCTTGCTCAACGCGCCTGACATTTACATGGACAAGATCGTGGTTGGACCATCGTCGCGCGGCGTCGTGGACATCGACGCGCCGGTGAAAGACAACCTGAAGAACATCGCGCGGCGGCTCGGGCGCGACATCGAAGACCTCACCGTGATCGTGCTCGATCGTTCACGACACAAGAAACTGATTAATGACGTGAGGGCTGCGGGCGCTCGCATTCGTTTGATTTCTGATGGTGACCTCTCGGCGGGTATCTCGGCGGCGGTCGCGGGAACGAATATCCATGCATTGATGGGAATCGGCGGCGCGCCCGAAGGCGTTATCACTGCCGCAGCGATGAAGTGTTTGAACGGTGAGATTCAGGCGCGGCTCGTGTTCGATCCGGATCGGCTCGGAGTTGATAAAGACAAGGTGCCGTCGCGTCAGGAAGTGCTCGATCGTTTGGCGACGATGGGGATCAAGGATCCGAACAAGGTTTACGACACGGATGACCTTGCGCCGGGGAAGAAGATCATTTTTGCTGCGACTGGTGTGACTGACGGTGCACTGTTGAAGGGTGTGCGCTTTTTCGGATCGGGGAAGCGGACGCATTCGGTGGTTATGACGACCGAGTCGCGCCACATTCGGTTTGTTGACACGTTACATATCGAAGGTGGGCCGGATACCGTCATCCGTTTTTAACCACAAAAGGCACAAAGAGTTTGAATCAGAATAGATGACGCCTTACGTTCCACAAGTTGCGCCGACGCGAAGGCCGCTGGTGTTCTGGCTCGTGAGTACGGGGACGGTGTTGGGGCTGGTCTCGCTGATACTCGTGGCTCCAATCGCTGCGGCGGGCGGTTACAACGGTTTGGCTTTCGCGATCTATCGAGCGTTCGGGACGATGTGTCACCAGAAGCCCGAGCGCTCTTATTTCATTGACGGTCACAAGTTCGCCGTTTGCGCGCGCTGCACGGGAATCTATTTCGGGTTCGCGTTTACGTTGTTGCTTTATCCGCTGGTCCGTTCACTCAGAAGCATCGCGACGCCACCGCGGAGTCTGTTAATCCTCGCTGCTCTTCCGCTCGGTATCGACTTCAGCCTGACGTTTTTCGGCTTCTGGGAAAACACGCACACGTCGCGTTTGCTGACCGGAGCGCTCCTCGGAGGTGTATCCGTCTTCTATGTAATGCCCGGAATCGTTGACGTGAGCCTCCGTTTGCTCAAAAGCCGAACACACAGCTCCCGGCCCGTAACGTTCACGCTAGCCTCGCCGGAACGCATCGCGGCTGCTCCCAGCGACTACAGCGCCCCCGACCGCCGAATTTGAAGCCACCGGATTGTTAGGTTAGAATCTTGCGCTTTTGGACGTACTGTAATTCATGATTTTTCAGTCACCAGCACCGACTCCATGGCCCAGCCCGAAGGGCCCGACGCCGCAAGCCCTGTTCGAGCAGTACTTCCATGATCTCGTCAACAAAACCTGGGGAAACATCAGCCCGCTTTACCAGCTCGACACCTTCGATTGGTTCATCCTGCTCCTTTATTTCGCAATTCTCGGCACGCTCGCCGTTTACGGCGCGTACCGCATCAAGCAGGTCATCGACTTCTGGCGATACAAAAATTTTGTACCCACGCCCGCCGGGCATTTCGCCGAAGGCGAGCTGCCGACGATCACCGTCCAGCTTCCGCTTTTCAACGAGCTCTACGTCGTCGATCGGCTGCTCAAAGCCGTCACCGCGATCGACTACCCGCGTGAGAAGCTCGAAATCCAGGTGCTCGACGATTCGACTGACGAAACGGTAAAGGTCGCTGAAGCTGTCGTCGCAAAATATGCGGCGGAAGGTTTCGATATTCACTACATCCATCGCGACGATCGCACCGGTTTCAAGGCCGGCGCGCTCGAGAACGGCAACAAGTTTGCCAAGGGCGAGCTGCTCGCGATCTTCGACGCCGACTTCGTTCCGAAGCCCGACTGCCTGCGCAAGCTGGTCGACTTCTTCACCGATCCGATGGTCGGCTGCGCGCAGATGCGCTGGTCGCACATCAACGGCGACTACAACCTGCTGACGCGCCTGCAGACGATCATGCTCGACGGTCACTTCGTCGTCGAACAGACCACACGCAATCGCACCGGCGGCTTCTTCAACTTCAACGGCACGGCCGGCATCTGGCGTCGAAAGGCGATCGAGCTGAGCGGCGGCTGGCAGCACGACACGCTGACTGAAGACACCGATCTGAGTTTTCGCGCGCAGCTAATGGGCTGGAAATTCGTTTACCTGCTCGACGAGGAAGCACCGGCGGAAATCCCGGTCGAGATCAACGCGTTCAAGGCGCAGCAGCGACGTTGGGCCAAGGGCGTGATGCAGGTCGGCATCAAGCTTTACCCGCGCATCTGGCTGGCGCCGCTGCC
>DASYFE010000148.1:0-27759 GCA_036498585.1 Pyrinomonadaceae bacterium | reverse complement strand
AAACAAACCGCGTTTTTCCACCGTTCCCACAGCCCCTGCTGCTAGCTCAAAATGAATCAGAAACTGCAGAATTAAAAAACAAAAGACGATCGTTTACACAAAATCCCTTGCGGATCCGCATCACTACCGTTTCACCCGGTGGCCAACATCCCTGGGAGAGACACGCACAACGTACTGATCTCCTTCGAGTGCGCAAACGATCTAATCGAGCTCAGGTGAATGGCTTCGTAGCCAGCTCACTCTACCTTTTGCTTCTCTGATCGCATTGTCTAGTGAGTCGATGATAGTTAATGAATATTCGCCCACGGGATACCCGAATTCAAACTCTTCAAAGGCAAATGTTTTATTCTCACGCTGAAATATTTCGACTTTCCGCGTGCCGTCTGACTTAACGAAAGTCTCCCTAATGATCTTTTCCATGGTGTCCGTTACACGAACTTATATCACCCATTTGGCGGAGTTAAATAGAACAAGTCAGGATGTATAGACATCTTCCTGACTTGTTCTATTCTGTGAAGCCAGTTAGTCGTGACGTGCTCGACGCCGGTCACGGTAGAAGTCTCGCACATCCGCGCGACTATCACGACGATCAAATCTTAATTCGCGACCGTCTTGCCTGATATCACGCGTGTCGCTCCCGATTTCTCTTCGGTCGGCGCGCAGCTCCGCTCGTGAAGCTACTTCGTGCCGGTCTTCTCTGAGCTCACGAATATCTCGATAACGCTCACGAGCATCTCCCCGCAAATCGCGTCGATCCGATCGGATGTCTCTTGTATCAGAACGAATGTCACGGCGATCCCCACGCAGCTCTCGGCGTTCTCCGCGATCGATATGTCGATGTTGCGCCATGACAACACTCGACGAAAAACAAAGTGTTCCGGCAAATGCCAATACGATGCCAAGCAGTCTTTTCTTCATTCCTTGAGTCCTCCATTTTCCACAATCCGAATTTGTTCGTGGTGCTTCGACGGGAAACTATGGAGGAGAGACGCTCGGCGAAGCCACGTTGCTGTGGATTAGACGTGGCGCAAGGTTGAAGAGCCGAGATTTCTACTGATAAAACTCACGAAGCCGACATGACTTCTACGTCTGCAAAATTCAGCCTGATGGGTTTGGCCCGTCCGTAAATTGCCACCTTAACGAGTAGAAGTGCTTTCGACTGATTAATGCCCTCAATTTTTCCCGTGAACGACACAAATGGTCCAGACATAATCCGCACCGTGTCGCCTAATCTGAAGGTTTGATGTTTCTTACGTTCCGTGTCCATCTCCATTTCCTCTCGTTCCGTACGGATGTCCATAATCCGGGCAGCCCACCAAAAAAGTACTCGGTGGTCTAGCAATTAAATACAAGCTCCAGCTCGTCATCGACGAGTTGCTCGAGTGGAACGTGGGCGAGACGGGCGTAGGCGAGGATTACGTCTGTGGGTGGCTCGTTTTGATTGTGCTCGTACTTGGAGATGTTGTTGGGCGCCAGCTCAACACCCAGACAATAGACCAGCGCGCTTTGAGACACGCCAAGCGATTGACGGATCTTTAACAACTTTTCGGCTAAACGTTTTGGTCGCGGTCGTGCGTGGCCCATCAGCGAGGATTAGTGCGGTTGAACGGACGTCTGAGGCGACGAGTTGAGCGCCTTTTTATATTTGGCTTCCTGGTCCCCCCACACCGAGTATGCGAACCAGAGACCACAGAACGCAAACTGGAAAATATAGAATCCAAAACTGAAGGGGTGACCATAGTGGAAGAGCTGACTACCGACATCATAAATTGCGACCCCGTACACGGTATAGCAAAACGTTTCCCGTAACACGAATCGCCCTCTTCCTTTCGCTCTTATCACAGCCCAGCGTTCAGGTGAGTATTGTCCTCTTTGAGAATTCCAGGCCTTGAATGCTTTTACCAATCTGCTCATCACTAACTTCTAAACTGAGAGACGTACAGCGGTGAGCTGCACGTCTCTCACGAAAGGAAAACCGTTGCTTAATCAATGGTGATCGTGTTTCGCAGCAGCGGGAGCAGCCGGACCAGAGTTTGATCCGGGAGCCGCGACGTCGATCACAGTGCGCATCCAGGGATGAATGCAGCACTGAAACTTGTGCGAGCCGACCGGAAGATCCGCGCTGCCGGCAGTCGGTCCTACTTCAATACCACCAGCCGGAATGAAAACGATCGCTCCCAGGTTCAAGCATTCGGGAGCCGGAACCGGGTTGCCGGAAATGCCGTTGAGCTGGTCAACGAAACCGCCGCCAAACTCTGCTACAGGAGTAAACGTGTGCGTCTCGCCACCGCGGTTCTCAATCAGCGTGTCGCGACCAACATTCAAATGCATGTTGCTCGGTTGATTTCGCCAGGCGTGTGCATCCTGGGTTGCTGAAAGTTCGGCGATGAACTCATCGAAAGTCGTGTGGCCATTGCCTACGCAGGCGCCATCGCCAAGCACTGCATTGAAGGTTGTTGGCTCACAGTCATCCAATAACCTGATCTTCTTGTCGCCCTGAACAGCGCCAGCGCCCGCAGTCAAACTCAACAGCGTGATCGCAGCTACCGCCATCCAGACCATTTTTCGAAAATGCCTTCTGTTCATCCGGAGTACCTCCTTGTTCGGGTCGGCTCGAGTCCAAATTGGGAGACAGAGGACCCACTGTCATGTGTTTAGTAAAGCGCGTGGCAAGCATATACACTGCGGCAGCGACGGATGTCAATAAATTCTCAAGCGGCCTTTCAGAGGGCTTTGCACAAAAAGTCTCGATCGCACTCTTCTCTGTGCAACCTCTGTGTCCTCTGTGTCTCTGTGGTTGATGAATTCCGAGTAAAACCACACCACAGAGACACAGAGGACACAGAGGTTGCACAGAGAAAACCCAAAACAAGGACTTTTTGTGCAAGGTCCCTTTCAGAGCGTGGGTGCGGCAGTTCCCTTCACCGTGTTAGCCGCGTGAGTCGACGAACGTACAACTTTCCAGATCGCGTGGTCAAAAAACTGAACAGACCTCTACCTAAATAAATGGATTTACTCCGAGATTTCGTCGTAGCGAAGGCTATCGATGGTCAAAGATCGCGTTTTTACTGAGAAACTTTATTGCTGCATAAGAGTTGCAACATTTACTGCAGCATTGGAGCCTCTCCCCCAACTCCAAGGCTTCAACGTTTTTTAGTTTCAACCTTCAACCGCATCAATCGGAGGAGCTATGAAGAAGAATTTAATTCGTCTCGTGCTCTCGTTTAGCGCTCTCCTCGTGTTTACGTCAGTGGCGCTAGCCCAGAACACGGGCACCATCAGCGGTACGGTCCAGGATCAATCCGGAGCCGTCGTCGCGGGTGCAAACGTGAAGGCTCAGAATCCGGCCACCAGCTTCAGTCGTGAAACCACGTCTGCGACAAACGGGTTCTATCGATTCGATCAACTGCCGGTGGGCACTTACACGATCTCAGTGGAAGCATCCGGCTTTAAGAAAACGGTAACCCAACAGGTTGCTCTCAGCGTAAATGACGCGCTGACACTCGATGTCAAACTCGAAGTCGGGCAAGTGTCCGAAATCGTCACTGTCAGCGAGGCTCCTACCGCGGTCAACACCGAGACATCCGTTCTCGGCAAGACTGTCGACAACAGAACTCTCAATGATTTGCCAATCCTGTCAGGCGCAGGTGGCCGAAATCCCCTCGCGCTCTCGACGTTGCAGGCAGGCGTGTTGCCCGGCGGTTCGGGTGTAGGCCCATTCACCGTAAACGGCCAGCGAACTCAATCCAATAACTTTCTTTTAGATGGTGGAGACAGTAATGACCTCGCCATCAACGTTCCCGATGCGGTTCAGGGATTTAGTCCTGATGCGCTTCAGGAATTCCGTATTCTGACAAGTACTTACTCCGCTGATTTCGGTCGTAACTCCGGCGGCGTCGTCGCGCTGATTAGCAAATCCGGTACGAACGAGTATCACGGAAACCTTTTTGAATTCTTCCGTAACCGAGCGCTGAACGCCACGCCGTTCTTCAATAACGCCGCGCCGACATTCGTTGGTCTGCGCAAGCCGCAGTTCAACGTCAACGAGTTTGGCGGAACGGTTGGCGGACCACTGCACTTCCCGAGATTTGGTGAGGGTGGTCCATCGATCTATAGCGGAAAGGATCGCACTTTCTTTTTCTTTAGCTACCTGGGTTTCCGGCGCCGTCAAGGCGAGTCGCAAACGGCAACTGTGCCTTCCCAGGCTCAAAGAAACATCATCAATGCTGTCGGCACTCCGCAAGCAAAAGCGTTACTCAATTTGATCCCGGCGGCCAATTCCGGTAACACGCTGTTCTCATCTGCTTCGAACAGTTTGGATCGCGATCAATTCTCAATTCGCGGCGATCACCGGTTCAGCGATAAAAACAGCTTTTTTGTTACGTTCTTCAACGAAGATCAAGTATTCACCAATCCGTTTGCATTTGGTGGTTCAACTATTCCCGGATTCGGCACCACGGGTGATCTTCGCTTCACAAACGTTATCGTGAGCGACTTCCACACATTCAGTGCGCGGTCGGTCAACGAATTTCGTTTCTCCTGGCACCAGCGTGACACGCTCAGCGTTGTGCCGCTGAACAAAACATCGCCGGCTGACCTCGGCATTACGGGAATCGTCCCCGACGATCCAGCAGCCGCTGGTCCGCCGCGCGTTGACATCACCGGCTTCACGACTTTCGGAAACACCATTCAAGGACCGCAAGGTCGTGACGACAATACTTACCAGTTTGTCGATAACTTCTCACACAACCGCGGTAACCACCACTTCAAATGGGGTGGCGAGTATCGCACCTATTCCCAGGATCAAGTCTTCGACTTCATCAACAACGGCTTGTACATTTTCACTGGCGACATGGTCGACATTCTTGGGAAACCGGTCATTCCGGGCCTGACTGCTGCGCTCAGCGATTTCGCCCGAGGCGACGTGCTCGAGTACATTCAGAACAGCGCCGGAACGCCGCGTTATGAAACCCAGAATTACACGCTCTTCCTCCAGGATGATTGGAAAGTTAAGCCACGCTTAACCCTGAATCTTGGGGTGAGATATGAATTGGATACGCCGCTGGTCGATAGTCAAGATCGAATCAACACTTTCCGTCCCGGTCAGCAATCGACCGTGTTTCCAACCGCTCCCAGGGGTATTGTGTACCCGGGAGACACCGGGATTACGCGTTCGACCTACCAGACCGATAAGAACAATTTCGGTCCGCGGGTCGGCTTCGCGTGGGACGTAATGGGTACCGGCAAGCTCAGCTTGCGAGGTGGTTATGGTTTGTATTACGACACAGTGATTTCGGAAACGACGCTGCAGTTCCTGACGGCTCCTCCGTTTGCGATTCAGCCTTTCTCGGACTGCACGACCATCAACAATCCGTTTGCGAACGCACTGTGCACGAATCCGATTCCGCAACCGTTCCCATTCACCCCTATCGAACGGGGTGGATCGTTTAATTTCGTCGACGTTTCGCCGATCTCGATGACGATCAATGATCCCGATTTCAAGACTCCCTACTCGCATCAGTACAACCTGAATATCCAGTGGGAATTCATGAGGAACTACCTGCTGGAAGTAGGATATGTCGGGACCATGGGCATCAACCTTCTGACGCGTCGTGAGATCAACCCGGCCTTGTTGCTTGGCGCCAATCCAAGCACCGCGAATACCAATCAGCGCCGGGTGTTCAATCAAAACAATCCGAACACAGCCCAATTTGGCGGCCCGGTCTTCAGCAACATCACCAACCAGGAGACCTCAGCCAACTCTAACTACAACAGCCTTCAGGTAACGGTTTCCCATCGCTTCTCCGATGGATTTTATTTCCAGAACGCTTACACCTGGAGTCACTGTATTGACAACGCGTCCGGATTGCGGTCCAACGTTCGCTGGAACGATCCAAAAGCAGACCGTGGAAACTGCGATCAGGATATTCGTCACCGGAACGTTCTGAGTTACATCTACGAACTGCCTTTCCACAAGGACCAGCACGGCTTCGGCGGCAAGATCCTCGGTGGTTGGCAGCTCAGCGGTGTAACCGTGTTGGAGACAGGACAACCATTCAACATTACCGAACCGACAGACCGTTCACTCTCCGGAGCCGGAGCCGATCGGCCTGACTTCACCGGTACTGAAGTGGTGTTCAACGATCCACGTAACACTGATTCAGCCAACGGTGGTCCCAATCGCTCCTTCAACGGAACGGGTGGTGGTACTGCAACGGCAGCTACCAATCCTTTCTTCCGCAGGGTCGGTTCCGGAACGTCTCTCGCTCTTGGCGCTGGACGATTCGGCAACCTGGGTCGTAACGTGTTCCATGGACCGGGCGACATCAATTTCGACGTCACCATGATGAAGCGCACGAGAGTCGGTGAGGGCAAGATCATCGAATTCAGAGCCGAGTTCTTCAACGTCTTCAACCATGTGAACTTCGGTAATCCGAATGGCAACATCGGCAGTGTAAACTTCGGCCGTATTACCACGACCGACGATCCAAGGCTTGTTCAGTTTGGTCTGAAGTTCCAGTTCTAAAACTGAAAAGCTGGTAATTGAAAGGGGCGACGAGAGTCGCCCCTTTCGCTTTCTTAGGTTC
The DNA here is from genome assembly GCA_036498585.1 of Pyrinomonadaceae bacterium. Taxonomy (GTDB): domain Bacteria; phylum Acidobacteriota; class Blastocatellia; order Pyrinomonadales; family Pyrinomonadaceae; genus PSRF01. Next base: position 21,172 of record DASYFE010000148.1, on the reverse strand, counting down.
GTAACGTCGACACACTTTCGGATTCACGGTAGACTTCTAAGTGCATTTACCCGTCTGAGAGGAATCCAAAAATATGAAAGTTCGAGCCTGGCTCCGGCGCCTGAAGAGTCCGCTTGTTTTCTCTGCTCTGCTGATCGTAATCACCGGCTTCGATACTTTCGCACAAACAGATGCAACCACCAGCCGGAACACCATTCAGGGCGACATAATCACACCCAATGGCCAACGACTCGACCATCCGGTCATGGTGTGGCTCACCACTAACAGAGGTGAAATATCTACGACGTCGAATGGCAACGGCTCGTTTTTCTTTCGCCAGCTCGGTGGTGGCCGCTTTATCGTTCGGGTTGATGCCGGTGAAGCCTTCGAGCCGGCCACCGAAGAAGTGAATATCGCAGACGGCGGCTCGACCGGTAACATGAGCCGCATCGGCCAGATCTACAGCGTTCAAATTCACTTGCGCATGAGATCCGCCGAGCCGGTTACGAAAGGCGTGATTTCTGCCAACGATCCACCCAAGGCCGCGGTTGACCTCTTTAACCAAGCATTGGAGTCGGTTAAGAATGGAAATCGAGACAAAGCGATCGAGCAGCTCAAGGCCGCCTTGGCGATTCATCCGGCGTTCCCCGCGGCGCTGAATGGTTTGGGTGTTCAGTATCTGAAGCTTGGTAAATATGACGCTGCTTCTGAGGCGTTCACAAAAGCGCTCAAGCTCATGCCGGATAGTTTTATTTTTCATCTCAACAGCGGGATTTCTCTGTTCAGCTTAAACAAGCACGCCGAAGCCGAAACGCAATTTGCGGCGGCGCTCGCGAAGAATGAAGCGTCGGGAACGGCCCACCTTTATCGCGCCCGCGCGTTGATTGGGCTGAACCGTTTGGACGATGCGGCGGTTGATCTGAAACGCGCGATCGAGATTGGCGGCGACGATGTAAAGCTGGCCCATCGTTACCTTGCCGGTATCTACCTGGAAAAAGGTGACAACGTGGAAGCCGTTAAGCAGTTGGAGTTGTATCTCCAAGTCTCCCCTGGTTCGAAAGACACGGATCAGATCAAGAACCTGATCAAAGAACTGAACAAGAAAGCCGGCGGCGAGTAAACGCGTTCGCAAATTTCCGGTTTAACGCCGAAGGCGTTCGCTAATTGCAGCCCAGGGTTCGAGCTTGCGAGAACCCTGGGACCAGCAATCAAAAGGCGTTCTAACCCTGAAAGGGTTCGTCTTAAGAGGCTTTGCCCGAAAAGTCTGATTCCTCTGTGCAACCTCTGTGTCCTCTGTGTCTCTGTGGTTGTTTTTTCCTAAGCAATCGTCAACCACAGAGGACACAGAGGTTGCACGGAGAAGGACATGTATGACGACTCTCGGGGCAAAGCCGTCTTAAGACAAACCCCTTCAGGGTTCTAAGCTTTAAATGTATCGGCCCCAAGGTTGTCGCTGGCGCTCCAACCTTGGGCTGGAATTAGCGAACGCCTTCGGCGTAAGACAACTCGCACATGCGATCAATTGATGATTCCCGCCGCCACGAAAATTCAACGAACTTACGTCAGAATAATAATAGTCAGCGTCCTAAAGATCTGATAATCTTCACCTTCCTTTTTGACTCACTTCCTCCCTGTAGGCTCTGTGAAATTTCTGAGTGCTTTGTGACTCTGTAGTCGCTTACGTGAGAAAATCACTGTGGGGACACGGAGCACCAGAACGTTGCACGAGTCCGTTCGTCATGAATGCTGAAACACCGGATTTGGCTCCCCTGCTGGCTCGTGAGCACGCCATACGCCAGGAGACGGAGATCCTCAGAGACGCCAACATCGCGTTGACGCAGAACCTCAGTCTCGAAAGAGTGCTTGAAACTCTGCTCGACTACCTGGTCAGGTTAGTTCCCTACGACAGTGCGAATGTGATGTTGTGTGATACTGAGTGGCGTTTCGTCGTCAGCGCGCTCAGACGTTACGAAGGTTATCAGAACGTCCAGAACACGCGCGCGATCGTTTTGGACGGACAGAAAAACCCACTGCTGCGACGCATCTATACTACGAAACAGAGTCTTATCGTTCCTGACACGTCCAACGAACCCGGATGGGAGTTTCGTAGCGGCGCCGACCACGTGCGTAACTGGATGGGCGTGCCGCTCGTGACCTCGGGCAAGGTCATCGGTTTGTATTCGGTCGACAAAGCCGAACCTGACTTTTTCAAACCGGAGCATGCACGGCTTGCAGAAACCCTCGCCGCACACGCCGCCACCGCGATCCGGAATGCCCAGTTATTTGAGCAAAGCCAGCGTTACGTCGCCGAGCTTGAAGAACGAATTGCTGAACGAAAGCGCGCCGAGGTCGCCTTGCGTGAGAGTGAAGAGCGTTATCGTGAGTTGTTTGAGAATGCGAAAGACGCCATCTACGTTCACGATCTCGAAGGGACTTACCTCAGTATCAACCGCGCAGCCGAAACACTTTCGGGCTACTCACGAGACGAGATAGTTGGCCACAACTTCAAGGAGTTTGTCGCCCCCGAACACGCCAAATATGGGCGTGGCAGTTTCTGGAGAAAACTGGCGCAGCAAGGTGAAACGACTTATGAAATCGATGTCATAGCGAAAGACGGACGACGCGTGCCGATTGAAGTCAGTAGCCGCGCCATCTACGAGAACGGAACGCTTGTCGCCATCCAGGGCATGGCGCGCGACATCACGGAACGCAAGCGAGCTCAGGACGCGCTGCAAATGTTTTCGCGGCAACTGATCGAGGCGCAGGAAGAAGAAAGACGTCGCATCGCACGAGAGCTGCACGACCAGATCGGGCAGATCCTGACAGTCGTCAAAATGAACCTTCATGCCGTGCAGCAGGTTTGCCAGGGGTCGGAAGCTGGTCCTTACGTTAAAGACAATATTGAAGCGGTTGACGAGGCGCTGCGATTAGTGCGCGATCTTTCAGTTGAATTGCGACCACCGATCCTCGATGACCTGGGTTTGACGACCGCCCTTCACTGGTATGTCGATCGTTACACGAAACGCACTGGTTTGACTGTCGACGTTGTGATCGATCTGCCGGATGAGAATGAACGTTTCTCACGCGAGTTTGAGACCGCCTGTTTCCGCATCGCACAGGAAGCGTTGACGAACGTGGTGCGTCACGCAAGAGCGACCCACGTCGTGGTGCGACTCGCAAGGAATCGCGAGCTATTACTGCTCACCGTGAAAGACAACGGCGCGGGCTTTGACGTAAAACGACTGCGCAAACGAGCGCCGCGAGTGTCGACGCTCGGACTCATCAGTATGCAGGAACGCGCTCACGCTGCAGGCGGACGAGTCGAGATAGAGTCGTCTCCAGCGGGAGGAACCGAGGTGCGTCTCAGCCTGCCGCTCGACGCAAACTCGGCAGGTTACACTGGTGGCAAAAAAGACGGTTCATTTCCTCTTCCACTGTTCTAAGCGACAAGTCTTGATACCCGGGATGCGGTTCAGAGTTCTTCGCAAACCAGGCTTCGTGCTGCGCGGCGTTTAGCATTACTGGATCGTAACCAAACGTCTTCACCATATCGATCTTCAACGCTCTCATGGCCCTGAGCCACTCGTCGTAAACGAAGCTCTGCGCTCCGGGCGATACTCGGTGCATGCCGCTGTTGTGCGCGCGCCCTTCTTCACACAACTTGAGATACAGGCGCGCCTGGATCAGCGCTGCGAGTAAACCGCCGGTTTCCAGTTGCACGATGCGTGTAGGCACTGCCTCGGGAGCGCGAGAGACGAAGTTGTAAGGATATCCAAGATAAGCAATCTGAATGGGACCACACGGGCCCAGGTCGGATCTTACATCCCACGTTTTTTCATCGACGTGAAAATCCGGTTTTGTTTTTAGATAGTTGATGATTGGGCCAAACTCCTGGTCGCCACTCGAACCGCTGGTTAGTCGTATGCCCGGTTTGTGATTGAGTGGCCAGTTGTTCTTGAAAGGGTTACGACCGGAGCAACCGATCACGCAGTCGCAGCGCGTCATCAATTCTTCGAGCGACTCTACTCGTGTTAAATGCCGGCGCAGCATCGGACAGATCTGCAAGTCTCGGCGTGGATCGTAAAAGACGATTTGTTTTCCTTCCGGGCCTTCGCGCGCAGCGAGGTTTGCCATGGCGCGGCCGATACTTCCCAAACCGATTAAGCCGAGTTGTTCGTTTTGAAAAGCCCTGCGTCCACGGAGTCCGGCAGTCAGCCTGTCGATCAGGCATTGAGAAAATATCGGACCGCCGATGTCCAGCTTTACTGCCGCCCGAGCCCACGAGATCACTGCAAACGGTGGCGGCTTTTCTTCAAATTGAAACATGCCGAGAGACGTCTGCTCGACACCGCACATTGAATAACGTCTCAACAGCTCGGGCGGTACCGTGGTAATGCAGAAACCGCCGTCATCGAGAACGAGGATGCGTTTGATGCGACGTCTCGCGAGCGCTTCAGCAGCGACTTGCCAGAGCCGCTTACAGTCCTGTTCAAAGTAGCGGCCAAACTCGCCGGGCGCGGGCATCGTCGAGTCGACGACGGTGACGCCTCGCTTACGTAGTGTCTTGATCACGACACAACTATCTGAATAGACCTTGCCGAGAGCGAAGATGTTCTCGTAACGCACGCCCATGTCAGCCACAGTGTCGAATAAATTCACCGTCTGCTCGAGCATGTGCTGAACAGCTATAAGCGCTGTGTCTTCTTCCAGACTGAACTGCGCTGCTGAAGCGCGGTCTAATAATGCGTGGGTCACTTCGAGAGGGGACAATTGTGAGTGTTGCATAGCTCTGGGGCCACCGCTTGAAATCATCGAGAAGCCTCTTGAGTTCGGGAGTACTCTCGAGAACTGAGGGAAGAGGCAGTGATTGCCGGCAGCGTTACCTTAAGGTTGTTGCTTAGATGTCAGTTGTGGGAGTTGCGGTGTCAGGAAAATTCACTGCTTTAGACGTTTTCTTCTCTGTGAAACCTCTGCGTCCTCTGTGTCTCTGTGGTTTGTATTGTTGAAACTCACCACGGAGACACAGAGAACACAGAGGTTTCACAGAGAAGCACGCCTTGACACCCTAAATACTGGACTGCTAAAGTACGCGGTCTTTTTCTGCGCAAAATTCGAGTCTGTGTACATACAAAGGAGCTGTTTTGAGTAGCGAATCCGGTTTTCTATTCACCTCTGAGTCAGTCACTGAGGGCCATCCCGACAAAATCTCCGACCAAATCTCTGATGCGGTACTTGACGCGGCACTGACTGCCGACCCAAAGGCGCGCGTCGCTTGTGAAACACTGGTGACAACTGGCCTTGTAGTTGTGGCCGGCGAGATCACAACGGAAGCGGTGCTCGATTTTTCCAGGATCGCCCGCGAGACGATCCGCCAAATCGGTTACACCAGTTCGAGCTATGGGTTCGATTGCGACACGTGCGCCGTCTTATCCGCGCTCGATCGACAATCCCCTGACATCGCGATGGGTGTTGACACTGGCGGCGCCGGCGACCAGGGATTAATGTTTGGTTACGCGTGTAATGAAACGCCGGAGCTAATGCCGCTGCCGATTCAGTTGGCCCACCAGTTGGTCCGTCGTCTTTCGGAAGTGCGTAAGTCAGGTGAGCTGCCCTATCTTCGCCCGGACGGAAAATCGCAGGTAACAGTTGAATACCGCGACGGTCGACCTTTCCGCGTCGACGCTGTTGTTATCTCTTCGCAGCACGCGGACGACGTCACGAACGAGCAACTGCGCTCCGAGATTCAGAAACAGGTCATCGAGCACACCGTGTCGTCTGAGCTGCTCGACAAAGACACGAAGTATCACATCAATCCGACGGGCAGGTTTGTTACCGGAGGTCCGAAGGGCGATGCGGGCGTCACCGGCCGCAAGATCATTGTTGATACCTACGGTGGCTACGCGCCTCATGGCGGCGGCGCTTTCTCAGGTAAGGATCCGACGAAGGTGGATCGTTCCGCTGCTTACATGGCGCGGTACATCGCCAAGAACATCGTAGCTGCGGGACTCGCCGAGCGCTGCATGGTCCAACTCGCCTACGCCATCGGCGTCGCTGACCCCGTTTCGGTGTATGTGAACACTGAGGGCAGCGGACGAGTCAGTGATGTAGTTTTGTCGAAGCTCGTGCGAGAGAACTTCGAATTGACGCCACGCGGCATTATCGAATCGCTCAATCTGCGCCGTCCTATTTATAAGGCGACGGCTGCATACGGTCACTTCGGTCGCAGTGAAGAGGGTTTCAGCTGGGAGAAGACCGACAAGGCCGAAACCTTGCGCGCGAGCGCGGGAATCTAACTTTTATCATAGAGGAATCTGCAAATATGAGTTCTGCACCATCCGTCGAATTCGACGTGAAAGATATCGGGCTGTCGGGTAATGGCAGGCAGCGCATCGAATGGGCCGAGCGTGAGATGCCCGTTCTTCGTCTCATCCGCGAGCGCTTTGCGGAAGAGAAACCGTTGAGTGGCGTTAAGCTTCTTGCGTGCGCCCACATCACTACCGAGACCGCAAACCTCGCGCGCGCACTGCAAGCCGGTGGAGCCGAGTCAATTCTAATCGCTTCGAACCCGCTTTCAACTCAGGACGACGTGGCGGCAGCGCTCGTCAATGATTGGGGTATTCCTGTTTACGCGATCAAAGGCGAGTCGACCGAGACTTACAATCGTCACGTCAGGACCGCACTCGATTCACACCCGGACATCATCATCGACGACGGCTCCGACGTGGTGGCCACGCTCTTGAAAGAACGCTCCGGCCAGATCAAGGAAGTCATCGGCTCGACGGAAGAGACCACGACCGGTATTCAGCGTCTCAAAGCAATGGAAACTGCGGGCGTGTTGCCCTTCCCTTCCATCGCTGTGAACAACGCGCAGACGAAGCACTTCTTCGATAATCGTTACGGCACGGGCCAGTCGACACTTGACGGCATCATTCGCGCGACGAATATCCTGCTTGCGGGTCGCACGCTCGTCGTTGTTGGTTATGGCTGGTGCGGTAAGGGCGTCGCCCTGCGCTCACGCGGCATGGGTGCAAATGTCGTCGTTACGGAAATCGATCCGATCAAAGCAGTCGAAGCGGTGATGGACGGATTCCGCGTTATGCCGATTGGCGAAGCATCGTCCATTGGCGATATCTTCGTGACCGTCACCGGTAATCGTCACGTGATCGACGGCGAACATTTCTCGCGCATGAAAGACGGCGCGATCGTTTGCAATAGCGGACACTTCGATCTCGAGCTCAATCTAGTTGCGTTACGCGAGATGGCTGGCGACCCAGCGACGGTTCGACCGTTTGTCGAGGAATACAAAGTTAAATCTAGTGGCCGCCGGGTCATCGTGCTCGGTGAAGGTCGTTTGATCAATCTCGCGGCAGCCGAGGGACATCCGGCCAGCGTGATGGATATGAGCTTCGCAAACCAGGCGCTTTCAGTTGAGTATCTGGTGAAGAACAAAGGTACGTTGACGCCAGGCGTTCACCTTCTGCCGGCGGAAGTCGATACCGAGATCGCGAGTCTCAAACTTCGCGCCCTCGGCATTTCGATCGACACCTTGACCGCCGAACAACTCGAATACATCTCGAGCTGGGAAACCGGCACTTAGCCCTATCCGGGTTTTCTCTGCGGCCCTCTGCGTATCTCTGCGTATCTCTGCGTTAAAAATAGCCGTTAACGCAGAGAACGCGGAGATACGCAGAGGGCCGCAGAGGATTACTTTAAGTCCTAACGCGGGAGAGAAAGTATGTGCCGGCTGCTGTGAAGATCACGAGGGGCGACCAGCCCGCTACTGACGGTCGCAGCAGTCCGTGATTGCCGAGTTGTTGAAAGCCGCCGCCAACAGCCCAGTACGAGACTCCCACCACCACTGCTGCGCACAGCGCGATCACAGTTCCCTTCCTTCCAAACGACACCGCCAGCGGCATGCCGATCAACGCCATGATGATGATGCCGAATGGCCCCGCATATTTTTTCTGCAATGCGACTGCGAGCATCGACACGTCCATGCCACGTTGCTTCGCGGCTGTGAGATACCCTCTCAAATCACGTGAGCTGAGCTGTGATGGCTTATCGATTGTCGGCTTGAATACTGCCGGCGATTCGACTCCGGCAAAAATAGTTTCGTTCTCAGTCGTACGTTGGACCTCGAGGTCTTTCAATGTAAGCGTCTCGGCCTCAGTGAGCTTGAGATGAGTCGAATCTGACCACGCGCCGCTCTTACCATTAACAACGCGGGCGAGATGGACCGCTTCGGGATCGAGCTCGTAAACCGTCGGTTCAATCAAACTCCCGTCTTCAGCAAACTCGTATGAATAAAAACGCCGCGTGTCTGGCGACGCGAGCCACTGGCGTCCAGTGCCTGTCACCGCGCGCGCCTGATCGCCGCGAATCCTTGCTCGCAGTGCGTCCTGCTTCAGATTACTTCCAGGCATCACATACTCCTGGACAAGCCACGACCCCAGTGCGATCGCGAGCGCAAAGAAAAAGCCCGGCAACATCAAACGGTAAACGCTTTGCCCGGACGCCCACCACGCGATTGCTTCGTGTCTTCTTGCGAGCAGCGCGTACGTCACGAGCACCGAGATCAGCATTGTCGCGGGAAAGAGCTCGACTGTGATCAGCGGCATTAAAAACAGAAGATATCTCGCTACGAGTCCTGCGCCGGCGTGAGTTTTTGCGATGAAGCGCCAGAGCTCGAACAGCGTGAAGATGTTGAAGATTGCTGCGAGAGTCACGAAGCACACGAGAAAACTGAGCGCCAGCGAGCGAAACAGCGTTGCGTCCATCAGGTTCGGAAAACCCAACGCCGACAAGCCACGTTGTCTTACTTTCGCGGCTTTTGCGGCCGGCTCCGATCCTTTCGGGCTTCGCAACAGGGGCGACAAGATCGAGACGGAAGATAAAAACGGTACTCGCTTGACGAACAGAAACAGGAGGCTCAGAGCGAGAATGAAGATCGTCGCGAGCCATGGCCCAATATAAGGTGACATCGTACCGGCGCGCGCCAAAGACTCACCCAGCAGCGACAGCAGGTAGTAAAAGATGACGACAATGATCGTTACCAGCACGCCGCCGCTTTTGCCGCCGCGTCTAATCCGCAAACCCAGAATCGCGCCAAGCAAAGAAAAGACGAGGGGGGCGAGCGAAAGTGCAGTCCTGCGATTGAGAACTCTCACAGCTTCTCTTTGTTCCTCTGCTGAGCCGGACACGACGCGCTCGCGCAAATCGCTCCAGTCCATTGCGTCGGCGTTCGTGTCGCGATCGTTTAGGCGCTGGACGACCTCAGTACGACCAGTGTTGATGGAGAACCTCAATTGCTCCGAACGCTCCACGACGTAAGACCCCTCGCCTGCACCTGTGATTGAGCTCGGGTCGGATTGATCGGCTTTTGCCTTTGCAGTCGCGGAAGAAAATGTTGTTATCAGAACATCAGTCAGCACCAGCTCAGACTGATCGCCTGACGAATCGATGCGGCCTGAGCGCGCCGTGTAAACCTTTGTTGCCTGATCCTCCTGACCGAAGATAAAAACGCGCCCCCACGTTCCCAGGTCCTTGTTGCCGTCGCGCACATAAATTACGTAGCGAGGCAAAGTGTTGAAGGTGCGCGGCTCGACTGGCGATTCGAGTTTTGCGAGCATTCCCTGCAACGCGATGCGCTCGAGATCTCTGGCGGCTTCAGGCGCTTCTTTAAGGTGTAGATATGTTGTTACGCCCGTGCACAGGAGACCAATCAACAGTGCGGGCCAGATCATGGTCCACGAGCCGACACCTGCTGCACGCATCGCGACTATCTCGCTGTCGCTGCCCATGCGTGAGAATCCGACAATGATGCCGGCAAGCGTAGCGAGGGGAATCGAGAAGACGAGCACTCCCGGCAGCAATGCAGCACCGATGCTGGCAAGCAACGAAAACGGCAGGTCAGCATAGATCACGACCTCAGCCAGACGAGCGGCCTGTTGTGCGAGAAGGATGGCCGTGAGCATTAACAGTGCGATGAGGATATACGGCGCCATCGCCCCGACGATGTATCGAGGTATGAGGTAACTCTTTAACTTAAAGCTTTTCGTTAACACGATAGCTTAGACAGGATTTACAAGATTGTTCAGGATTAACATGCAATCCTGTGCAATCTTGTAAATCCTGTAAACCACTAACTCGCCGGCCGGACGCGTGGCATCCGCTCAAGCACTCTCCCAATAATATGAAACGTCAACTCGGCCATCTCACGCTTAGTATCCTTCGACACATCCCTCGCGCCTTCAGCAAACTTCACCGGTGACAACTTCTCGGCTGTCCGCAACTCCGTCCGAAGTCCCTTTTGAATCGGCCGGCCACGACCGTTACTACACTGCAAACATCGCAAAGACAAATCCGGTCCAAGATAGATCGTTTCATCTTCAAACTGTTTCTGACAATTCGCACACATGCGTAAGTCAGGCAGAAAACCTTCGAGCTTCAACAACCACACTTCAAAGTATCGCAACACCGTTTCGAGATCTGACGGGGTTGCCGCTGTCGCGTCCAAACACGCGAGCGCCATCCGAAACAAATTATCGTTTGCCTGGTGCGGTGGTGAAAAATCAATGAGCAGGTCGCCCATGTAAGCAAAGCCCGTGAGTATCGAAGCATTCGAGGAGAGGTTAAAGTGTGACTTTAAGATCTCGACCTGCCGGAACGATACGAGCTCCTGGTTTTCTTTTTCGTAGTAGGTGAGATTGATGAGTGTGAAAGGCTCGAGCGCGGCGCCAAAACGATTCTTGAGTTTCCTGCAACCCTTAGCGACACCCCTGATCAGTCCTGATGACCGGCTCAGGCAAACGACAATCTTGTCAGCCTCTGCCAGATTGTAACTGCGAAGGATCAGTGCCTCAGTTTCAAATAAAGCCATCGGTAAGGATCACGGAATGAAATACAGGATCCAACCCAACACCAGACCGATCACCATGAACTCTGCGAACACTTTCAGACCGTAGAGCAAACGCTCTTGATTCGTATCTTTCGCCATTGCTCCAAACACGACTGAAGCAAGCGCCGCAAACAATGTCATTACGAGGAAGTGTCTCAAGGTTTCCTCCCGGCGGCGATATCAAAAGCGTCGAGCATAGTCAGGTAATTAAGTAGACCGGCGATCAGCAGGAATGTGTTGCCGTATTCGTAAGTTGCGCGTGCGGCTTGAGCCGGATCGTCTTTGAAGCCGTAGTCGAGCAGCCACGAGACAAGATAAAGCGCGCCAGTACCGAGGTTGGCAATCATCGGCGGCACTTGCAGCAGTGCCGACGAGCCCTCGGCGTCGAGATCAAATAGGTGCCCGCCCATTGCCATGCCAACAAAGAAGCAGATCCAAACGGAGCCGCCCAGCAGCGCTGCGCGCCACCATTTTTCTTGCAGCAAATGACCGACACCGGGAATAAACCAAGCTGCCGCCCCTACGATCCAGGCGAAGCGGGGTGCGGGTTCCGCCTCTTCGGCCTCCATACGTTCAGTTTTTACCAATCAAGCCTCCCAAACACCTCAGGTAGTCAATAAGGTTTTACCTTAAGAAGAATCTTCACGCAAAGCTGCGACGCTTAGGGGTTACATTAGCGGTCGGCGTGACGACCTCTAACAACTCACGTTAACTTTCTATCGATACAAAAGGTACGGCTCACGTACTTCTTTAAACTCCGCGAGCGGCTCTCTTGTCGATTCGTTGATCTCGTCGAGCGTGATTCCCTGCTCAAACGCTTCTCGAATCTTCGCTGTTCCGCTGATCACGTCAAACGGGTTCTTATCGAAAACATATTCGTACGGCGGAACCTTCCAGCGAAACTGATCCGGGTACATGTCGTGCGCGAGCTTCGTCATCGCAATGCCCGCCAACCACGGTTCAAACGAATCTCGATCGAGCACGTGAATCTGAACTCCGCCACAGCTAACACCGCCATGCTTCTGAAACGTCGGTTGAAACACGCAGCTTCGGAAGTACACGCCTTTAAGATCAAGCTCGTTAAGTCGATCTGCGTAATCATCGGGATCGATGTAAGGCGCGCCGATCAATTCAAATGGTTTCGTTGTTCCTCTTCCTTCAGAAACCTGTGTGCCTTCGAAGTGCACTGTGCCCGGAAACACGGTCGCTGAATCTAGCGTCGGCATGTTTGGCGAAGGCATTACCCAGGGCGCGTCAGTTTGATCGTGCCAGCGCCCTCGCTTCCAGCCATCCATTGCAATTACTTCGAGATCACAGCCGATGCCGAAATGCTCATTGAACATTAGTGCGAGCTCGCCGACAGTCATGCCATGACGAGTCGGGAGGGCAAACTGGCCAACGAATGAGGCGTATTCCGGTTCGAGAATATTTCCCGCGATGCTTGCGCCGTTGATGGGATTCGGACGATCGCAAACGATCACTTTCTTCCCTAAACGCCGTGCTGCGCGCATGCAGTTGGCGAGTGTATAGATGAACGTGTAGATGCGGCAGCCGACGTCCTGCATGTCGAACACAAGTACGTCGACGTCCTGCAGCATCTCGTCAGTGGGTTCTCTTGTTTCGCTGTACAGCGAATGAACTGGGAGACCAGTCTTGCGGTCGAGACTGTGACCGGTCTCGATCATGTTGTCCTGAACATCGCCGCGGATTCCGTGTTGTGGACCGAACAGGGCCCTCAGTTGAATGCCGTCATGCTCATGCAGCAAGTCCGCAGCGTGACGATAACCGTGGTCGACCGACGCCTGATTACAAATCAACCCGACTCGCTGATCCTTAAGAGCGCGATACTGGTCTTCAAGTAACTTCTCAAGTCCGAGCTCGACATGTTCTTTTGCGACGTGACTATCAACTGTAGGGGCGGCACTCCGTGGCCGCCCGTGCTCAAGAGTTAAAGTCATACATTAGCTCCCCTAACCGCACAACACTGATCCGCCATTAACGTTCAGCACCTCACCCGTAATATGACTTGCCCACTCACTGCACAAAAACACGATCGGCCCTGCAATCTCTTCCGGCGTTGCCGCTCGACCTAATGGAATACCTTTACCAATCGACTCACGTTGCACCGGATCAACAAACACCTCCGCCGTCATCTCCGTCTCGACCCACCCGGGCGCAACAGAGTTCACGTTGATTCCGAACGACCCCAACTCAGGCGCAAGCGATTTCGTGAAAGCGATCTGACCACCCTTGGATGCGGCGTAGTTCGAAACATTAGCTTCACCGCGCTGCCCTGCCGTCGAGCTCACGATCACGATCCGCCCAAACCTTTGTTGCTTCATCTGCGGTACGGCGGCGCGGCAGACCGACCACGTGCCCTTAAGATTGATATCGAGCGTCTTGTCCCAGAGCTCTTCCGAAATCGACTCAACCCGCGCACCTTCCCAGATACCTGCATTGCAAACCAAAAAGTCCAGGCGTCCAAACTCTTCAACCGTTTCTTGAACTAACTGCTCAGCCTCGTCGAGCTGCGAAACGTCAGCCTGGATGGCCAGAGCTTTTACGCCGTGGGATGCCGCAAGGTTTACCGTCGCATCGGCGGCATTTCCGTCATTGACGTAATTCACGACGACGTGAGCACCACAGAAGGCGAGAAGCTCGACAACCGCTTTCCCGATGCCTCTCGATCCGCCGGTGACGATGGCGACGCGCTCCGCCAGCCCGAGTACGTCTTTGTCAAAAGGATTCATGCAGGTGTGGAGACTGACGCGAGATCAGCTTGGCGAGCATTAGTTGCTTCGTTCACAAACGCGCGGAACAGACGTTGAGAGAAGGAATCGTTTTGCCAGCCAATCTCCGGATGCCATTGAACACCGACGATGAATCGATCAGGTCGCGGATCTTCGAGGGCTTCGACGACGCCGTCAGTGGCCCAAGCTGTAGCAACCAGATTGCCTCCGACCGATTCGACTGCCTGATGATGATGGCTGTTGACGAGTGCATCTACCGCGCCGGCGATGTTTGAAAGCCGCGTGTTCTCGCTGAGACTGATGCGATGCGAAGGACGGTCGCGTGGTGCGCCCTGCTCGTGTTTGATCGCGTCCGGCACTTGCGAGTTGATGTCCTGTATGAGGGTTCCACCGCGAGACACATTCAGCACCTGCATGCCGAAACAGATCGCGAAGATTGGAATTCCTCTTCGTTCGGCAGCAGCGATGACCAGCAGATCCGTTTCATCTTTGATAGTCTGGACCGTGCCGAGTTGTGGATGCGGTTGTTGACCGTAGCGCAGCGGATCGATGTCGGAGTCGCTTCCGGGAAGCAGGATGCCGTCGACTTGCGCGACGACGGAATCGATGTACTCTGCTTTTGGAATCAGGCTGATGTGTATTGGCAGACCGCCGGCGGCCTCGACAGCCTCGCTGTAATCGCGCCCGAGATAGAAACGATTGGTTGTCTGTTCAATGCGCATCGGGATGCCGATGCGTGGTCGTGTTTGTATCATTCCGTCAGGAATAGTTCCCTCCGCCGCTATCATAACCCATGTGTTCAAAACTGCGTGACTACAGCGCCGGAAGGCGTCCTTGACTTACATTGAAACGAATTCCTATAGTCTTGTTAAATAAATGAACAAGGAAAAAAATCGGGTACGCAGCACAACCGTGCTGCTCGTCAGGAAAGACGCAAACGTAGCGCTTGCGGGCGACGGGCAGGTGACGATGGGCGAGACTGTTATGAAAGCCAGCGCGCGGAAGGTGCGGCGGCTTTATAACGATCAGATTCTCGCGGGGTTCGCCGGCGCGACGGGCGATGCGTTCGCCCTTTTGACGCGATTCGAGAGCAAGCTGGAGCAATATCACGGGAATCTCGAGCGCGCGGCGATCGAGCTCAGCAAAGAATGGCGTACTGACAAGATGTTGCGACATCTCGAGGCGCTGTTAGTCGTTGCTGATAAGAAGACTTCTTTTCTTTTGTCGGGAAACGGCGACGTGATCGCGCCGGACGAAGGCGTGCTGGCGATTGGTTCCGGTGGCTCGTATGCTCTCGCTGCGGCGCGTGCGCTGATCAAGCATACCGATATGTCGGCAAGTGAGATTGCGGTAGAGTCGCTTCGCATCGCAGGTGAGATTTGCATTTATTCGAACCAAAACATCATTGTTGAGGAATTATAGTTCCACAAAAGCTGGAAATTGATTTTGCGATTTTTGTGCCTTTTTGTGGCTAAGAAAGTTTAAGCATGGTTATTTATTTGGCTGGAGAAGTTGATGAAGAGGCGCGGCTTGACGAGATGTCGCCTCGTCAGATCGTGACTGAGCTCGATAAGCACGTCGTCGGTCAGCGCAACGCGAAGCGATCGGTCGCTATTGCCCTGCGCAATCGTGTGCGACGTCAGAAGTTGCCACCGGAAATGGCGGTCGACGTGATGCCGAAGAACATCATAATGATCGGCTCGACCGGTGTCGGTAAAACGGAGATCGCGCGCCGTCTCGCACGCATGTCCAACTCGCCGTTTCTGAAAGTTGAAGCGTCGAAGTTTACAGAAGTCGGTTATGTAGGGCGCGACGTCGAAAGCATGATCCGCGATCTCACAGAGATCTCGATCGAGATGACGCGTCAGGACAAGAGTGAAGAGATCGCCGAGAAAGCGGAGCTGAACGTCGAAGAACGCATACTCGACTTGCTGCTGCCGCCGCCTCGATCCGCTTCCAGTTTTTACGATTTCGACGCTGACACGAGCGATGAGCAGTCAACCGAGCTAGATAGTCCGGCGCGTGATGAGCAGTTTCAAAAAACACGCGAGAAGCTGCGCACTCAATTGCGCAGCGGCAAGCTCGACAATCGTCTCGTCGAGCTCGAAGTCAGAGAGAAAAATTTTCCCGTGATCGAGCTGGCTGGTCCACAGGGCGTCGAAGAGATGGGCATCAACATGAAAGACATGTTGGGCAACCTGTTTCAGGGCCGCACGAAGCGACGCAAGATGCGCGTCGACGAGGCGATGGAGTACCTGATGCAGGAAGAGGAAGAGCGTCTCATCGACATGGACCAGGTTGCACGCGCGGCGATCGAGCGTGTTGAGAATTCCGGCATCATCTTTCTCGACGAGATCGACAAGATTGCCGGACGTGAATCGGGACATGGTCCGGACGTTTCACGCGAAGGCGTGCAACGCGACATTCTTCCGATCGTTGAAGGCACAACCGTCAATACTCGTTACGGCATGGTGCGCACGGATCACATTCTCTTCATCGCGGCAGGTGCGTTTCACGTTTCGAAACCGTCGGATCTGATTCCCGAGTTGCAAGGTCGTTTTCCGATTCGTGTCGAGCTGGAATCGCTCACGATCGAAGACTTCAAACGGATCCTGACGGAGCCACGCAACGCGTTGATCAAGCAGTACCAGGCGATGATGGAAACTGAAGGCGTGACGATCGAGTTCACGGCTGATGCGATCGATTCGATCGCCAACTTCGCCTGGCAGGTGAATACGCAGACGGAAAACATCGGCGCGCGTCGTTTGCAGACGATCATGGAGAAGCTTTTGGAGGAGATCAGCTTTGAAGGACCCGATCTCGATCCGAAGCACCAGCGTATTGATGGCGCGTACGTCTCGGGAATGCTTGCAGAGACTGTTAAGGATCAGGATCTCAGTAGGTACATATTATAGTTAGACAGGATTTACAGAATTTTTCAGGATTAACATGTAAATCCTGTCAAATCTTGTGAATCCTGTCTAAAACTCCTTGGAGCAACGTTTCTGTTCCCAATTCGAGCACTCGCAACTCTTTTGGTCATCGCTTGTTTAGCCGGTTGTGGTAAACGTCGGCCTCCGCTGCCTCCCGTCGAGCGCGTGCAGCAGCGCACCGAACTGCTATCCGGCGCGCAACAAGGCAACGAGGTGATACTCAGCTGGCCCTCGCCGCGACGGAATGCGCCTGACAGCAGCGTGCAAAGCATTCGTCGCATCGACGTATATCGTCTTGCTGAGAAACCCGGCGCACCGCTCGCTCTTACTGAAGACGAGTTCTCTGCGCGCGCCACACTCGTCGGCTCAGTAACTTTCGAACAGATCCAGACTGCGGGTGATGTGATCACTTACCGCGACGCACTCGAGCTCGCCGGTCAACCTACTCGTCTGCGTTACGCGACTCGTTACGTCAACGCCTCTGGCCAGCGCGCAGCCTTTTCTAACTTCCTGTCGATCGAGCCCGCGGCACGTATCGCTAAAGCGCCGGCACTCTCAGCGGACGTCAAAGTTCTCGAAGATTCGATCACGCTCACGTGGCAGGCGCCCGCAGCAAACATCGACAATTCGACGCCTGTAAATCTGCTCGGTTACAACGTCTATCGCACAGACGAGTCGCAAACCGATGCAGGTAACCAGCCGCTCAATTCAGAGCTGGTATCGGGCACTTCATACGCCGACAAGACTTTCCAGTTTGGCAACAACTATCGCTACATCGTCCGCGCCGTGTCGCTCGGAACAGGCGGCGCGCAGGTCGAGAGTCTTAACTCAAACGATGTAACAGTCTCTCCGCGAGATATCTTCCAGCCTACTGCCCCTGAGCGTCCGAGCGTTGCGGCGCCTGAGCCGTCGTCAGCACGACTCGCAATCTTCTTTGCGGCAAACAAAGAGACCGACATCGCCGGTTACAACATTTATCGTTCGACCGATCCCGATCTGCCGAAACAGAATTGGACAAAGCTGAACCAGTCGTTGCTGACTCGCACGACTTATCAGGACGATAGGGTTGAGTCAGGCAAGACTTACTACTATTACATTGTTGCGGTAGACAAAGCCGGCAACGTCAGTCCACCGTCTGAAGTCGGTTCGGAGAAAGCGCCGTAAGAATGAAGTTACAAGAACCTATCCGTCCTTCAAAGATCGTTTGTGTTGGACGAAACTACCGCGAACACGCGGCGGAGCTAGGTAATAAAATGCCGGAAGAGCCGCTGCTCTTCTTGAAGGCGCCGTCGGCAATCATCACTGCCGGCGAAGAGATCGTCTTGCCGAGTGCGTCACAGCAAGTCGAGCACGAAGGTGAGCTGGGCGTCGTGATCGGACGCGTCGCACGCAACATTGCGAGCAATGAAGATCCGTTGAGTTATGTGCTTGGATACACGTGCGTGAATGACGTCACTGCACGTGATCTCCAGCGCAAAGACGTACAGTTCACGCGTGGCAAATCCTTCGACACGTTCTGTCCCGTCGGACCCTGGATTGAAACGGATATCGATCCCAGTAACGTAGCGGTCGAGACCCGCCTCAACGGTGAAGTAAAACAAAAAGGTAACACGGCTGACATGGCATTCCCTGTCGCCTTTCTTATAAGGTACATCTCTGAGATCATGACACTGTATCCCGGAGACTTGATCGCGACCGGAACGCCTGCGGGCGTCTCGCGCATGAAGCCCGGCGATATCGTGGAAATCGAAGTGGCAGGCATCGGTATATTACAGAACCGAGTGCGGTAGCACCGGGTAGGAGTTTTGTTATGAAATTTTTTCTTGATACCGCAAATCTCAACGAGATTCGCGAAGCGGCAGAATTAGGTTTCGCCGACGGCGTAACCACCAATCCTTCTTTGATCGCGAAGGAAGGCGGCGTCGACTTCAAACAACACATCGCTGCGATCTGCGAGATCGTGCAGGGTCCCGTCTCCGCGGAAGTGACGAACCAGGAAAAAGACGGCATGCTTCGCGAAGGACGCGAGTATGCGAAGATCGCTCCCAACGTCGTCATCAAATGCCCGTTGACGCGCGAGGGTCTGAAGGCGACACGCCAGCTGACGGACGAAGGCATTAAAGTAAACGTCACGCTTTGCTTCTCCCCTGCGCAGGCAATACTCGCCGCAAAAGCGGGCGCGGCGTTCATCAGCCCGTTTCTCGGTCGTCTCGACGATATCGGTGAAAACGGTCTGCTGTTGCTGGAAAGCATTGTCGAGATTTACCGGAACTACACCTGGAAAACCGAAGTACTGGCCGCGAGTCTCCGGCATCCGATTCACGTGATCGAAGCCGCACGCATAGGCGCAGACATCGGAACGATACCCTTCAAGGTGATCGACCAATTGTTCAATCACCCGCTGACGGATAAAGGGCAAGCGCAGTTTCTGGCAGACTGGGCCAAAAGCGGTAGAAAATAGGTGGACGAAAGTAATGTTGTTGTCCATGTGCTCAAGTACGATGGTCTCGAGCATCGACGCTGGCCTGCGAGAATAGCTAAAATCGAAGGGCCTCTGCTGGTCCTCGACGCCGTCTTCGAAGACGAGATCGAACACGATCTACTCGGTACGATCTCGTCGGGAACGATTAGCACGGAGTACTACTGGCTGAATCGCTGGTACAACGTCTTTCGTTTTAGCGATCCCGATCGCAGTCTGAAGAACTACTACTGCAACGTGAATCAGCCGCCGAGTTTTGACGGGCGCGTGCTGAGCTACATCGATCTCGACATAGATGTGTTGGTGGCTCCCGACCTCACTTACAAGATTCTCGACGTCGAAGATTTTGAAGAGAACGCGAGGCGCTATGCTTACCCCGAGGATGTTCAGGCAAATGCGCGCCGCGCGGTCGACGAACTGACCGGGCTGATCGAATCAAAAGCGTTTCCCTTCAACGAATAAATATGGCCTCAAAACAACAACCAAAACAGACCAAATCGAAGTTGGAAACACTGCGCGAGCGAAGCGTTCAGGCCGAGCAGGGCGGCGGCGATGCTCGCGTCGAGAAGCAGCACGAAGCCGGAAAGATGACGGCGCGCGAGCGGATCGAGTTTTTGCTCGACGAAGGATCGTTTGAAGAGTTTGACAAGCTCGTGGTCCACCGCTCGAGAGACTTCGGGCTCGACAAGCAGCTTTATCCCGGAGACGGCGTTGTCACGGGTCACGGTTTGATCGACGGTCGTAACGTGTTTGTATTCGCGCAGGACTTCACTGTGTTTGGTGGTTCTCTTTCCGAGACTCACGCGGAAAAGATCTGCAAGGTGATGGATCTCGCGATGAAGGTCGGCGCGCCGATCATCGGTTTGAACGATTCGGGCGGCGCGCGCATTCAGGAAGGCGTTGTCAGTCTCGGTGGTTATGCAGACATTTTTCTGCGCAACACGCTCGCGAGCGGTGTGGTGCCGCAGATCAGTTGCATCATGGGCCCGTGTGCAGGCGGCGCTGTCTACAGTCCCGCGATCACGGATTTCAACGTCATGGTTAAAGACACGTCCTACATGTTCATCACCGGACCGGACGTGATCAAGACCGTGACGCACGAAGAGGTCACGAAAGAAGAGTTAGGTGGCGCGATTACACACAACAGCGTTTCGGGTGTAGCGCATTTCGCCGCCGATTCCGATGAGCACGCGCTACGGATCGTGCGCGAGCTCTTCTCGTTTATTCCGTCAAACAATCTCGAAGACCCACCGCGTCTCGACGCAAGTGATCCCATTGATCGTATCGAGCCGAAACTGAACGACATTGTCCCGGAAGCTTCGAATCAACCTTACGACATTCGCGACGTGATCAATCACGTTGTTGATGACGGTTACTTTTTTGAGGTGCACCAGATGTTTGCGCCGAACATCTGCGTCGGCTTTGCGCGTTTGGGTGGGCGCACGGTCGGCATCGTCGCAAACCAGCCGGCGTTTCTCGCGGGCGTGCTCGATATCGCGGCGTCAGTCAAAGGCGCGCGCTTCGTTCGCTTCTGCGATTGCTTCAACATTCCACTGATCACATTTGAAGACGTGCCGGGATTTCTGCCGGGCGTCTCGCAGGAGCACGGCGGTATCATCACGCACGGCGCGAAGCTGCTTTACGCGTTTGCTGAAGCGACGGTGCCGAAAGTGACTGTCATCACGCGCAAAGCTTACGGCGGCGCGTATTGCGTCATGGCCTCGAAGCACATTCGCACTGATGTTAACTTCGCATGGCCCTCCGCGGAGATCGCGGTGATGGGTGCGGAGGGCGCGGTCGGAATTCTCTACAGGCGCGAGCTCAACGACGCGCAGGACAAAGACACCGTGCGCAACTCTAAAATCGCGGAGCTACAGGACAAGTTCGCCAATCCCTACATCGCCGCCGAGCGCGGGTTCGTTGATGAAGTGATCGAGCCTGCACACACACGACCAAAACTCATCAGCGCGTTGACATTACTGGAAAACAAACGCGACACTAATCCACCACGCAAGCACGGCAACATCCCTCTTTAGCCACAAAGAGGCACAGAAGCACAAAGAAAAGTTCAGAGTTCAAGCGACTTTGCCCGAAAGGTCTGATTTCTCTGTGCAACCTCTGTGTCCTCTGTGTC
>DASYFE010000147.1:0-26243 GCA_036498585.1 Pyrinomonadaceae bacterium | reverse complement strand
AATTCACGAATCGAGACATCGACATCAATTTCGATGTATTGCGTTGTCAGAATGGAAGGCAGGGCTCCATATAGACTGGCGACGTAGCTAGCACCGTTAAACTGTGAGAAGCGGTGGCGGGTTAACCGGTGATCACAAACCAATCCTTGAGCTTGGGTCTGCCTTACCGCAATAGTGAGTTCTTCATGTGTTGCAAATGGAGTCGAAGCCTCAATAATAATTGGGACAAATCCTGCTTCTTCAAGTTTGAACGAAGTCAATTCCGCCTGTGCTACTTCATCATCGATTACGGCGACCCTATTGATGCCTTCGATTTGCGAGGCGTTCATTGAGATGCTCATCTCTTATTCTCTCCGGCAGCGGATGGTATTCTGACCGCAAACTCTGCTCCTCCGAGTTCGCCTTTGGCGACCGCAAAGACTTCTCCATCAAGATCAGATACAACGTCTCTTACAATGGTCAACCCGAATCCTGTGCCGTTCGGTGTCGTGGTTCGTCCGGGAAGCCAGACCTCATCTATCGGCATTTTTATCCCTGGCCCATTGTCCAATACGCTCAACACAATCCCCGAGCCTGACACAACGGTTCGTATTACCACTTTTCTGTTCTGGACAATCTCGGTCTCGACATCGAACGCGTGAATTGTATTTGTAAGGAAGTTGGTGACTACGGCCTCTAGCATCGAAACACTACCTAATATTTTCAGGGTGGCGTCAGTTTTCTGCAGGACCACCTCGATTTTGTAATCCTTGAAAAATGGGTCGAACACTTGCACCACATCATCAATGACATTATGTACATCAACAGTGCCTTCCCGCCGTTTGTCTCGCTTCAATAGAAATATAGGGATTTGAGTGAAGCTTTGTACCGCAACCGTGTCACGTCGCAAGCTTTCGACGATCTTTTCAATAATGACAAATCTGTCGCCCATGAGGGATCGCGCACGATTATATAGGGAATCAACTAACTGAGACATTCTCTTAACTGGTTTGTCAGATTCATGTGCAAACACTGCTGAGGTTGTACCGGCAGTCGCAAGACTCCGGTAGAGATGCAATTCTTCCTGAAGTATTTTCGACCTTTTTTGGGCCGTCGTTTGAAGCTGCTTAATATATTTTCTTAAATCCGCCCTCGCTGGTTTCTGCACCACATGTTCTATGAATTGATCAAGGTTCGCAGTGGAGCGGCGTACTGCCTTGATCGCTTGGTCTCTTCGCTTAACTCGCCTAGCTTCCGCAGTCTTCAGCCTTTCTTTTGCCACCCATTCAAAAGCGTCGACGCAGAACTTCTTAAGTTCGCTGAATTCGCTTGTTTCAATAAAGCCGAGGCGATCGGTCTTTTGTTGTAGCTCATTGAAGAAGTCCTCAACCATGACTCTTCCAATGGTGTTATTAGTTGATGGACGCTCCTCTGGGTTTCGCACCCTCGCTAGGTTGAGGTCAAGCCAATCATGGCCCGGGTCCCCGTACGGGCGGACCCTCAGTCCTCTGTGATAAAAGTGTATCCCGCCTGTCTCCATTAACCATTTGCCCAACTCATCCTTTTTGATCTTTCTGGTGGAAAAGTCAGCGCTACCTAAAAGGAAAAACCAAACATCGAGTTTAGCGGACACCGTCTGATAGGATTGCTTCGCCTTCATGAGCTCAGAATGTGAGGCTTGGTACAGTTGGCGCCCTTTCCAATCAAGCACACGAGCGGTCGCGAGGCCTTTGTCATTAAGCGTAGCCTCTAGGTGATAATTAGCCTCTTTCAGGTAAGCCCTAACATTGATAACCTTTGCTTCAAGTTCAGGGAAATCCGTTCCACTGAGCTTTGGCGAAAATCCAAGGACATCACCGAAGGGGTCCGTCAACAACAATAATTCCCTAGCCAGTCGTTCAATTTCTTTGACGCCGAAGTTCACACGCAAATCAGAAATGAGAATCTCCGTGCCGGGCGCTCTGTTTGTTTTGGCTTTCGTGATGGTTAGGTCGATGTCTTCGACTAACTTCGCCTTAGAGTATGCCGACCAGTCTATCGCCATTCGATATTCGCTTCCAGGGTCAGAGCTAGGACGCGTGGCTAGACTAACTCTCATACCCAGCCTCAGCGCAGCTAGTCGACCTAGCCCTTTATCGCCCACCCGCAACCGACCTAATGGAGTTCGTTTATTCCGATTTTGATACTTTAGTGACGCTCCTAAAATAAGCCAGCCGTTCTTGAT
Organism: Pyrinomonadaceae bacterium; assembly: GCA_036498585.1. Classification (GTDB taxonomy): domain Bacteria; phylum Acidobacteriota; class Blastocatellia; order Pyrinomonadales; family Pyrinomonadaceae; genus PSRF01. The sequence continues at coordinate 24,040 of DASYFE010000147.1, read as the reverse complement.
ATCATCGATGTCCATTCCAAAACCATTGTCTTCGATCGAAAGTGTCCCGCCCACTTCGCTCGCGTTCTTGAATTCTACTTTGCAATGCGTCGCATCAGCATCGTAGGAATTCTTAACAAGCTCAATAACCCCTTGTTCAGGGTTCGGAATTAGTTCTTCTCCCAATCTAATCAGGATATCGGGCGCGAACTTTATATGATCGACTGATACTGGTTTCACCATGGCATTTCTTTGATCGATTTTACTGTCAAATGTCTGCATCGAATGCGTTCATTTAACCAAGTGTCGACTTCAGTCCGTCCTAATCGTTGCATAGCGCTATTGCACGTTCGTAGTAATCGGTCTTTAGGCTTCATCACCAAAAGGTGATTTTCGACCGCAACCGGCCGTCTTCCCGTCACTAAGGTCGCGACCGCACGATGTTTGTCGCCCGGCCGAGACGTTCTACGCACCAGCAGGAAGGGAGGCGTATAAGTTGTGCCAGAGAAACGACGGTGCGCAAAACCAATATCAGTATTCACCGTTGCCCAAGCTGGTAAATGATGTGCCGTAATAAAGGGATACCATTGGCCTTTGTGCGGGTCTCGATGAGGAACTACTGGACCAACTCTAACATCAAATAAATCGTTGATTGTTGTGTGCCTGATATCTTCGGTCCGATCTGATTTCCACCAGCTCTCCTTTGAAGTTTCGCCAGACCCACACACGGTCAACCTGACAATAAATACATCGATATCCGTCGAATTATCGAAAAGCCCGACAATCTCTACTGACTCAATTGTGGCTGCCCGTTCGACGACATGTCGCCACCGCTCGTAATGTGATCCCGTTCGAAGAACCTCTGGCAAAATAGCTACAACTTGTGTTCCCGGCTTCGCGTTAAGCACACACCTCTCAAGCATCAATGCCGCAGTCGACACTTGTCCGGCCGCCCATGTGCAATTAGTTGGCGCAACCGTCATGGTGAACGGCGGATTCAGTGTTATGCACTGGGGGGTTGCAACAAGGGCTTGATCAAACCCATCAGCGGTTGTGACTCTAGGGAAAATATTTTTAGGCGCAGGCACTAAGCCTGTCACGCCGCGGTCGATTGCTACGAGAACGAGTCGCGCCCTCGCAACGCGAACAAACTCCTCATGAATGTCATTTCCACCCAGATATTCGCCCCACAACTTTAACGTTTGCTGCAAATCTCCCGACGTGGGAAGGTGATAAGCACACGCAGTGAGAAGATTTCCGGTTCCACACGCAAAATCATGTACCGATACGCCATTGATTAGCTGTGGGATCAAGGTTCTGACTAACTGTTTAGCTAAGAGTGTACCTGTGAAAAACGCGCCACTTTGGCGTAAGCGCTCTATGGATTCAAGTTGTTTGAGCTTTGCTGTCGGTTCACCGTCCAAGGCGAGCGCAATTTGTTGCTTGTGTTCCTGCGAAAGATTCCCATTGGCGGCTGACGCTACAAGACGTTCAAGCTGGTTCGCGTATCGGGCAAATCGCTTCACGTGCGGCATAATAATAGTGGACTAACTCAGTGCAAAGCTATTCTTCAATGTTTTTGCATGCCTTTGTTCACGGCTGTCCGATTCGGGTAAGCAGGGAAGGTGGAACTGACAGCGTCAAGCGTGCCACCAATTCACGCAGCATTTGGTTTATGCCCTCTGGTGAGCGAGGGTCACCATTCTACGATTCCCGAGCGCGCTATTCAATCGGAAGTTCCCTCTTGGCTCATCTCGCCGATCTATGATTACTCCGCCTCTCCCCGAACAGACGGAATTCCATCCCGACGCATGTCGCAGCAAGACAAAGAGCTCCGCGTGACTCGGGTTCGGGAATACGCTGATAGATTTCGCTCTTGGTGTAAACGCCTCAATCTCCCGTGATAGCCCTATCTTACGGGCCTGAAGGCTCGAAGAATATCAAGCACCTTTTTAGTAACTGAGGCCGAAAAGCATTCAGACAATCTTGCCATTCTATGAGTGCTACTTTAGTATCACTCCATGCGAACTGAACTCGTTACCACTTTAAAGCGCCAGGCCACAGAGATCCTGAACCAGCTCGAGAAGGATCGAGAGCCGATCCTGATTACGCAGCATGGCGTTCCATCGGCATATCTCGTCGATGTTGAGACCTTCGAGACATTACAGCGTCGTATGACATTGCTCGAAGGCATTGCGCGCGGGGAAAAGGCGATTGAAGAGGGCCGGTCACTCACTCATAAGCAGGCAAAGCAACGGATGTCTAGATGGCTGAAGTAATCTGGGCCGAACCTGCACTCAACGATCTTGATGCTATTGCTGACTACATTGCACTAGACAATCCTGAAGCGGCACGCCGGCTAGTGCAGAAGATCTTCGAACATGTTGAGCATCTTGCAAGCCATCCTAAACTCGGCTCGAAGCCGGACGAGCTTAAAGGCTGGCGGTATCGCCAGATTGTCGAGCCGCCTTGTCGTATTTTCTACCGGGAAGATTCCGGACGAGTATTAATACTTCACGTCATGCGATCAGAGCGCTTGCTCAGGCCTGAACTTCTAAACGATCGAGAGCGAGGTGCTTGAGACAAACTTGTGACAACACCACAGCGAAACTGGTCTGAACAGGTAGTAACAGATGGACTCACTGGCGGCTGCAACCTGTAACAAATGTTAGTAAATCGTAAGAGCCGTAACCTGATGCAGTGCTCCTAACCGCTCTCTTAATCAGCGGGTCGCAGGTTCGAGCCCTGCTCGGCTCACCAGAATTAGCAATAAAGGACTTACAGCTTCCGTCTTAGGTTATCTGCTAACGCAGGCCCGCTGACTGGAGGCTGTATGTTTTTGTCGGCGCTATTTGCGAGTTCCTCAAAAGAGAAGCAATCGTTAGGCGCCTGAGTTAAAGTTATTGCTGTGAAGGGCTCAAAATGAACAAAACACTCTTATGGGGACTGGCGGCCGTCTGCAACTTCGTATCAGCCGCGTTGACTTATCACGACAATGGTAGACCTTTGATTATTGGGATACAGCTATTGGCAGGAGTGCTAATGGTTGTCGCTGCTTATAAATTCAGGCGTTAGGCACTTAGCCCAAACACGCGAGGCGCGCTGGATGTGAACGCGCCTCGGGCTCTTCACCCTCTAAAAGTAGTAATCTCGAACTGCGCCCTCAAACTTTCCTCTCCGCAGACAGCACTTCTTGAAACCTACGTCCTGAGTTGCACGGACACAGGTCGTTTCTACCAAGTTTTTTCAATTAACTCTCACCATGGACCACTCGTAGCCGCGCCTGACTCTGGTTTCTGAGGGATCACAAACCTCTATTGAAACGACAACTGCTTCCCGGTGGCCAGGTCAAAGATTACGTTCCGGTCCCTCGGTCGCTGTACGTGTTGGAATTGCTTGAACCGCGACTCTTCCTGCAGGTGGTCGACGCCGATGCGGAACCCAGGCGCGGTTCCTTCGGCGATGAGCCAGACCTCTCCTTGCCAGCCGAGAAAGAGACCGTTGCTCGCGGGAAAGCCACCCTGCTTCACAGCCACCGTGATGTGGTCGGGCGTGTACACGAACAGATAATCTTCACCAAGTTGCTCCAGCAACGAGCCGAGCAGAATCGCCTTGTTGCTGCAATCCGACTCTGCAGACATCAACACTTCGTTTGGTCTCTTCAACAACTCGAAATTGTAAGTCGTCTCGCGCAGGTCGTACTTGATCTCGCGCGAGACGAAATCGAGCACACGCTGCACGCGGGCCTCGCGCGCATCTTCACTATTCGGCTGAATGTCGCGAGTCAGGTCATCGACGAATCGTCGCAGCGAAGGCTCTTGCGGGTTCGCAACGAACGCTCCGTGATTCGCAAAGATAACAGGCCGTCCGTCGCGGGTTTGCTCCATGCGTGCGTTCATCCGGCCGCCGAAGATGCTCTTGTTCATCAGGAAGTCTTCCAACTCGTGCATATCGAGTGTGTAAGTGGCTTCCTTGAATGGAAACTTCAGAACAGTCCCAGCATCGAACTTGATATTGTCCACCGGCGTTTTGAAGAAAACATTCTTCTCCTCCGAGCGAACGAGTGAATACTTGCCGAGACGGAGCCGGCCCGCGTCATCCTGCGCGATAACAATCCGTTTCGGATCGATGATGAAACGCGCGACTAGCAACTCAACCGTCTGACCTATTTTCTCCGGTGCAGGCGCAGAAAAGTAGACCTCCTTATCAGACACCTGCAACAGCTCAAAGTGCACTGCACCGAGAACTTGCTCAGAGACTTTTGTGCCAACGACTAACTGCCTCCGCTTCCCTGCAGCCGCCGAGCTGACGCTCCTCTTGTAGATAGCCCACGCTCCGCCGCCCACTGCAAGGACGATGACGACTGCGAGGATCACCCTCCACGCTCGCGAATGCGCCGGCGCTTCGCCACCAAGAGTAAGGAAGGCCGGAACGTCGGGCCGAGTCATAACGGGTTCAGACGACGAAGGATTGAGTGGTGTGCCACAACGCTCGCAGACTTCAGCGCCCTGCCAATTGTTGAGGTCCCATTGGGAGCATTTCAGGTGAGTCATGAAAATCTCCTTGTTGAGCACCGCAGCGCTCACCGTGCTTCATAGACGTCGTGAGCGTGGGTGGTGATGAATTTGTCTTCTTCGATGATGTAGGCCGTGAGGTTGTAGCCGTAGACACAGCCTGTATCGAGGCCGATGGCGCGCGGGCCGCGGCGAGGTTCGGGTGATGGCCAGTGGCCGAAGAGTACGACTTTCTCTCCGTCGTACACTTCGTACCACGGCGTCCCGTTGTGACTCTCACGATCCTTCCCAAGCGTGCGCAGCAACGTCATGTCTTCAGACGTCTGAGAATACAACGGTACATCCGGACGCAGACCAGCATGCACAACGAGATGCGTGCCGAGATCAATCGTGAACGGCAACTGATTCAGAAACGGCAGGTACTTCTCTTTATCAGCCTTCAACTCTTTGTGCGTCGCCTTTTGTGACGGCTTCAACTTGAGCTTCTCGCCATGCCACTTCCGGCGCAACGCCAGATCGTGATTGCCAATCACCGACCTGAATCGCCGATCACTCATGAAGAGCTCGAGCACTTCACGATTCTTCGGACCCTTCGTCACTAAATCTCCGACACAAACAACACGGTCGTCCTGCCCGAAACCGACGGTCTCGAGCATCTCCATTAACTCATCGTAACAACCATGAATGTCTCCAACTACAATCGTGCGACTCATAACCCCTACTTGTAAATGTATGTCTTGCTCTCTTTCTGGTCCCACTCGACGCTATCGATGTTTTCAGTGTCAGACGAGAGTATCTCTTCACTCAACTTGCTCGTGCTGATTTCAGGATCGAGATTTACGAGGTAAATAATCTTGCCCATCGGTTCGTCCGCGTCCTCGCGGTCGAGGTGCCGCAGCTCGTAATCAAACCCGTGACGCTCGAAGAGTCCTCTGAGCGTTCTGTCAGCAGTATCGACCTTGCGCGTCTGCACGCAAAGCTCCATCGACCGAAATACCTGGAAGCGCTCAAACGATTCCAACACCGCCAGCGTCAATAGAACGAACAACGTCAGGATCACCGCCATGTCCCAGCGCCCGACACCCGCCGCGAGCCCAACTCCAAGACAGACAAGCAACACAGTCGTCTCTTTCGGATCGCGAATGTTTGTGCGGAAACGAACGAGCGACGCAGCCGCAAAAATTCCAAACGCGCGCGCGGCACTGTCGCCCACAACCATCATCATCGCACCCGCAACTACAGCCATGAGAATCTGCGTCTGCGCAACATACGGATTGCGCCGCACTACGGAAAGGCCGCGTCGCGGACGAAAAGCGAGTAGCGCCGCGAGGAATGCCGCGAGTGAAAACCGCAGCGCGATCCGCGCCGACATTTGTTCCCAAGTCGAGAAGGTGGCAGGCGAGAGCCCGGTCGCGTCTGGTCCAAAGAGCTGACCAAACAAGGGGATCTCACGTGCGCTCTGGTCAGTTGGAGTTGTGACTGCCGGCGAAGCGGTTGGCGCCGCAGTCGTTCTCTGAGCGGTTCTCGTGTCGTCGCCTAAAACGTACGCCAGTATTCCGCTACCCAGCAGGATGGCGATGAATAACCCGAGCACCGCAACCGTCACACGGTTCATACTTTACCCTCTCTTATGAACTTTCTTCTCTGTGCAACCTCTGTGTTCTCTGTGTCTCTGTGGTATTCGTTCACCACAGAGACACAGAGAACACAGAGGTTGCACAGAGAAGAGCATTTCTCACGACTCTTATTTTTTAGACCACAGTCGCTTGCTCTTCAACGAGTGAACATTTCGAACGGCCGGTGAGCTGTTTGAACCTTCAAAGAACAACTGGCTGTTGAAGGGCTCTTCGCCTGGCTCCATCGCGGGTCGCTCGTAGCTGCCGTCCGAATTCATCACGCGCGCCTTCACGTTATCGCGCAGGTATGCAGCAAGCACCGTGTCTTTCAAATACTTCTTCAACTGCGGATCCGTCACCGGCGTGATGACTTCAACTCGCCGATCGAGATTACGCGCCATCCAGTCAGCAGATCCGATGTAGACCTCTTCGTCGCCGCCGTTCGCAAAGTAAAAGATGCGACTGTGCTCGAGGTATGGCCCAACAATGCTTCGCACGTGGATGTTTTCAGACAGTCCCGGCTCACCCGGACGGAGTATGCACCCGCCGCGCACGATCAGGTCGATTTTTACGCCCGCCTGCGACGCCTCGTAAAGCGCTTCGATAATAGGGAGATCAGTCAAGCGGTTAATCTTCGCTGAGATGTGTGCGGGCCGGCCCGCTAGAGCGTGCGCTGTTTCGCGCTTAATCAGTTGCATCATGCGCTGACGCAGGTTCAGCGGCGCGACCAGCAAACGGCTGTGATCTTTTTGTATCGAAAAGCCCGTTAAGAAGTTGAACACGTCTGACGCGTCGTCGCCGATCATTGAATCACTCGTAAGCAAACCGATATCTGTATACACGCGCGACGTGGTTGGATTGTAGTTGCCGGTGGAAATGTGCGTGTAAGTTTGCAGACCGTGCTCTTCGCGTCTGACTACGAGCGCGACCTTGCTGTGCGTCTTCAGACCCACCGATCCATAGACAACGTGCACGCCGGATTCAGCGAGCCGCTTGGCCCACTCGATATTGTGATCTTCGTCAAACCGGGCCTTGATCTCGACTACGGCCGTGACCTGTTTGCCACGCTCACTCGCGCCGATCAGCGCCTGCGGAATCGGCGACCTCTTACCCGTCCGATACAGACACATCTTGATTGCTACGACGTCGGGATCGTTAGCCGCTGCGTCGAGGAAATCAACGACCGTCCCAAACGACGTGTACGGATGATGCAGCAATACGTCCTGTTTTTTGATCGCGTCGAAGATCGAGTCCTTACCACGCACTGCCGGAGGCACAACAGACTTGAGCGGCTTGTCTTTCAACTCGGGCTGATTGATGCTGTAAAGCTCCATCAAATCCGGCACGTCGAGTAGTCCATCGATTTCATAGACGTCGTCCGGCTCGATCTTGAGCGACGTCGTGAGGTATTCAACCATCTCGCTCGGCATCGTCGCCGACACTTCCAACCGCACCGGCAGACCAAACCGACGCTCGTGCAACGATTCCTTTATCAGCGACAAGAGGTCCGCAGCCTTATCGTCGCGGATCTCGACATCAGCATCGCGCGTAACGCGAAAGATGTGTCCCTTACTCAAATTCATGTTCGGGAACAGCGAGTGAATGTTCGCCTCGATCACCTCTTCGATGAGGGCAAATTTCGTCTCGCCTTTTTTGATCGGGATCAGTCGCGGCACGACAGGCGGCACTTTGATTCGGACAAACCTGACCTGATTTCCGACCGGTAACCCGGCGAGCGTGTCTTCGGGATTGCTCTCGACCGTCAGACCGATATTCAGACTCAAGTTTGAGATGTATGGAAACGGTCGAGCCGGATCGACGGCCTGCGGAGTCAATACGAGAAAGATGTTCTTGATGAAGTAGTCGGCGAGAATGCGCTTCTCGTCTTCAGACAACGTTGAGTATGGTGCGATGACTACACCGTGCGACTGGAGCTCCGGCACCACTTCGTCTCGCAAACAGCGCGAGTGTTCTTCGACGAGCGGCAACACTCGCTTGCGAATCACGTCGAGCTGTTCGACTGGTAACAGCTCGCCGGGCATCGGACCGATGTCGTCAATGACGAGCATCTCCTTGATACCGGAAACGCGCACCATGAAGAACTCGTCGAGATTCGAGGAAAAGACGGAGAGGAATTTCAGCCGCTCGAGCACCGGATTCGATTTGTCGGTTGCTTCTTCGAGTACACGTCGAAAGAACTCCAACTGGCACAGATCGCGATTGAGGACTGACCAGGAGAGAAAACGTTTTGGTTTTTTGGGCTGGCCCGATGGTTCTGATTGCATCAATTCATTACCTGAGAATGTTCTTCTCTGCGTCCTCTGCGTATCTTTGCGACCTCTGCGTTGAAACGCCATGTAACGCAGAGAACGCAGAGATACGCAGAGAGCCGCAGAGATAAGTTTTAATTCGTGCAGCGCGCGTCGATGATCATGCGCGCCTTGCGCACGAACTCCGCCGCCCACTCAGCCGGTGGTCGATCACGCTCTGCATTTCGTGAAGCTTCAAAGACTCTCGTTATCGTTTTGTTCTGCTGCTCGGCGTCGAGTAGTCGCTGCAGATTGTCTGCGAGCAGCTTGCGACCGCCTTCACTAATACGAGTATCGCCGACACTCTTCGCCGTCGCCGTACAAACTCCATCCTTAACCTCGATCGGCTTCTTGCTGCGCCAACCTTCGAGTCGCGCCTTCTTCTCACTCGAACTGGAAAAACCAAACGTCGATCCCATGTCGCCAACGTAATACACAGCCTCGCCCGGCTGGCAGATGCGCGTGTCGCCATTCCTCTTCGAGCTGAGACAAGCGAACTTGTGATTGTCAGCTTTGGTGTCGCCGTGATCGATGAATGCGAGCCACAGCTTGAACGCATCAATCTCCGAGCGCGCCGCGCCGTTCTTAAGCAAATTCGTGAGCGTCTCAGCCAGCGCTCCCGAATCCTTGCCGTTGCAGTTCACGTCGATCCCACGCGCGAGTGGAAGCTCGACACCAGCCGCAGGTTGAAACGTCGAGAAGCTCACGCCCTGAAAACCCTTCGTCAAACTCTTCTCGCAGTCAGGACAATTCACATCTGCGACCCACTCGTCGTCGGCAAAGAAACCGAGAGCTTTCGAAAATCGCGACGACAAAAACTCGCCGTAGATCTCACCGTTGCGCTTATCGGGCGATTGTCCTTTAAAGTGTGGCTTGATCTTGTAACGGATCAGGTTGCCGTCTTCGTCAGTGTTGCCGGCTACTGAGCAGTGAAACTTCGGTGTCGTGCCTGCGCCTGGATGCTCGTCTTTATTCGCCACGCAGTCGATGCGCTTCGCGAGTCCTTTGTCGTCGACCGGCGGTGCGCCGCGGCGCGGTCCCTTCGCCGGGTTGTAACCAAGCACCGGGTCGTACCCCGGATCGGGAGCTCGATAAACCTTCGCGGTCTGCTCCGCGCGCGCGCGTTCCTGCGACGTGAAGCACGCCTGCTGGGCTACGGCGCGCTGCGTGAGTAGACACACAACAAGCAAACTTAAAAATGGCAATAGCCAATTTCCGGATTGTTTCGTATGCATGGGTCTGGAAGATTAGCACAGAACCGAGCGCGGTAGCGCCGGGTCAACCTTATTCGTCGTGATATGGAAGTTGACCCGGCGCTACCGCGCTCGGTTCTGTTGTTCACCGGTCCGGGATTCGACCAGGGCTCGCGTATTTTGATTCGAGATCGGCGGCGGAGTCAGCATTTGTGTGGTTTCTTCGCTGTTGTACATTTGCACCAGACGAGTCCCGTCGAACCGGCAAAACTTCAGCGATTCATACTTATAAACCAAATCACACCTGGGACATGCCTTCATGGCGACCTCGAAAACTGATAACTCACTTGTAAACGCGCAAAGAGGCGCTGATAAGGTACTTTCAGATAAACTGTGACGCCGAAAACACATTCGAGGAGGCATTTTATGGAGACCGATTTTAAAAACATTTCAGGGATATACAGGGCCAACACCGACATCATCAACAAAGCCATCGCGGACGTCCGTCCCGAGGATTGGTTTCGCAAGCCCGGCGACGATTCGAACCATCTGATGTGGCTGCTCGGACACCTCGTCGTTCACCGTGGTCTTGTGCTCAAGACTATCGGCGGTCAGTGGGACACCTCGTGGGCTCCGTTATTCACACGCGGCTCGGAGCGAGTGGACGACGCCGAGTATCCCTCCGTCGACGAGATGCAGGAGGCATGGAACCAGATTTCGGAGCAGCTCAAAACTGCTCTGAGCGGCGCGCCTGAGGATGTGCTCAGCAAAGCCTCGCCGGAAGGTATGCCCTCATTCGATAAGAAACTGAGCGGCACGGTGGCGTTCCTTGCTTTCCACGACGCTTATCACACCGGCCAGGTGAGCTTCCTTCGTAAGTGGCTCGGCTACGGCCAAACTATCGGCTAAACATTTTTTCGCGGCGGTTGTCGATCTCGCCCACTCTCGCGCGTCGTAAGGTCGAAGGCAAGAACTCAACGAGAAAGGATTAATGAAATGAAGTACATGTTGCTGATTTACCACGACGAACAGAGTTGGAGCGCGATCACCGAGGCCGAGCGCCAGCAGATCTATGGCGACTTTCGGAAGTTAAGAGAAGAGCTGCTGGCGCGCGGACAGTTTGTGACGGGCTCGCAGTTGCAGCCGATCTCGACAGCAACGAGTGTTCGCGTCCGCGACGGCAAAGAGCTCGTGACTGACGGACCGTTTGCAGAGACGCACGAACAACTCGGCGGCTATTTTCTGATCGAAGCTGAGAATCTCGACGAAGCGACGAGCATCGCCGCTCGCATTCCATCTGCGAAGACGGGAACAATCGAGGTGCGCCCACTCGTCGAAACCGCGGCTCCAGCATCGGCATAAATAATTGGCTAAGTGTATAGTCTCGCCTGCATGTCACAGGCAGGCGAGACGCTGGAGAAAGTCTTTCGCGAAGAGTACGGACGAATCATCGCCACGCTGATCCGTATCTCCGGCTCGTTCGATCTGGCGGAAGAGGCTTTGCAGGAAGCATTCATCTCCGCCGCCACCAAATGGGAGCTCGAAGGAACGCCGAACAATCCCGGCGCGTGGCTAACGAAAGTCGCTCATCGACGACTGCTGGACGCATTCCGACGCGACAAAACTCACACCGACAAACAATCGGAGATCGCTTTCGAAGCGACTCGATTACTACGACACGCCGAGCCTGAATTGCTTGAGGACGCTGTGGAATATCCGGACGATCGTCTGCGTTTGATCTTCACGTGTTGCCACCCGTCGCTAACCCGCGATGCTCAAGTCGCGCTAACGTTGCGCACACTCGGCGGCCTCTCAACCACCGAGATCGCGCATGCGTTTCTGCTGCCTGAGTCGACGCTGGCCCAACGTCTCGTGCGCGCGAAGCAAAAGATTCGTCTTGCACGCATCCCTTATGAAATTCCTTCCGTCGACCGTATCGCTGAGCGTCTTTCAGCAGTCCAGGCCGTGATTTACCTGATCTTCAACGAAGGGTACGCAGCGAGCGCCGGTCAAAGTTTGATCAGAAACGATCTGTGCGCGGAAGCCATTCGTCTGGGACGTGTGCTTTGCAAGCTGTTGCCGGACGAGCCGGAAAACATCGGTCTGCTCGCGCTGATGCTTTTGCAGGATTCGCGACGTGACGCTCGCGTGAACGACGGAGAGATGGTAACGCTCGAGGAGCAGGAGCGCTCACGCTGGGATGCACGCGAGATCGACGAAGGCGTGAACCTTGTTCAGCACGCGCTGCGGATGCGGCGAGTTGGAAGCTATCAACTCCAGGCCGCAATCGCTGCTGTACACGCAGAAGCGCAAACCGCGGCTGAAACCGACTGGCGGCAGATCGTCGCGCTTTACGAAGAGCTGCTGCGGCTTACGACGTCGCCGATCGTCGCGCTAAATTACGCTGCCGCTGTCGCGATGTCGGAAGGTTTCGAACGCGGTTTGGGTTTAATCGAAGCTGCGAACGAGAATGGCGCGCTGCAAAACTATTATCTGTTCCACGCATCGCGCGCCGATCTCTTACGACGCCTGCATCGCCACGACGAAGCTGCGGCGGCATACGAAACCGCTCTCTCCCTCACCACCAATCACGTCGAACAAGACTACATCCGCGGCAGGTTGCGCAGTATCTCCGCCAGCATCTGATTGAAGCGCGCCGGATCTTCGAGCATCGGATAGTGGCCCGTGCCCTTGATGATCACTACATCGAACTGCGGTGCGTACTTGTGATTCGCCTCAAGGTTTGTGGGAACTCGATCTGAATTGATCGCGCGAATCGGCACTTTCACTTCCCGGATTCCCGGTGCAGCGTCGTAACTGAACACCGCTTTGAGAATCGGCAGCACTACGTCAGGGTTTTGTGCAATCGTTTCGTTTATGATGCGCTCTCTTACTGCCGGCGGCGTCGTCGGTGTTAAGAAGAACTGATTCAACAAGCTCGTGGTGGCGCTCTTGAAGTCAGCCTGCATTTGCTTAAGCACTGCGTCCACTTGCTCCTGCGGTAGTTTGTCCTCCACGTTTTGAAGCGTATCGACGGGAACGATCGCCACAACGCGATCCGGCATTCGTCTGGTCGCTTCGAGGGCGATCGGCCCACCCATCGAGCTGCCAACCAGCACCACTCGTTTCAGATTGAGCTTCGTGACAACGGTTTTGACGTCGTCGCCATAACTCTCGACAGAATAGTTCTTCCTTCCCTGCCCCGACTCGCCGTGACCGGGCAGATCGATCGTTACGACACGATACGTTTTGGAAAACTCGGCCACCTGGTTGTCCCAGAAGTGACGATTGCACGCCCAACAATGAATGAAGACGAGCGCCGGATCGCCCTTGCCCTGGACCGAATAATGAATCGGCACACCGTCAGAAGCGTTCACTACCTCCGACTTTTGTTGGGCCTGAGCGGCAGAAAAAGCAATCGCGACCAACAACAGAATTCTCAGCAACACGTTGCACCTCCTCTTAGCCACAATCTAGCACAGAACCGAGCGCGGTAGCGCCGGGTCAAAGTAAGTTCTCTGGCGTGTTTGTTGCGGTTGACCCGGCGCTACCGCGCTCGGCTCTGTGCTAGCCAGCGAGCGAGATTCGTGACGTAGTTTTTAATGTCGGAGAGGCGCTCGGGATGGCGATGAATCTCGTCACCCGGCGCCTCATAAAGGAAAGTCGGACCACCTTTGGATGTGTCCCAGTTGTAATCAACGAAGTGGTGAAAGCTCGACTCCGCTACGGCACGGCCCAGACGATTCCCATGACGATCGTCGCGGGACTCGAATGCAACCACGAGATTGAAGTCACGGCCAGTCGCCTGGCTCACGCCCGTCGCAATCACGCGCGCGCGTTCTTCATCGTCAGGCACACCGACGCTGCCTTCATGCGGATGCGCCGGAAAATACTCAATGCCACGCATTAACTCGTGAACCGGATCGACAGCCGTGACTTTCTGGTAGTCGCCGTTCGCGCCCGAGTGATAGTTAGGCCAATCGATCATCGTGTTGCCCTGATCGTCGCGGGCCCGGCGCGACTCGTCCGGCTCCTGGTGTTGCGTGTGAAAGAAATGCGCGCGACCAACGCCACCGAGCGTGCACAGCGATGAGCCGAGGTCTTCGTGATCGCGCATCGCCAGTATCCCACCGCCTCGTTGATGGAAGCGTGTGATGCCTTCGCAGTCCGCCTTGCTCAAACCGTCACCAGTATCAACCGCGAATAGCCAAAGCTCGTCGACATCCGTCGTATCGAGAACACTCAAAACCTTGTCGTCGCCTTCAGCGTTCGCTTCGCGATTGCGCGTTGTGACTTTGTAACACCCGAGCGAAGCAAGATGGTCACGCAGCAAAGAAAATCGATCGATGTTCCAGTCGTCTTCGACGTTTGGAATCGTGGTTTGCAATAGAATGTGAATCGGATTACCCATGCTGGGATTTTAACGATTCGCGTTCATCCGCGTAAATCCGCGGCTACTGCTTTCTCCCCTTTCAAGAACGCCAGCAAATCTGCATTGATGTCATCCTTGTGTGTCTGGCACATTCCATGCGGATATCCCGGATAAACTTTCAACATCGAATCCTTAACGATTTTTGACGACAACAACGCGGAAGCAACGATCGGAACGATTTGATCGTCGTCGCCGTGCAGGATGAGCGTGGGAACGTCAAACTTCTTTAGATCCTCGGTGAGATCCGTCTCAGAAAACGCCTTGATGCATTCGTAAGCTGCGGGGAATCCACACAACATGCCTTGCAGCCAGAAAGAGTCACGCAGCCCTTGCGAGACCTGCGCGTTTGGTCGATTCGCACCATAGAACGGAGCGCTCAGATCCTTGAAGTACTGTCCGCGATCTGTTTGTACACCTTTACGAATCTCGTCAAACACTTCGATCGGCGTGCCTGCGGGATTCGCATCAGTCTTCAACATCAATGGCGGTATCGCGCCGATCAGCACCGCTTTCGCAACTCGCGAAGTGCCATGACGACCGATATAACGCGCGACTTCGCCACCGCCGGTCGAGTGACCAACATGAACCGCGTCTTTCAAATCGAGCGCTTCGACGAGCTCAGCGAGATCGTCAGCATAAGTGTCCAGATCGTTCCCGTTCGACGGCTGGCTCGAGCGCCCGTGACCACGTCGATCGTGTGCGATGCAGCGAAAACCACGCGCTGCGAGAAAGAACATTTGATCTTCGAAAGCGTCGGCGGATAACGGCCAGCCGTGACTGAAAACTACAGGTTGGCCAGCGCCCCAGTCTTTGTAATAGATCTCTGTACCGTCCTTGGTTGTGATCGTGCCCATAATGCCTCCAGTAAAATTGTTTGTGTGATTGTCATTGAATTGGACGCTGCCGGGCATCACGCAATCGGAGACTTTTTTGCTACCACTATTGAGGTAGTGACGGTTTATAGAAGCCTGCTAGATTTGCTGGTGTTTCTCTGCGTAGTGGAGATTTGCACGATTCGCCGGATGGGAGATAATCGTCTCATCATGATCCCGCGTCGTACTGGTCCAGCGATCGGTGTAGTGTGTCTATTGATCGTTCTGACTGGTTGTGCTGTTTCGTCAAGCGTACAACCATCGATCGAGATCACGACCGTGCCACCGGCTGAGAAAGGTGGTGGACGCGAGCTCGACGAGATCAAAGGAAGCGTCAGAGGCGCGAGCAATGAGCAAAAAATCATTTTGTATGCACGCAGTGGGGCCTGGTACGTACAGCCTTTCGCCGATCAGCCGTTTACCAAAATCGAAGCGGACTCGACGTGGCTTAATACAACACATCTCGGCACCGAATACGCCGCACTGCTCGTGGAATCCGATTACGCTCCGGCGCCTATAACATCCACACTGCCCGCGCCTGGTCATGGTGTTGTTGCGGTGGCGATAGTCGAGGGCCGGCCGCCGTTCTGGCGTACGCGCTGGTTTCGACTCTCACTCGTCCTAGCGGGAATCCTGGCTTTGTTCGCTCTTTACCGTTGGCGCCTGCATCAGGTTCACACGCAGCTCACACTCCGTTTCGAAGAACGACTCGCCGAACGCACACGCATCGCACAGGATCTGCACGACACGCTCCTTCAGGGGCTCGTCAGCGCGTCGATGCAGCTACACGTCGCCAACGATCGTCTCGCGGAAGACTCTCCCGCCAAACCGCTCGTCGGTCGTGTGATGCAGTTGATGACCCAGGTAATCGACGAAGGACGCGATGCGGTTCGTGGTCTTCGTTCGACGAGCGGCAACACTGACGGTTTGGAAACGGCTTTCTCGCGAGCCGCGCAGGAGTTTGGCAACGTACAAGTGAAAGACTACCGCGTGATCGTTGAAGGCGCGCCGCGCGAGCTGCACCCGATCATTCGCGACGAAGCTTATCGTATCGGCCGCGAGGCTTTGGCAAATGCGTTTCGTCATTCGCACGCGAGTAAGATCGAGGTCGAGCTCGAATACTCAACAAAGCACTTGCGCATCCTCGTCCGTGACGACGGCGCCGGGATCGATCAGCAGGTGCTGCAAACTGGTAAAGACGGGCATTGGGGGCTTGCAGGCATGCGCGAGCGTGCGGAAAGCATTGGCGCGCGGCTGAAAGTTTTGAGCCGAACGAATGCGGGAACAGAAGTCGAATTATTGATTCCGAGCCACGTCGCGTTTAAGAAAGCGAAGAAAGATCATGAGCAATAAACAATCGATTCGAGTCTTCAGTGTTGACGATCATCCGTTGCTGCGTGAAGGCATCGCCACACTCGTAAACAATCAATCGGACATGAAGCTGGTTGGTGAAGCGTCGACAGGCGCTGAAGCGATTCAACAGTTCAAGCAACACATGCCTGACGTGACTTTGCTGGACCTGCGACTGCCGGACATGAGTGGCATCGACGTGCTGATCGCGATCCGCAGTGAGTTTCCCGAAGCGCGCATCGTGATGCTCACGACTTTCGAAGGCGACGTCGAGGTCCAACGTGCGCTGCAAGCAGGCGCGCGCGGGTACCTGCTGAAAAACATGCCACCCGTAGAACTGCTGGATGTGATTCGTCAGGTCCATGATGGGAAGAAACGAATCCCGCCTGAGATAGCGTCTCAACTGCTCGAACACCTGAGTGATGAAGGTCTGACGGGGCGTGAGGTCGAGGTGCTGCGTGAAGTCGCAGACGGCAACCGAAACCGTGAGATCGCTGAGAGGCTTTTTATCTCAGAAGAGACTGTGAAAGTTCACATCAAACACATCATGGAAAAGCTCGGCGCAGCCGATCGAACGCAGGCCGTCGCGATTGGTGTACGCCGCGGCATCATCCATTTATAGGAATTTCTCTGCGGTTCTCTGCGTATCTCAGTGTTCTCTGCGTTAGATACCAACTTTTCGCAGAGGACGCTGAGATACGCAGAGAACCGCAGAGAATTTGTCCTACTTTGCGGCATAACACCAAAGTGGTATCCAAAGTTACCTGCATTGCTGGATTCATCGTTTCTTCAGAACCGATAGAGTTTCCGGTGAAGGAGATACTCATCTGCAACGGTTCTTTTCCGCGTTTCCCGATAGATGGCAGGGTTTTGGCTTACTGCTACTGCGTGTGCTCGTTGCTGTATTGGTGATCGTGCAGACGACTGCTTACCTCCGAGCAGCAGAGACTTTGGCAGGCTGGACGATCGTTGTGCTGCTCCTCGCAAGCGCCGCGTGTCTGTTGCTTGGTTTTTTTACTCCAGTCGCAGCAGTGTTGATTGGACTGACTTCGCTCGGGCTCGCCTTGTGGACCACGTCTTATCCGATTCAGGAGCTCGAGGTCGTGGTGCTTGCAACCGTGATCACCTTACTCGGCCCAGGCGCATTCTCGATCGACGCACGCATGTTTGGCCGTCGTGAAATCCTCATCCCCGTAACGCGTCGACAATAGACTTTGACCACAGCGGCAGCGGCTTGGCAGCGCTACTGTTGTATTTTGCGGCGGCCTCCGGTCTCGAAATCACTATCTTCGAACGAACGCTGCATCGGAGTCTCGCGCTTCTTCAACCGCACATAACCTTCGCTCTGAAAAATACGCTGCCAGTCATACACCTTCCCTTTTCGTCACAGCATCAGGCCAGTTCGTCACATGTTTACGACAAAAATCCACGCGGGGGTGTTTCTACACTACAGGAGCCAAAAACATGTTTGATTCAACACGACGAAATTTCCTTCGCCAAACATCTCTCGGACTCGCTGCGACCGGCGTGTCGGGGCTCGTTCTGTGCTCACACGCACAGCCCACGCAGCAAGTAAGTCGCGACGCTTCAAACGGCGTGTTTATTCAGATGGGACCGGCGCAACAGGAGATCGCGCCCAAAGGCGAGCTAAAGAAAGTCACACCGCAACCGTACGGACCTTTCTACCGAACGGGCGCGCCATTCCGCGGCAAGCTGAGCGTGCCCGGCGAACCCGGCACAACATTCATACTCTCCGGGCGCGTCTGGGGCTACGATACAAAGCGACCGCTACCGGGAGTCGTACTCGACTTCTGGCACGTCGACATGACAGAAAAGTATTCAAACGGCAGTACAGACTTTCGCAATCGCGGGCGAATCATCTCGTCTGAGTCTGGCCTGTATGAGCTCGAGAGTATTCGCCCGATTCCCTATCGACCCGATCCCAACGGAAATTTTTGGCGCTGCGCACATTATCATGTCGTCGCTGTCTGTCCCGGCTATCAACCACTCGTGACAGAGATTCATTTCCAGGGCGATGCTCACAAAGACGATCCGATGTATCGCATCGAGAACGCGATCGCGCCTGAAGACCGTGAGGTAAATGGCCAGAAGTTTCAAACGGGCACCTTCGACATCGTTCTCGAACGCGCCACTAAGTTGTAGATGAAGAACGGGTGGCCACGGAGGGCCACCCCTACAGTTGTAGTCAATCAAACAACTTGATTGAAGGCGCTAGATGAGCAACAACTGTAGGGACGGCCCTCCGTGGCCGCCCGTTACGGTGCAAGGCGTTCGCCAGTCTTCACGACGAACTCGAACTTTCGTGGGCCGGGGTTGTAGCTACCTTCGACCGGTCCAGTCGAGATGGTAGTTCCGCGCGGTCCAGGTCTCGCGGTTAAAGTGGTCCGGCGGAAAGCACCGGTTTTATAGGCAGGGCTCAGACCGTCGTCTTCGTACAGTGTCGCCGACGCAGAGCCGGAATCGTCAGGATAAATATTGAAGGTAACCGCATCGATCGGCTTTTCGCCGATGTAGTTGAGTGACGGCCAGACCGGAATCATCGCACCGGCGCGCACAAACATCGGCACGACATCGAGGGGAGCATCGACGCTGATCATTGTCCCACCTGCGTATTTTTTGTTCGTCCAGTAGTCGTACCAGCTACCGGCGGGTAGATAGACCAGACGCCGTGTCACGTCGGGCTTCACGATCGGAGCCACGAGCAGATCGTTGCCGACCATGAACTGGTCGTCGAGATTGTACGTGCTCGGATCGTCCTGGTAGTTGAGCAGCAGGGGACGAAACGGCGGCACACCGGTTCGATGCGCTTCCTCCAAAGCCGTGTAGAGGTAAGGCATGAGGGCGTAGCGGAGTTTTAGATACTTGCGAATGATGTCTTCGTAATACTTCCCGAAGCGCCACGGCTCCTGATCGTAACCATCGATCACCTTGTGATTACGACAAAACGGCGCGAGGAAACTCACTTGATACGATCGCACCAGCAGCTCGCCGTTCCCACGGCCGATGAAACCACCCACGTCGCCCCCAACAAACGGCTCGCCCGACAAACCGAGCGACGTAAACATCGGAATGTTGAGCGCGAGCGCGTCCCACGTGCTGTTTGTGTCCCCAGTCCACATCGTTGCGTAACGCTGAATGCCCGCATACGCCGCGCGCGTGATCACGTACGGCCGGCGGTCGGGTCGCAGTCGCTCGAGTCCTTCGTACGTCGCGCGCGACATCAACAACGCAAACGTGTTTCGATTCTTCGCGTGAGATGATTTCTCGCCTTCATCGTAGCTGACAACATCTAGCTGGTTCTTGCCCGTCTGGTCGACGAAGTCAGACGGCTCATTCATGTCATTCCAAATGCCCGCTATGCCGTTGTCCGTGTAAACGCGATGTAGATCGCCCCACCAACGACGCGCCTCGGGCATCGTGTAATCGACGAAAACACTCTCGCCGGGCCAAACGCGCGGCACAAACAGATCACCATTGCGACGTCGTTGGAAGTAGTTCTTCTCCAGCCCCTGATCGAATGCGTGATAGCGCTCGTTCTTATCGGTCGGATGCTTGATACCGGGGTCGACGATCGTCACGACCTTCACGCCCTGGCTAGCCAGCTTGTCTGTCAGTGCCTTCGGATCGGGAAATCGATCTTTGTCGAAAGTGAAGACTCGGTAACCGTGCATGTAGTCGATGTCGAGGTGCACGACGTCGAGCGGCAGATCTCGCTTGCGATATTCGCTCACCACCTCTTCAACCATCGTGTCGGGATAATAGCTCCAGCGGCTTTGTTGATTGCCGAGCGCCCAGAGCGGCGGGAGCGGCATGTGGCCCGTGAGTTCGGCGTAGCGGCCGAGAATCTTTTTGATCGATGGCCCGTGGAAGAAGTAGTAGTTCATCTCGCCGCCTTCAGCGCCAAACCACGCACGCTGCTGCGACGACTTCCCGAAATCAAAATAGCTGCGATAACTGTTGTCGAAAAAGATGCCGTAAGCCACACCACGCTGGAGGCCGATGTAGAGCGGGATCGTCTGGTAGATGGGATCTCTGCCTTCGATGTAACCGGGCGTGTCTGAATTCCAGTTGGCGAAGGAGCTGCGGCGCTTGTCGAGACGCGAAGCTTTTTCGCCGAGGCCGTAGAAGTGTTCGTCGAAGCCGAGCTTCTTCGAGGTGGCGACGAATGGTCCGGCTTTGGGATCGAACATCATGCCGGCAAGTTTCGCGTTCGCGTCATAAGACATCGGGCGCTCGTCGGCGTTGAGTAGTTGATGAGTGCGCGCGTCGCGAAAGGAGATTAATAAAGGGGAACGCTGGATCGTGACTTCGAGCTCGTCGGTGGATAGGGTAATGGCAGTTTGTGACTCGGTGACTGTCCAGCGTGGTGTCGACCAGTCGTCCTTGGCGATAGCCCACGAGTGATCTTTTGCGGGGATCGGTTTAGTGAATGATGTGCGGACGCGAATGAGATCCGCGGCGAGGATTGTTAGTTGGACTTGCGAGTTGTCATTACAGATGAAGGTTACTGATTTGTCGGATTTGGTGAAACTAACTACGTCGCCAATTTTCTCCAGTGTCGTAATGTCCTGCGCAAAGACACTGGGAGTCAACAGCAATGTAAGCACGAGAATACGAAACATAGTTTTTTACAAGATTACAAGATTGACAGAATTTACAAGATAACATCCTGTCAATTCTGTAAATCCTGCCATCCTGTCTAAATTAATCCGGAAGCGCGAGGCGCGCGGCCCCCAACAAGCCCGCATCATCCCCGCACTTCGCACGCACGATCTTCACGCGCGCGGCCAGCAACGGAAACGCACGCTCCTCGACCTGCTGGTGCATGTGCTTCTCGAACAACGCCCAACCATTCACCACCCCACCACCAATCACGATCATCTCGGGATTCAGGATATTGATCAGATTCGCCAACCCTATCCCAAGATAAACACCCATGCGTCTAAAAATCTCCAACGCCAGCTCGTCACCCTGCTGTCCAGCTTCGAAGATCAGCTTCGCGGTGCGATTCTCAGTTCCCTGCAAGATCGAATCCGGATAGCGTGGACTCGCCTCGCGCGTCATCCGCACGATCGCCGTCGCCGACGCAAAAACTTCCAGACAACCACGACTGCCACACGTACACGCAACCCCACCAAAAGGATCGACACACATGTGTCCAATCTCAGCCGCAGCGCCATCAACACCACGCCACAACTTGCCGTCGAGAATGATGCCGCCACCCACACCCGTCCCGAGCGTCAAACAGATGATGGTCTTGCAACCAACCGCCGCGCCCTGCCACATCTCACCGACTGCAGCAGCGTTCGCGTCGTTCTCCAGTGTGGCAGGAAGATCGAGCCGGCTGGACAAAGCCGCAGCCAGCCGAAACCCATCGAGACACGGAAGGTTCGGCGCCTTCACGACCGTCCCCTCCTCAACCTTTACCGTTCCCGGCACAACCAGTGATACGGCAGAGATCTCAGTCTCTTTTTGAAATTCATGAACTGCGGCGACGATCGCATCAACAATCGCATTAGCGTCTGCAACCTGCGGCGTGTTCTGCTTGAACCTGGAGTGTATCTTCCCTTTCGAGTCGACAGTGGCCGCACGCAGGTGCGTGCCACCAAGATCAGCAGCGAAAATCAGTTTTTTATCTGTGTTATCCGCGGCTGCCATAGCGCTCCCACACGACTCTCGGTGTCTCCACATTCCGCCCGCGCTCGATACTCATCGCCAGTCGAATAAACTGCGCCATGGACCACGCCAATGGCGTCGCCGATCCGGTTCCCGCGCCAAAACGAAGACTCGGCGCCGGACTCTCCTCTCGATCCCAAACCTGCTCCGGAATCATCAATCCATCGTTTGCAAAACCCGCGAGCGTATCGAGTCGCTTGCGCGCCGACGCGATATCACCCGCAGCCAGCTCATACTCACCACGCTCGCCCGTCAACAAAGTCCACAGCCTTCCGACACCGTTGCGCCCATCGTACTTGCCGCCGTCCGGCGTTTCACCATACGCGTCATGATTGTAGCGGTACCAAGCCTCGCCGACGGGCGTCTTAACTTTTATTAATTGATCGATAAGCTTCAACGACTCGACGATCAGCGGATCGCGTGGCGCTTTGATACCGAGCCGTACGAGCTCCAGGAAACCCGCATCGAGGATCTTTCGCTCGTCAACGACACGAGTGCTGCTGTTGATCTCCATCTTCGCGCCGTCGTTTGGATCATTGTTAGCAGTGATGCGCAGGTAGTAGCCACTCGCGCCGTCGCCTTTGGTGACCGTCCACTTCTCGATGTTCTTCACCCAGTTGTCTGCCGTATCGAGATACCTTTTGGCTGACGCATCGTCAAGATTGGCTTTTGCAATCTCTGCCGCACACACCAAGCCGGCGATCTGCGCAGCGAGACTGGAAGGCGAGTAGCCCGACTTCTCTTCCCAGCGGTCCTGATCGGTGCGCGGGCCATTCCGCACGATGAAATCAGCGGCGGCTTTGATGTGACTGACCCAGGCCGTTCTGTCATTGCGACCGAGTTGATAAGCCAGCACGAGCGGCAACGCCACCTGATCCATCTGCAATCCGTCGCCTACGGTGCGTCCATCGACGAACGAATTTTGCGGGAAGCTGCCGTCGAGCTTCTGCTGCACACGGAATAGGTAGTTGAGCAGTCGATTGGCAGTTATGCGATCGCCCATCGCGTCGAACGCAGTCGCGACGTGATAAAGATCGCGCGACCAAACAGAGTGATATCCAGTCGTGTTCGGCTCGTTGGCGTTTGGCCCACCACCCCACGGCGTTGACGGCGAGGCGATAACGGCGCCGCGGGTGGTCGCGTCTTCGAGAGCTCTCAGGACCATTGCGGCCATGTTGAACTGTTGCTGGTGTCTGGCAATACGTGGTAAGCGCGAAACGTACCTGGCCCACCCGGTTTCATACTCAGCGCGCGTGGTTTCAAAGCCTCTGGCGAGTGACGCTCGCGCCGTCTCCAACGCCTCAGTCGTGGTTTTGCCAAACGCGAGCGCGATAGTGCATCGGTTCTTCTTCAGGGTACCGGATTGAAGGACGTTACCGTTCTGCGTCACCGTATCCGCATTCACAAAGCCACAACTCGGAACCAGGGCTGAGGCTATATCTCCATCACTGGCCAGCAAGGCATTGACATCTGTCGATCCTGTATCGTGCATACCACTATTGTTCAGCGACGGATCGTAATAGACGTTTAGCTGCGCGTTGGTTTGGGTCTGGAAATCGACTTCGATTAGCACCGTGTTACGGTGCGGATCAGTAATGTAAGTCTTCGTGATCGTGTAGGCGCCACTCTTCGCGCGGTTGATTTGCCGGAAGGTAAGGGATGCGGGATTCGGCAGCTCGAGCCGATGCACGGTATCGTCAACTTCATCCTCAATCTTTGTGCCCATCACAACCTGAAACTTGAGCATCTGCACGTTCGGCATGTCGACCGTGGGATAAAAGACTTCCGTCATCACGCCATCAGCGAGGGTGAACCACACCTTCGACGCGAGCGTGTTGGACGTCCCAAACCCATTCTTCGCCGCAGTGGCCCAATGCGCATCACCACTCTGCGCCATCACCACCTGGCAGCCAAATAAAATCAGTAAAACAATCCGTGTCATCTGTGGTTTAAAATGCGGTAACCCCACGCATTCAGTGATACTTTCCGTCCGGCGACAGATCCTAAAAACGGCCGGCTGGAAAAGTTAATCGCTACTAAAACTTCCTCACCCCCAGCACGACGAAGAAACGACACCA